>NZ_JBHXLL010000022.1:44528-145280 GCF_042721415.1 Kitasatospora sp. NPDC058444 | reverse complement strand
GGGGGGGGGGGGGGGGGGGGGGGGGGGGGGGGGGGGGGGGGGGGGGGGGTGGGGGCGGGGTGGGTCTACGGGGGCGGGGCGCCCGGGGGGGGGGGGGCCGCGGCCCGTCCGGCTGTGGTGGTGCGTGTCAGGCGTGGGCGCCCGCCGGGGCCGTGCGCCCGCCGTCGTCCGCGAACCCGCCCAGGACGAAGTCCTCGTCCACCTGTGTCGCGAGGTCGATGCCGACCTTGGAGTTGGCCCAGCTCTCCGCGTTGCGGCGGTGGAAGAGCACCGCCTGCTCGGTGTAGCGGCGCGCGTCCCGCCGCCCGTACGCCGCGTCGGCCGCGACCCGCAGTTCCTCCAGCACGGCCCGGTTGGCCGGCTCCAGGGACTTCAGCGGCGGCTCGGCGCCCTGCTCCAGGCGGCGCACCCAGTCCGACTGCCCGAAGGTGGTGAGCAGGTCGCCGCCGACCTCGCGGCGCAGGAAGGCCAGGTCGTCCGGGCCCTGCACCTTGTTGCCGACGACGTGCAGCTGCACGCCGAAGTCGCGGGCGTAGTCCCGGTACTGGCGGTAGACCGAGACGCCCTTGCGGGTCGGCTCGGCGACCAGGAAGGTCAGGTCGAAGCGGGTGAAGAGGCCGGAGGCGAAGGAGTCCGATCCCGCGGTCATGTCGGTCACCAGGTACTCGCCGGGGCCGTCCAGCAGGTGGTTGAGCAGCAGTTCCACCGCGCCGACCTTGGAGTGGTAGCACGACACCCCGAGGTCCTCCTCGGTGAACGCGCCGGTCGCCAGTAGCCGCACCGAGCCCTCGTCCAGCGCGATCGGGCGGGCGCAGGAGGCGTAGACCGGGTTCTCCTCGACGATCCGCAGCAGCCGCGAACCGCGGCCAGGCGGCGTGGTTTTGATCATCTCGTCGGAGGAGCGGATCAGCGGATTGCTGCCGCGCAGGTACTCCTTGATCTCCGGCAGGTGTCCGCCCAGCGGGGGCAGTCCGGCGGCCTGATCGTCCGTCAGCCCCAGGGCGGGGCCCAGGTGCTGGTTGATGTCGGCGTCCACGGCGATGACCGGCCGGCCCATGGCCGCCAGGTGGCGGATGAACAGCGCGGACAGCGTGGTCTTCCCGCTGCCGCCCTTGCCGACGAAGGCGATCTTCATCTGGGGACTCCGGCTCTCGCTCAGGGCCCTCGCTGCGGGCCGCCTGCCCAGGGTGCGCGCGTCGCGGACCCTAGTTGGAAATCGTTATCGTCTCCGATAGTGGTCATGCTAGCCGGGGTTTGGGTTTCGCCGCGGGCGGGAAGTGAGGATTGCCTCTAACGGGTGATGCGGGGTTGCTGTTCCGGGAGGGGCGGCCTGTTCATTACTCTCGGGTAGGTGAGCACTGGAACTGATCCCCTCGCCCCGCTGGCCCAGCTCCCCGGGGTCCCCGACGCGGTGGCCGAGGTGCGCAAGGCCGTCGACCGGCTCTACGGCCACCGGGTGATGCGCCGCCGCGCGGCCGAGGTCACCTCCGAGTCCGCGCTGCGCGGCGCCCGCGCGTCGGCGGCCCTGGCCGGGGCCGACTGGCCGCTGGAGGAGGTCCGCCGACGCAGCGACTTCAGCGCGGACCCCGAAGCCCGGACGGTCGGCGCGGCCCTGCGGATCGCCGCCGAGGCCGGTCAGCTGCTCAGCATCTGGCGGCACTCTCCGCTGCAGGTGCTGGCCCGGCTGCACCTGCTCGCGGTCGGCGACGGTGATCCGGCCGCCGGGCGCCCGCGTCGGGCCGGCGAGGGCGCCGAGGAGCTGTTCCCGCTGGCGCTGGAGCCGGTGGAGAGCGTCGAGGTCGACGCCGTGGACGGGCCGTTGCCCGTGCTGCCGCCCGCTCCGGGTGCGGAGGAGGTGGCGGCCCGGCTCGACCAGCTCTCCCGGCTGCTGGTGGCGCGAGCGGAGGGCCAGGGCGTGGGCACGCCGGCCCTCGTCGTGGCCTCGGTGGTGTACGGCGAGCTGCTCGCGCTGCGGCCGTTCGGCACTCACAACGGGGTGATCGCGCGGGCCGCCCAGCGGATCGTGCTGATCGCCGAGGGGCTCGACCCGAAGTCGATCTGCCCGGCCGAGGTCGGTCTGGCGGAGCTCGGCACCGCCGCCCACCGCCGGGCCCTGGCGGGCTACCTGGCGGGCACCCCCGAAGGGATGGCGGCCTGGATCGCGCACTGCGGCCGGGCGCTGCGGCTCGGCGTCCGGGAGAGCACGGCGGTCTGCGAGGCGATGCAGCGCGGGATGGTCTGAGCGATCGGACCGCGGCGGCGCGCGCCCCACGAGGGGGCGCGGGCGCTCGGCGCGGGGCGCGCGAAGAGGGCGCGTGGAGACGAGGATGCGGCGGCACCTGATCCTGCCGGGTGCCGCCGCTGGTGCAGATACCGGGTGACCATGCATGCACCGGAAGTGCCGATCAGACGGGGATCCTGCCCGTTCGTCTGGTCCGGCGGCCCGACAGCGGGTCGGCTGCATGTGGGTGCCCGGATATCTGTACGTGCGGTCCGTGGGGCCTGAACTGCGTTGTCGGTTTGACCTCTTAGGTCCTGACCGGGTCTCGCGGGCCGTGCTTCATTTGTATCGCGTTTCGGGCGAAAGGGGAACCCGAAACGAGAAGTCTGTCCTGGTTGCCCGTTTTGTCCAAGGGGGCGGGGCGGGGCGGTACGGCCTCAGGCGGCGGGGCGCCGCCGACGGGCCAGGTACCAGATCACCCCGGCGGTCAGCACGGCCGTCCCGGCCGCCACGGCGGTCAGCACCGAGCCGCTCGGGGCGGAGAACTCGGGCAGCCGGCGCCGCAGTTCCACCGGCTTCTCGAAGACCAGCACCGGCCACTCCCGGGCCTGCGCCTCCTTCCGCAGCGCGCGGTCCGGGTTGACCGCCGACGGATGGCCGACCGCCTCCAGCAGCGGCAGGTCGGTGGAGGAGTCGCTGTAGGCGTAGGACGCCGCAAGGTCGTAGCCCTCGGTGGCGGCCAACTCCCGGATGGCGGCGGCCTTGTTCTCGGCGTAGGCGTAGTACTCGATCTCGCCGGTGTAGCAGCCGTCCTCGACCTTGAGCCGGGTGGCGATGACGTGGTCCGCTCCGAGCAGTCGGCCGATCGGCTCGACCACCTCGGAGCCCGAGCTGCTGACGATCACCACGTCCCGGCCGGCCGCGTGGTGCTGCTCGATGAGCGAGGCCGCCTCGTCGTAGATGATCGGGTCGATCAGGTTGTGCAGGGTCTCGGCGACGATCTCGCGGACCTGCTGGACGTTCCAGCCCCGGGTGAGGGCGGAGAGGTACTCGCGCATCTTCTCCATCTGGTCGTGGTCCGCACCGCCGACCAGGAAGACGAACTGGGCGTACGCGCTGCGCAGTACGGCCCGACGGTTGATCAGTCCGCCCTGGTAGAAGGGGCGGCTGAAGGCCAGCGCGCTGGACTTGGCGATGATGGTCTTGTCGAGGTCGAAGAAGGCCGCCGTGCGCAGCCCGCCGGGTCGAGGGCGAACGGGCGGGCGGAGCTCTTCGGGCCCGGTCGGGTCGCCCTGGGACTCGTCGGCGTGGTCGTCGGCGTTCTCGGTGGTGTCCACGGGAACCGAGGATAGAGGGAGCCGCAAAACACCCCGCCATTCGGCGTACTCGCGGGCGTGCGGGTTTGTGTTTCTGGCCGCTCGGGTACACCATGGAAGTCACGGATCGTTCGCGACCGTGCTAACCCGGTCCGGCTCCTCCCCCCCGAGCCGGGCTGTGGATAGACGACCCCCGCTCTCCCCCCCGGCGGGGGTCGTCGCACGTCCGGGGCCATCTTCAGGGCTTGAACGCCCCTCGCGGCGCGTCCGTCGCCGTCGTGTCGCCGGCCTACAGGGGGTGTCGTCACCTCGGCCCGGCGATCGACTTTCGTCACTCTGCGTTGCCATTTGCTCATGTGCGTCGGGGATCGAACGGCTGGTTCCGATCGGTGGCGCGTGCCCGCTCGGAAGCGGTCCGCGGAAGGTGCCGCGCACCGGTCGGGAGAGCCTTCGAACGGGACGCGGCGGTTCACCGGTTCATCTCGGTGACCCCCTTTCGTCAATTCTTCGCCGATTAGCCCCCCGCCCGGGTGAACGATTTCTCCACAGCACACGAGTTATCCACAGGCAATCGGAACTCGGATGACGGATTCCTGATCTCCCCCCACCGTGATGTCCGACGGCGGTCGCCGGACAGGGCCTCACCCCTTCCATCCCCAGAGGCCTGTCGGGCGGCCGTCCGTCGGAACCGTCCGACGTGCGCCGGCGGCCCCCCCGGGGGCCGGCGGCGCGGAGGGGAGAATCCATGTCGACGCCGATCGCCGACCACATCACCGCCGAGGGCCCCTCGGGCGCCGGGCCGCTCATCGTCACCGAGGACGACGGCCTGGCCGAGCACCTGCTGCGGATCTGCGCGGCGGCGGGCACCGAGCCGAGGCTGCTCCGGGGCGCGCCGCCGACGCGGGAGCTCTGGGAGGCGGCCTCGTTGGTCCTGGTCGGGGACGACCAGGCCGTCCGCTGCTCCGGGCTGGGGCGGCGTGGCGGGGTGCTGCTGCTCGGGCTGGACCTCGACGACCCCGGGGTGTGGGTCAGAGCCGTCCAACTCGGGGCCGAGCACGTGCTGTTCCTGCCCGACGCCGAGGCCTGGCTGCTCGACCGGATCGCCGACGCGGCCGAGGGCGTCGGCAGCCCGGCGGTCACCGTCGCGGTGCTCGGAGGCTCCGGCGGGGCCGGAGCCTCGACCCTGGCCTGCGCGCTGGCGGTCACGGCCGCGCGGGCGGGCCGGCGGACGATGCTGCTGGACGGCGATCCGCTGGGCGGGGGCCTGGACATCCTGCTCGGCGGCGAGCGGGTCAGCGGGCTGCGCTGGCCCGATCTGGCCGGCTCCCGCGGGCGGGTCAGCGGGGCCGAGCTGGCCAGGGCGCTGCCGGCGCTCAAACGGCTCGCCGCGCTGTCCTGCCTGTCCTGGGACCGCGGCGACACCCTGACGGTGCCGCCGGAGGCCATGCGCAGCGTGCTGGCCGCCTCCAGGCGGCGCGGCGGGCTGGTGGTCGTCGACGTGCCCCGCCACCTGGACGCGGCGGCCGGGCAGGCGCTGGAGCAGTCCGACCTGGCGCTGCTGGTGGTCTCGGCCGAGCTGCGCGCGGTGGCCGCCGCGGACCGGGTCGCGGCGGCGGCCCGGATGCGGCTCGGGGACGTCCGGGCCGTGGTGCGCCCGGCGCGGGCCGGTGGGCTCCCGGCCCGGCAGATCGTCCGCGGGCTGCGGTTGCCGCTGGCGGGAGAGCTGGAACCGGAGCCGGGCCTGGCCCAGGACGTCGTGAAGGGCGTCCCGCCCGGGAGCCGGGAGAGCGGCCCGCTCGCGCGCTTCTGCGCGAGCTTCCTGAACGAGGTGCTGCCGCCGGTGCCGGTGGTCGGAGGAGGTGCGTACTGATGGTCCGTCTGCGCAGAACGGTACTCCGGAGCGGCTCGCCCGGCCCGGGCGGCGGCGGTGCGCGGGAGCACCGGCCGTTGCGGAGCGTGCCGCCGCCCGGTGGGCCGCCGGAGCCCGCGCCCGGGCACGGGCCCGGTCCCTGCCCGTACGGCCGGACGGCCCGCGAGCAGCGTACGGCGGCCCTGGTGGACGCGGTCCGGCTGCGGCTGGCCGAGTCGGGGGCCGCCCCGACGGCCGGCTCGGTCGCCGCCGCGCTGCGGGCCACCCGCCCGCCGCTCGGCGGGGACGAGGTCCTGGACACCGTGCGCTCGCTGCGCGCCGAACTGGTGGGTGCGGGCCCGCTGGACCGGCTGCTGGCGGCGCCTGACGTCACGGACGTCCTGGTGAACGGTCCGGACGAGGTGTGGGTCGACCGTGGCGGCGGCCTGCAGCGAGCCACCGGAGTCCGCTTCGCCGACGCCGAGGCGGTGCGGCGGCTGGCCCACCGGCTGGCCACCGCGGCCGGTCGGCGGTTGGACGACGCCCGTCCGTGGGCGGACGCCCGACTGCCGGACGGCACCCGGCTGCACGCCGTGCTGCCGCCGATCGCGGCCGGCTGCACGCACATCTCGCTGCGGGTCTGCCGTCCCCGGCCGTTCACGCTCGACGAGTTGGTGGCGGGCGGGTCGCTGCCACCGGAAGGTGCGGAGCTGCTGGCGGGCATCGTGCGGGCCCGGCTGTCGATGCTGGTGTCCGGTGGGACGGGCTCGGGGAAGACCACGCTCCTGTCGGCCCTGCTCGGCCTGGTCGGGCCGGACGAGCGGATCGTGGTCGCCGAGGACTCCGCCGAGCTGCAACCGGCCCACCCGCACGTGGTCCGCTTGCAGAGCCGTCCGCCCAACCAGGAGGGGCTCGGCGAGTTCACCTTGCGGGACCTCGTCCGCCAGGCGCTGCGGATGCGCCCGGACCGGCTGGTGATCGGTGAGGTCCGCGGCGCCGAGGTGTCGGACCTGCTGGCCGCGCTGAACACCGGACACGAGGGCGGCTGCGGCACGGTCCACGCCAACACGGCGGCGGACGTGCCGGTCCGGCTGGAGGCCCTGGGCTCGCTCGCCGGTCTCGACCGGCCGGCGCTGCACAGCCAACTGCGCGCCGCACTCGACGTGGTGGTGCACCTGGTCCGCGATCCGGGCTCGGGGCGGCGCCGGGTGGCGGAGATCCACACGCTGACCGGAGCCGGTGACGGGTCGGCCGTGACCACACCCGCGGTGGCCTTCCCGGCGTCCGGCGGCCTGAGCCCCGGTGCGGGCTGGGAGCGGCTGATCGGACTGCTGGCGGCGCGTGGGGTGCCGCTCGGGTCGGGGTGCCCGTGATCGCGGGGGCGGTAGCGGTGACGGCGGCCGGGTCGGCGAGTGCGGACGCGCGGGTGGTGGGAATCGCCTTCGCCCTGCTGCTCAGCGGGTGCGTCGTGGGCGCCCTGGTGCTGCTCGGTGGCGCGGGTCGGAAGGGCAGAGGACAACGGAGGTGAGAGAAATGACGCAAGGTCAGCAGGCTTTCTGCTGGACGATGGTGCTGTGCCTGGTGGCCGTCGCCGCGTGGCGCGCACTGCAGGAGCAGTTGCCGGGCGGCCGGCGCTCCAGGCTGGTGCTGGCGGGCGGCGGGCCCGCGGTGCTGAGAGCGGGCCCGGAGGTGGTGGTGCGGGCCGGGCCCCGGGGCCGGCTTCCGGAGTTCCTGGCACCCGAACTGCTTCTCCTGCCAGTCGGGTTGGCCGTCGGGCAGGCCACCGCCTCGCCGGTGCCGGTGCTCGCGGCGGCCCTGGCCGTCCTGCCGCTGCGCAGTTGGCGGGCGCGGCGGCGCCTGGCGGCGGAAGCTCGGCACCGGGCCGCGGCCGTCGTGGAGCTCTGCGCCGGCCTGGCGGGGGAGTTGCGCGGCGGGGCGACGCCGGAGCAGGCGCTGCACCTGGTGACCGCGCGGCTCGCCGCCGATCCGGAGGGGCTGCGCAGACTCGGAGAGGAGCCGGTGGCCCGGCTCGCGGCCGGCCGCTATGGCGGGGACGTGCCCGCCGCGCTGCACCTGCTGGCCGACCTGCCGGGCGGTAGCGGAGCCGCGGCCATCGCGGCCTGCTGGCGGGTGGCCGCGCACAGCGGGTCGGGGTTGGCCGCCGCGCTGGACCGGGTCGCCGAGGCGCTGCGCGGCGAGCGGGCGCTCGCTGAGGAGATCGCCGGGGAACTGGCCGGGCCGCGCGCGACGATCGCCGTCCTGGCCGCGCTGCCGGGTGTCGGGCTGCTCCTCGGCGCGGGGCTCGGGGCGCACCCGTCGGAGGTCCTGCTGCACACCCCGGTCGGGCTGGGCTGCCTCGTGGCGGGCGCGGTCCTGGAGGGGTTGGGCGTGCTCTGGACGGCCCGCATCGTCCGGGCGGCGGCCCACGGCGCGCTGGAGGTCCCTCCGGGGCGCGGTGAGCGGAGTCGAGCCCTCGGCCGTACGGTGCCCGATCCTCGGGCGAGCGAGCCGGCCTGTGGGCTGTCGCGGGTACGCACGCGGGCGCTCGGGGCGGGGGCGAGGTGATGCGAGGCATCGAGTGGGTGGCGATCGCTCTTCCGGTGGGCGCGGCCGCGGCCACGTGGACGCCGGCGCGTGGCCGGGCGAGGCACCGCCGGGTGCTCGCCCGGGCCCGAGGTGGAGAGGAGGCGGAAGGCCGAGTCGGGCCGGCGGCCTCGGGTGCCGGGCGTCGACGCCGGGTGGTGACGGCGGCTGTCGCCGGGCTCGCGGCGGCGGTGCTGGTCGGCGGCGGCGCCGGTCTGGCCGTCGGGGTGCTGCTGGCGGTGGGCGTCCACCGGTGGTCGGCCCGGGCACGGTCGCCGGTCGATCGCCGGGCGGTCCGTGACGAGGAGCTGCTGGCCAGGCAACTCCCCCTGAGTGCCGAACTGTTGGCGGCCTGCCTCGGCTCGGCGGCGCTGCCCTCGGACGCCGTGTCGGCGGTGGGGCGGAGCGTGGGCGCGCCGCTGGGCCCCCGACTGGTGGCGATCGGGGCCGAACTGGCCCTGGGTGCACCGCCGGAGCTGTGCTGGAGCCGCTTGGGCGAGCAGTACCCGTCACTGGCGCCGCTGGCGCGCTGTCTGGAGCGCAGCAGCCTCGGCGGTGTCCCCGCCGCCGGTCCGCTGATCGGGCTGGCGCAGGGGCAGCGCACGGCGGCCGCCCGCGCGGCCCACGCCCGGGTCCGCCGGGCCGCGGTGCTTGCCACCGCGCCGCTGGGGCTCTGCTTCCTCCCGGCCTTCGTCCTGATCGGCGTGGTGCCGGTGGTCGTCGGCCTCACCAGCCGTTTCGCCCAAGTGATGTGACTGAGAGTCAGTTGTGTGGACATCAGTGGACAACGAACGAAGGAGAATCTCATGACCGCAGTGACCGCAGTGACCGCGATCGGGCCCGGTGCCGGGCGTCCACTCCGCCCGTTGGCCGGGGCGTGGCGGGAGAGGAGCCGCCGGGCAGCCGGCCGGGTGCGCAGCGTGGCCCGGCTCCGGGGCCGCTCGGACGCCGGGATGACCACGGCCGAGTACGCCGTGGGGACGCTGGGCGCGTGCGCCCTCGCGGCCGGGCTGTACAAGGTGGTGACCAGTGAGGCCATCACGGGGGCGTTGACCGACATGCTGGTGCGGGCGCTCCATGCCACCTAGGACGGCTCGTCGGACCCCTGCCGGCGGGCCTCCCATGGTCGGGACGGCCCGGGGCGCCGGAGCACTCCGTGGGGTGGCCGTCGGCCGCCGACGGCCCCCGGCCTGCCGCCCGGGAGGCGCCCCCGCCGCCTCGTGCGGCACCCGCCTCGATGCCGCTCCGCCCGTGCTCCGGGTGGGCGGCAGGGGCCCGGGGACGGGTTTCGGCCGGTCGGGGGAGCGCGGTGCCGGCCGGGCGTTGTCGTCGCGGCCGCGCGGTGACGCGGGCTTCGTGACCGCGGAGACGGCGGTGGCGCTGCCCGCGCTCCTCCTGCTCGCGGCGATGCTGATCTGGGGCGTGCTCGCGGCGGCCGCGCAGATCCGCTGTGTGGACGCAGCCCGGGTCGGCGCGAGAGCGGCCGCGCGCGGGGAGGCGGACGCCGCCGAACTCGCCCGCGCGGCGGCCCCGCCTGGCGCACAGGTCCGGGTGGCCCTGGCGGCCGACACGGTGCGGGTCGACGTGGAGGCGCCGTGCACGGGCCCGGGCCGGCTCGGCGGGCTGCTCGCCGTCCGGCTCAGCGCGACGGCCGTGGCGGCCCGGGAGGACGTCCTGGTGGCGGTCACGGAGGGCGGCGGTGGCCCATGGCCGTCCTGACCGGGCTCCGGGAGACGGCGGAGCGGGCCGCTCGTGCCCGTGCGGCCCGAGCGGCCGCGGTGGGCGGACGGGGGCCGGACGCCGGCTCGGCGACGGTCTGGCTGCTCGCCCTAGCGATGCTGGGTACGGCGGTGTTCGCCGGGACGATCGCGGTCGGCTCGGTGGTCGCCGCACGGCACCGGGCCGAGTCGGCGGCCGACCTCGCGGCCCTCGCCGCGGCGGACCGACTGCTGCTGGACCAGGACGGCGGCTGCGTCCGGGCCGCCGGGATCGCCGCCGCGCAGGGCGCCGGGCTGGTGTCCTGCGCGGTCGACCGGCCGGCGGACGCCGTCGAGGTGGTGGCCGAGGTGGAGGTCCGCGGGCTCCCGGCCCGACTGCGGGTCGGCCCGGCGCGGGCGAGGGCCCGGGCCGGGCCGGTACGGGCCCCGGTCACCGGCCCCGAGGACGTACCGGACGCCGGGTCGGGCGGGGCTCCCCTCGAAGCCCCGAGCGCTCCGGCGGAGGGCTTATGAACCGGCGGGCGTTCCACCGTCCGGTTCCGAGGCCGCCGCCTCCGGCCCGGCATCCGCCTCCGGCCCGTCCGGTGCCTCCGGTGCTTGCGGTTCGTCCGGCGTCTGCGCGGCTCCGGGTGCCCCGGCGAGCAGGACGTCCAGGAGCCGGACGGCGGCGGCCTTGTCCAGCGGGTCGTTGCCGTTGCCGCACTTGGGTGACTGGACGCAGGACGGGCAGCCGCGCTCGCACTCGCAGGAGGCGATCGCCGTCCGGGTGGCCGTCAGCCACTGGACCGCCCGCCGGAAGCCGCGTTCGGCGAAGCCGGCCCCGCCCGGGTGGCCGTCGTAGACGAACACGGTCGGCAGACCGGTGTCCGGGTGCAGCGGGACGGAGACACCGCCGATGTCCCACCGGTCGCAGGTGGCGAACAGCGGCAGCAGGCCGATCGAGGCGTGCTCGGCGGCGTGGGCGGCGCCGGGCAACTGGTCGAGCGGGATGTCCGCGTCGAACAGCTGGTCCTCGGTGACGGTCCACCAGACCGCCCGGGTGCGCAGCGTGCGGGGCGGCAGGTCGAGCTTGGTCTCGCCCATGATCTCCCCGGTGGAGATCCGCTTGCGGAGGTAGCCGACCACCTGGTTGACCACCTCCACCGAGCCGAAGCTGAGTCGGCCCTCGCCCCATTCCACGGTGGTGTCGGTGTCCAGGACGGAGACGGAGGTGATGTCACGGGCGGCCGTGGTGTACGGCGGGTCGGCCCGTTCGACCAGGGCCACGGAGTCCTCCAGGTCGAACTCCCGGACCAGGTAGGTGCGGCCCTGGTGCAGGTGGACGGCCCCGGTGTGGACGGTGGTGTGGGCGGCCGCGGCGTCCACCGTGCCGAGCAGTCGGCCGGTGTCGGCCTCGACGATCTGTACCGGGCTGCCGCCGCTGCCGCGCAGGTCCACCGCATCGGCCGCGCGCTCGCGACGGGTCCAGTACCAGGAGCCGTCGCTGCGCCGGCGCAGCAGGCCGCGCCGTTCCAGGACCGGCAGCAGCGGCGCGGTGGACGGCCCGAAGAGTTCCAGGTCCGCATCGGTGAGCGGGAGTTCGGCGGCGGCCGCGCACAGGTGCGGGGCGAGCACGTGCGGGTTGTCGGGGTCGAGCACGGTGGCCTCGACGGGTGCCGCGAACAGTGCCTCCGGGTGGTGCACCAGGTAGGTGTCCAGCGGATCGTCCCGGGCGATCAGGACGGCCAGTGCGCCTTGGGCCTCCCGGCCCGCCCGGCCCGCCTGCTGCCAGAGCGAGGCCCGGGTACCGGGGTAGCCGGCCATCAGGACGGCGTCGAGGCCGGAGACGTCGACGCCCAGTTCGAGAGCGGAGGTGGAGGCGAGGCCGAGCAGTCGGCCCGAGTGCAAGTCGCGCTCCAGGGCACGGCGTTCGTCGGCGAGGTAGCCGCCGCGGTAGGCGGCCACCCGTCCGGCGAGCGGGCGGTCGAGCTGGTCCTGGGCCTGGAGCGCCACGAGCTCGGCGGCGCGCCGGGAGCGGACGAAGACGACGGTGCGGATCTCCTGCTCGACCAGGTCGGTCAGCAGGTGCGCGGCCTCGGCGGTCGCGGTGCGGCGCACGGGCGCGCCGTGCTCGCCGACGTTCTCGGTCAGCGGCGGCTCCCAGAGGCCGAAGACCATCGGCCCGCGCGGCGAGGCGTCCTCGGTGACGGCCACGGCGGGCAGGCCGGTCAGCCGCCGGGCGGTCGCGGCCGGGTCGGCGGTGGTGGCGGAGGCCAGCAGGAAGGTCGGTGACGAGCCGTAACGGGCACAGATGCGGCGCAGCCGCCGCAGCACCTGGGCGACGTGCGAGCCGAACACGCCCCGGTAGCTGTGGCACTCGTCGACGACCACGTAGCGCAACGCCTTGAGGAAGGAGGACCAGCGGGCGTGGCCGGGCAGGATGCCCCGGTGGAGCATGTCCGGGTTGGTGAGCACGTAGGAGGCGTACTGGCGGACCCACTCGCGTTCCTCGGGCGGGGTGTCGCCGTCGTACAGGGCGGCGCGGACCCTCGGCGGGGCGAGTTCGGCTGCCCGGCGGCGCTGGTCGGCGGCGAGCGCCTTGGTCGGCGCCAGGTAGAGCGCGGTGGCGCCGCGGCCGTTGCGGGCCTCGGTGCCGTCCAGCAGGTCGCTGAGCACCGGCGCCAGGTAGCCCAGCGACTTGCCCGAGGCGGTGCCTGTGGCGATCACCACAGTCTGGCCGCTTTTGGCCAGATTCATCGCTTCTGCCTGGTGCGCCCACGGCTGTTCCACCCCGAGCGCGCGTGCCGCGGCCACGACCTCCGGACGGATCGGGTCGGGCCACGGTGAATAACGTGCAGGTCGGGCGGGAAGGTGCTCCGTATGGGTGAGCCGGTCGGACCGCCCCCGGCTGGTGGCCAGGGTCGTGAGCAGGGCCTCGGGCGGGCTGTGTCGGGGCGGCATGGGGACCCAGTGTGTCACCGGCGTGACGGAGAATCGTCGTAAGCCATCGTGCGGGCATGGTCGCAGGTGGTTGAATGTGGCCGTGACGGCCGTATGGCCGTGGGTCGCAGCGCCGAGGCTTGCCACGCGTTGGCTGGGCGCGCCCGGGCTCGCGACCATGCGGTGGCGGCCGTCCGGCCGAGGATCGCACATGACGTAGCAAGGCAAGGTGCTGGAGGTTCCGTGGACCTGTCCCTGTCGACCCGTTCAGTCGGCGATCGTACGGTCGTCGAGGTTGGCGGCGAGATCGATGTGTACACCGCCCCGAAGCTGCGGGAGCAGCTGGTCGAGCTCGTCAACGACGGCAAGTACCACCTCGTCGTCGACATGGAGGGCGTTGACTTCCTCGACTCGACCGGCCTCGGTGTGCTGGTGGGCGGTCTGAAGCGGGTGCGCGCTCACGAGGGCTCGCTGCGCCTCGTCTGCAACCAGGAGCGCATCCTGAAGATCTTCCGCATCACCGGCCTGACCAAGGTCTTCCCGATCCACACCTCGGTGGACGACGCGGTCAGCGCGACCGACTGACGCGGCCGGGCCGGCCCGTGCGGTCGGCCCGCTCGTTTCATCGCGTCCGGGTGCCCGGGCCCGTGTGGCCCGGTGCGTCCCCGGGCGCCCCTGGGCCGGTTCCGCCGGCCCGCAGGGGCCGGACCTCCGGCCCCGGTCGGAGCACCCCGAAGGGGAGAGATGGCAACCGTCGAACTTCGATTCAGTGCGCTTCCCGAGCACGTGCGGACGGCCCGACTGGTCGCCGCGGCCGTCGCCAGACGGGCCGGGGTCGACGAGTCGGTGCTCGACGAGGTCCGGCTCGCGGTCGGTGAGGCGTGCTCCCGCGCGGTCGGGCTGCACCAGCGCGGCGGCATCGGCGGCACCGTCCGGGTCGCGTTGACCGATCAGGAGAAGCGTTTCCTCATCGAGGTCGAGGACGAGGCCGGCCCCGCCGCCGTCCCGGCCTCCGGCGCCGCCGAGGGCGGCGAGCCGGACGAGGACACCCTGGGCCTCGCCGTGATCACCGGCCTGGTCGAGGACCTGGAGGTCACCAACGGCACGGACGGTGGCCTGATTCGGATGAGCTGGCCGGTCTCGGTCGCCTCCGTCGCGGTCTGAGCGGCCGTTTCCGCGTTTCCGCGCTTCCGCACGCACCAGAGGGCCGGAGGGCCGGAGGGCCGGCGCGGTCGTCCGGCGGACCGGCAGCGCTTCCGTACGGCGGCGAGCGCAGGCGGCGTGATGCGCCGGACGGCGTACGGCGGGCACGCGGTGGGGAGTAGGAGCGGGGGAACCGGGAACCGGGGGACGGACATCGGCCGTGTAGGTTCGACGACCGATGACGACCGAAACCGAAAGGCTTCTCCCGGTGAACAAGCGACTGCTGGCCGTACCCGCTCTCGGCGTGCTGCTCGCGTTCGGTGCCGTCGGCTGCGGCGGCGACGACAACAGCAAGCAGCTGGAGTCCTGGGCGTCCAACGTCTGCGGCGCCGCCAAGGACCCGATCGCCCAGGCGCAGGCCGCGCTCGCCGACACCGGACAGGTGAAGACCGGTGAAGCCCCCGCCGACCTCCAGAAGCGGCTCTCCACGGACATCGGGCGACTGGCCAAGACCAACCAGGACATAGCCGCCGCCATCGACGCGGCCGGGACGCCCAAGGTGCAGGACGGCGCGGCCCTCCAGAAGGACACCGTCGACGAGCTGAAGAAGGCGGCCGACGGCTACGTCGAGGTCCAGAAGAAGCTGGACGCGCTGCCCAACACCGATCAGGCCAAGTTCGCCGACGGGCTGCGCAGTGTGGCCGACCAGGTGCAGCAGCTGGCCTCGCTCTCCACCCAGGCGCAGAGCAAGCTCCAGCGCGGCGAGCTCGGCGCGGCGATGGCCAAGCAGGAGGGCTGCAAGCCGTCCCCGACCACCGCTCCGACCAGCGGCTCCACCGGTGGTGCGGGTGCCGGCGCGAGCGGCACCCCGGCTCCGGGCGGTGCGGGCACGACCCCCGCCCCCGGTGCCACCGACACCCCTGCTGCCCCGGCCACCACCCCGGCGCCCGGCGCGACCGACGGCGCGAGCCCGGCGGGCGCGACCACCGCCCCGGCCGCCCCGGCCACCACCCCGGCGAACCCCGCTCCCAGCGCGAGCTGAGTCCGGGCGGGCCGGACGATTCGAGGCGCCCGGCCCGGACGTCGGCCCGGTCTCCGGTCCCGTCGCCGGCTCTGACGTGGGCCGGTGGCGGGAGGCTCGGCGGTCACCAGGGCCGCCGCCGGTCCGCCACGGGCCCGTGTGCCTTCGCGGAGTGCCGCCGCCGCGCGAGCCGCTGTCCCGGCCGCCCCGGCCGCCCCGGCCATCACCCCGGCGAACCCCGCTCCCAGCGCGAGCTGAGTCCGGGCGGGCCGGATGATCCGACGGCGTGCCCGTCACCGGCTGCGGGCCCGCATGCCTTCGGGGAACACCGCTGTGCGAGCCGCCGCCTGCGACCGACGCCCGCGGAGGTCGGTCGGACGACCCGGTGTTCCCGTGAGGGCGGCGCGCGGCGGCTTCGGGGGGCGCGCGTGGTGGTGCGGGCTTCCGTCCGATGGCCGCGGGGCGCAGCGGCGGCCGCGGGGCGGGAGGCGGGGGACAATGGCGGGGTGATCAGTAGCCCCGTTCTCGACCCGACCCGCCTCGCCAAGTTCCGCGAGGCGCTGCTCGCCGCCTCGTTCACCGCCGACGGGTGCCTGGACCTGCTCGGGCCCACCGGCTATTCGGCGTTGGCCCGCAGCGAGGCGGTCCCGGCACTGCGGGCGACCCGCGGTGGCAGCCCGCTGGAGACGCTGGTGCGGCTGTTCCTGCTCCAGCAGCCGGTCCCGTACCGGGCGGCCGCCGCCGCGCTGCCGGTGGAGGACTGCCTGGCGGACGGCTGGCTGCGTCCCGACGGCGATCTGGTGCGGGCCACCGTCGACGTCCGGCCGTACGCCAACGAGGTGGCCGGGATGCCCAGTTCGGATGCCTGGGTGGTCTCCGACCTGGGGTGCGCGGTGGGCGGCGCGGGTGGCATCGGTTCCGGCGAGACCGCGCACGGGGTGGCCCGCAAGGACCTGGTGCTGGGTGTCGGCGGCGCCTCCACCACGCTGGCCAACATCACCGTGCGCCGCCCCGTCCGGGCCGCGCTGGACCTCGGTTCGGGCTCCGGCGTCCAGGCGCTGCACGCGGCCCGCCATGCCGGGACCGTCACCGCCACCGACCTCAACGCGCGCGCGCTGCGCTTCACCGAGCTGACCCTGGCGCTGTCCGGTTTCGACAACACCGAGGTGTCCACCGGAAGCCTCTTCGAGCCGGTCGGGGAGCGGAAGTTCGACCTGATCGTCTCCAACCCGCCGTTCGTCATCTCACCGGCCGGCCGGTTCACCTACCGCGACGGCGGCATGGCCGGCGACGACCTGTGCCGCAGCCTGGTCCGCTCGGCCGCCGACCACCTGGAGCCCGGCGGCTACTGCCAGTTGCTCGCCAACTGGCAGCACATCAAGGGCGAGGACTGGCAGGAGCGGCTGGCCGGCTGGGTCGCGGGCACCGGCCTGGACGCCTGGATCGTCCAGCGCGAGGTCCAGGACGTGGCCCAGTACGCCGAGTTGTGGCTGCGCGACGGCGGCGACCACCGCGGCCCCGGCGGCGACTACCAGGCCCGGTACGGCGAGTGGCTGGACGCCTTCGAGGCGGGCCGGGTCGAGGGCATCGGGATGGGCTGGATCACCCTGCGGGCGAGCGGCGCCGAGCGTCCGACCGTCCGGGTGGAGGAGTGGCCGCACCCGGTGGAGCAGCCGCTGGGCCCGCACATCGAGGCCTGGTTCGACCGGCAGGACTTCCTCCGCTCGCACGACGACGCGGGCCTGCTCGCGGCCCGCTACGTGCTGGCCGACGAGGTGGTCCAGGAGCAGGTCGGCGCGCCGGGCGCGGAGGACCCGGAGCACGTGATCCTGCGTCACAACCGGGGCATGCGACGGGCCACCAAGGTGGACACCGTGGGTGCCGGCTTCGTCGGGGTCTGCGACGGGACGCTGTCGGCGGGCGAGATCGTGGACGCCATCGCGCAGCTGCTCGGCGAGGACCGGGTGGTCCTGCGGGACCGGGTGCCGGAGTCGCTGCGTCTGCTGACCGAGCAGGGGTTCATCGACCCGGTTCGCTGAGACACGGGCCGCTGAGACCCGGTCCGCCGAGACCCTGCCGAACGAGACCGGCCTCGCCGGGGTGGGCCGGCCGCCTTGCCGTGCCCGGCCCGGCGGGGCCCGCCCCTGCGCAGCTGCGCAACCCGTCGTAGCCGCGTACCCGCTGGAGCCGCGCAACCCGCCGTAACCCGTTGTAACCGTGCCGCCGTCGTGACCCGGCCGGTTCATCCGCCCGTACCCCCTGGTTCGTCCGGTCGCCGCCGGGCGGCCGTCTCCCGTTGGCTCTCCGCTGTGAAGCTCTGTCCACAGGCTGTGGACAGAGCTGGGGAGCCGGGGGCCAGGGGTGGACACGACGACGGCGATGGTGGGCGGGTCGGTGCTCGCCCTCTTCGGTGGCGTGCTGCTGCTCTGGTGCGCCGCCGAAGTGAGCCTGCGCCTGCGGGTGCGCCGCCGGGGGGCGTCGGCGGTGGCCACAGTGCTGGCCGAGGACGACGTGCACGGCCGGCTGGACAGCGCCCCGCTGCTCTCGTTCTCGGTGCTGCCCTCGGTCGGCGGCCACGGCGCGTACGGGTTCGCCGGGCTGGTGATCGCCCGCCCGCGCGGGCACACCCCACTGCGCCGTCCGGACCGTTTCGCGCCCGGTGCGTCGGTGCGGATCTGTTACGACCCGCAGCGCCCGAGCCGGGTGGTGCTGGCGGCCGGGGAGGTCGGTCGGGCGGCCGTCCTGGACCTGCTGTGGAGCGTCCTGGGCGTGGGCTGTCTGGCGGCGGGCGCCGGGCTCCTGGCCGTGGCCGGCGGCTGAGCCGCGCACTCCCGCGTACCCCCGCGCACCCCCACGTACCCCTGCGGACGACCCACGGCACGTCACGGCCGCCCGACGGAATCTCGCCCCGTCCCGCGCCCGCCCGTCGATTTTCCGTTGACAGATCTTGAAATCCGTCATTCCATCCTCCGGAACCTGCCGAAGGCCCCCCTCCACGGGGCGGGAACCTGCGTCATCGGGTTACCGTTCGAGTGGCGTCGGTGAGCCCGGCAAGTGAAAAAGCGGGATCCTTCCGTTTGACAAGGGTGGCCGGGGTACGGTCACACTCCGCTGGTGGGGGTGTCGTGCCGCGGCAGCCCCGGGACGGTGGAGGGGTCGGGCGGAGCGCAGCCCGTGCTGCCGCCGCCGACCAGCCACATAAGGACCGGGAGAGAAGAGCGAAGGTGTCCCCGAGCAGCGAGACCGCGCACGGACAGCGACTCGTCATTGTCGAGTCGCCGGCCAAGGCGAAGACGATCAAGGGCTACCTGGGCCCCGGCTACATCGTCGAGGCGAGCGTCGGGCACATCCGCGACCTCCCGAGCACCGCGGCCGAGGTGCCGGACAAGTACACCGGTGAGGTGCGCCGCCTCGGGGTGGACGTCGACCACGACTTCGCGCCCATCTATGTGGTCAACGCGGACAAGAAGTCCCAGGTCAGCAAGTTGAAGTCGCTGCTCGCGGAGTCCGACGAGCTCTTCCTCGCCACCGATGAGGACCGCGAGGGCGAGGCCATCGCGTGGCACCTCCAGCAGGTGCTCAAGCCCAAGGTGCCGGTGCACCGCATGGTGTTCCACGAGATCACCAAGTCGGCGATCCAGGAGGCCGTGGCCAACCCGCGCGAGCTCAACCAGCGCCTGGTCGACGCCCAGGAGACCCGCCGCATCCTCGACCGGCTGTACGGCTTCGAGGTCTCGCCGGTGCTGTGGAAGAAGGTCATGCCGAAGCTGTCGGCGGGCCGCGTGCAGTCCGTCGCCACCCGGCTGGTGGTCGAGCGCGAGCGCGAGCGGATGGCCTTCCGCGCCGCCTCGTACTGGGACCTGGTCGGCACCTTCGGCACCGGCCGCACCCCGGTCGACGCCGCCAACCCGGAGACCTTCGGCGCCCGGCTGGCCGCCGTCGACGGCAAGCGGATCGCCAGCGGCCGAGACTTCGGCCAGGATGGCCGGCTGAAGGCCGCCAGCGCGAACACGCTGCACCTGGACGAGCAGGCGGCCCGTCAGCTGGCCGCCGCCCTGGAGCAGACGGCGTTCGCCGTCCGCAGCGTCGAGTCCAAGCCGTACCGCCGTTCGCCGTACGCGCCGTTCCGCACCACCACGCTCCAGCAGGAGGCCAGTCGCAAGCTGGGCTTCGGCGCCAAGCGGACCATGCAGGTGGCCCAGAAGCTGTACGAGAACGGCTTCATCACCTATATGCGTACCGACTCCACCACGCTGTCGGAGACCGCGATCTCCGCCGCCCGGGCCCAGGTCACCCAGCTGTACGGCGCCGACTACCTGCCGGACGCCCCGCGCACCTACGCCAGCAAGGTCAAGAACGCGCAGGAGGCGCACGAGGCCGTCCGCCCGTCCGGCGACCGCTTCCGCACCCCGGCCGAGACCGGCCTGACCGGTGACGACTTCAAGCTGTACGAGCTGATCTGGATGCGCACCGTCGCCTCCCAGATGAAGGACGCGGTCGGCCAGTCCGTCACGGTCCGGGTCGGCGGCACCTCCGCCGACGGCCGGGACGTCGAGTTCTCCGCCTCCGGCAAGATCATCACCTTCCACGGCTTCCTCAAGGCCTACGTCGAGGGCGCCGACGACCCGAACGCCGAGCTCGACGACCGCGAGCGCCGGCTGCCGCAGGTCGCCCAGGGCGACCCGCTGGCCGCCGAGCGGATCACCCCGGAGGGCCACTCCACCAAGCCGCCGGCCCGCTACACCGAGGCCTCGCTGGTCAAGGAGCTGGAGGACCGGGAGATCGGCCGCCCCTCCACCTACGCGTCGATCATCGACACGATCATCCAGCGCCGGTACGTCTTCAAGAAGGGGACGGCGCTCGTCCCGTCCTTCCTCTCGTTCGCCGTGGTCAACCTGCTGGAGAAGCACTTCGGCCGGCTGGTCGACTACGACTTCACCGCCAAGATGGAGGACGACCTCGACCGGATCGCCGCCGGTGAGGCGAAGTCCGTGCCGTGGCTGAAGCGCTTCTACTTCGGTGAGGGCGAGGGCCACGCCACGGGCGGCGCCGCCGAGGCCGGCAACGGCGACGGCGACCACCTGGGCGGCCTGAAGGAGCTGGTCACCGACCTCGGCGCGATCGACGCCCGGGAGATCAGCTCGTTCAGGGTCAGCGACGACATCACCCTGCGGGTCGGCCGCTACGGCCCGTACGTCGAGCGCGCCTCGGCCGTCGAGGGCGAGCCGGGCCAGCGTGCCGACATCCCGGACGAGCTGCCGCCGGACGAGCTCACCGTCGAGCTGGCCGAGGAGCTGCTGGCCAAGCCCAGCGGCGACTTCGAGCTCGGCCCGGACCCGGTCAGCGGCAACATGCTGGTCGCCAAGGACGGCCGCTACGGCCCGTACGTGACCGAGATCCTGCCCGAGGGCACGCCGAAGACCGGCAAGAACGCGGTCAAGCCGCGCACCGCCTCGCTGTTCAAGACGATGTCGCTGGACACCGTCACGCTGGACGACGCGCTGCGGCTGCTCTCGCTGCCGCGGGTCGTCGGCACCGACGCCGAGGGCGCGGAGATCACCGCGCAGAACGGCCGCTACGGCCCGTACCTCAAGCGCGGCACCGACTCCCGCTCGCTCACCAGCGAGGACCAGCTCTTCACGATCACCCTCGACGAGGCACTGGCGATCTACGCCCAGCCGAAGCAGCGCGGCCGGGCCGCCGCCGCCCCGCCGCTCAAGGAGCTGGGCAACGACCCGGTCAGCGAGCGCCCGGTGGTGGTCAAGGACGGCCGCTTCGGCCCGTACGTGACCGACGGCGAGACCAACGCCACGCTCCGCAAGGACGACGACGTCGAGACCATCACGCCGGAGCGCGGGTACGAGCTGCTCGCCGAGAAGCGGGCGCGCGGACCGGTGAAGAAGGCGGCGAAGAAGGCCCCGGCCAAGAAGGCCGCGGCCAAGAAGACGACCACCGCCAAGACCGCGGCGACCAAGACCGCGGCCGCGAAGAAGACCGCCGCGAAGAAGACCACCACCACCAAGACGGCGGCGGCGAAGAAGACGGCGGCCAAGAAGACGGTGGCCGAGAAGACCGCCACGAGCACGACGGCCGAGAGCACGACGGCGGCCGGCAAGACCTCGGCCACCGAAGAGGGCTGATCCCAGGTCACCGCGGCCGGGCCCGCGCCCCCGATCCCGGGGGTGCGGGCCCGAGGCCCGCCGGGTCTGTGCGGGGTACGTCACAACCCGGTGATGAGCGCGATCCGGAAGCCCGCTCGCTCCGTTCCGGCCAGGCCCCGCCCGCTACGCTGACCGTATGACGAGCGAGGAGCAGCCCACCCCCAGCGCCGCCCCGGCCGCCAGAGCCGGGGGGTCCGACCTGCCCGAGGTCGCGCCCGCCGGGACTCCGGCGGACCGGGCCCGGGCGCTGCTGCGGACACGTGCCTACCGGCGCCTGTGGACCACCCAGCTGATCGGCGGCACCGCCGACCGGCTCGGTCTGCTGGTGCTGCTCGCGCTCACCGTGATCGCCGCCGCCCAGGGCGGCCAGTTCGGCAGCCCGCCGCGCAGCCTCGCCTTCGCCCTCGCCGCGGTCCTCGCCGTCCGGGTGGTGGCCACCGGACTGGTCGGCGTCGCGCTGCTCGGCCCGGTGCACCGGCTGGTCGCGGGTCGGCTGGACCGGCGCTGGACGCTGTTCGGCGCCGACGCGCTGCGCGCCCTGCTGATCGGCCTCGCCCCCTGGTGGAGCGTCTGGCTGGGCTCCGCCGCCAAGCCCTCCGGGGTCGCCACGTACGTCCTGCTCGCCACCGTCTTCGTGACCGGTGCCGCCGAGCGGGTCCGGGGGATCGCCAAGGCCGCCGCCGTTCCCGGCCTGCTGCCGCCGGCCGACCCGTACGCACCGGTCGCCGAACAGCGCCCGGCCGCGGCCAACCTGGAGAGCGTCCGGAGCATCGACCGCTTCACCGGCTGGGTCACCGTGCCGCTCGGCGCGCTCGGCCTGGTGGCCTTCACCCTGCTCAACAACATCGGCGCGGCCCTCGGCTCCGACTGGCTGCGCGCCCACCAGCTCACCTTCGCGGCGCTCGGCGCGGCCGGGCTGTTCGCCGCCTCGGCGGTCCGCGACCACCTTCAGCAGCTGCCCGGCGGCCCCGTGTCCGTCGCCCCGGTCTCGCCGTTCCAGGGCCTGCGCGCCCCGACCGACGCCGTCCCCGGCCCCGCGCTGAGCAAGGGCCGCACCGGCAGTGCCCCGTACTTCACCTTCGCCGTCGCGGCCGGCTACGCCGCGATGGCGGGCGTCGCCGCGCTCGCGCTGCTCACCGCCGCCGAGCACCGCGCCGGGCCGATCGGCTACGGCCTGCTGGTGCTCGCCGCCGCCGGGACGCCCGCCCTGGGCGCCCGGCTCACCCGGGCCACGCTGCCCTCGCTGTCCCGCCGCCGGCTGCTCGCACTGGCACTGCTCACCCAGGGCGTCGCGCTGATCCTGGCCGGGCTGGTGCTGGACTTCGTGCTGGTCCTGCTGCTCACGGTGCTGGCCGGCCTGGCCGCCGGGATCGTGGTGTCGGCCGGTCGCACCCTGCTCGCCCAGGAGGTCGAGGAGGCCCGGCTGCCGAAGGTCACCGAGCACCTGTTCGCGGTGCTCCGGGCCGTCGTCGCCGCCGCGCTGGTCGTCGTCCCGCTGATCGCCGCCGCCTACGGGGACGTCGAGTACGGCACCGTCGAGCCCGGCTCCTTCACCTTCATCCACGGCGGCGCGGCCCTGGCCGTCGCCACCTCCGGGCTGCTCACGCTGGTGCTCGCCGCGGTCGTGCTGGTGCGCACCGACGACCGGCGCGGCACCGCGCCGTTCGTCCGGGACCTGGTGGACTCGGTGCGCGGCCCGGGCGGCCCGGTGCCGCACCGGGGCGCGGGCACCGGCTTCTTCATCGCCCTGGAGGGCGGCGACGGCGCCGGCAAGTCCACCCAGGCCCAGGCGCTCGCCGAGTGGATCCGCGGCAAGGGGCACGAGGTCGTGCTCACCCGCGAGCCCGGCGGCAGCCCGGTCGGCCAGCGGCTGCGCGGCCTCGTCCTGGACGTCGGCAACACCGGCCTGTCGCACCGCGCCGAGGCCCTGATCTACGCCGCCGACCGCGCCGAGCACGTCGAGAACGTCATCCGGCCGGCCCTCGCCCGCGGCGCCGTGGTGATCACCGACCGGTACATGGACTCCTCCATCGCCTACCAGGGCGCCGGGCGCGACCTGGCCGCGACCGAGGTCGCCCGGATCTCCCGCTGGGCCACCGGCGGGCTGCTGCCCGACCTGACCGTCGTCCTGGACGTCGACCCGACCAAGGCCCGCGAGCGCTTCACCGAGGCGCTGGACCGGCTGGAGTCCGAGCCCACCGAGTTCCACCTGCGGGTCCGGGCCGGCTTCCTCGCCCTCGCCGCCGCCGACCCGGCGCGCTACCTGGTCGTGGACGGCAGCCAGGCCCCCGGCTTCGTCACCACCGCCATCCGGCACCGGCTCGACCGCGAGCTGCCGCTCTCCGAGCAGGAGAAGGCCGCCCGCGTCGAGCAGGAGCGGCTGGCCAAGGAGGAGGCCGAGCGCCGCGCCGCCGAGGAGGCTCGCAAGAAGGCCGAGGAGGAGGCCGCCGAGCGCAAGCGGCAGGAGGTGCTGGCGCAGCTGCGGGCCGAGCAGGCGGAGAAGGAGCGGCTGGCCGAGGAGGAGGCCGAGCGGGCCGCCGCCGAGGCCCGGCGCAAGGCCGAGGAGGAAGCGCGCCGCCGGGCGGAGGAGGAGGCCCGGCGCCGCGCCGAGGAGGAGGCCGAGCGCCGCGCGGCCGAGGAGGCCCGGCTGGCCGCCGAGGCCGCCGAACGCAAGCGGATCGCCGACGAGGCGGCCGCCCAGGCCGAGCTCCAGCGGCAGCGCGAGCTGGCCCGCGAGGAGCAGCGGCGCCGGGCGGAGGAGGCGCTCCAGCGGGCCGAGGAGGCGCGGCTGGCGCAGGCCGCCGCGCTCGCGGCCGCGGCTGCGGCGGCGGAGTCCGCGGAGGGGCGGGCCGAGGGGCGTCAGGGGTCGGGTTCGGGTGCGGCTTCGGGGCCGAAGTCGGGGTCGGGTTCGGGTGCGGCTTCGGGCCCGGGTTCGGTGGCCGGGGAGTCGGCTGCGGAGACGACCACGGAGCTGCGGGCGGTCCGGGACGTCCCGAAGGACGCTGCCCGGGACGAGGCTCAGGCGTCGGCGCAGGCTCCGTCGGGCGGGCTCGGGGACGAGGCGACGCGCGAGCTGTCGCCGCGGGACCGGCAGGCGGCCGTCCGGGCGGCGGAGGCCGCGGAGGCGCGGAAGGCCGCCGAGGCGCGCCGCGTGGCGGGCGGGACCGCCGGTGCGGTGGACGCGACCGCCAAGCTGCCGGTGGTGCCGGCCTCGGCGGTGGACGAGACGGCCGTGCTGCCGAGGGTCCCGGCGGAGGCCGACCGGACCGAGGTGCTGCCGCGGATCGAGCCGGGTCGTGCCGAGGCGCGCGCCGAGGGGCGCGCCGGAGGCCGTACGGAGGGCCGGCCGGCGCAGGGGCCGCGGCGCGCGGAGCCCGTGGACAGCACCCGTGAGCTGCCGGTGGTCGGCGCGGAGCCGGCTGCCGAGCCGCGGACGCCGTCCCAGACCGAGTCCCAGTCCCAGTCCCGGGCCGGCGGCGAGCGGCCGCGGCCGGAATGGGCCGAGGAGACGCCGCTGGACGACCTGCCGAGCCTCACCGACACGCTGCTCGGCTCGCACGACGAGTGGGCGCGCTGGGAGCGTGGCGGCCCGGGCCAGGAGGCTCCGAACGGCGGCCCGAACGCCGGCCCGCAGGGCGGCGCGGAGCGGCCCGACGACCGCGGGGACGCGCAGGACAAGGGCGACGGCAAGGGCAAGGGCCGTCGCTGGGGCCGCCGGGGCTGACCGGACACGCGTGGCGGCGCCGTCGGGGCAGGTCCCCGGCGGCGCCGTCGCGTTTCGCCGGGCCCGCGTTCCGTCGGACCGCGTTTCGCCGGGCGGCGTTCCGTCGGGCCCGTGGGCCGACGTTCCACGGGCCCGACGTGACCCGGACGGAGCAGTGGGTGTCGGAGCGGAGACGTATGCTCGACGGCGGGGAAGAGGCGCCACGACGGGCGCTGCCGTACGGAGCTTGGGAGCAGCAGTGGCCGTCTGGGACGACCTGGTGGGCCAGGAGCGGGTGGTCGAGCAGCTGACCGCCGCGGCCCGGGCGGCCGGGGCGACGGTCGAGGCCGGCCGCGGGGCCGCGCCGGTCGAGGGCGCGAACGCCTCCCTGATGACGCACGCGTGGCTGTTCACCGGCCCGCCCGGTGCCGGGCAGGTCACCGCCGCGCGCTCCTTCGCCGCCGCCCTCCAGTGCACCAGCCCCGACCTCGCGCTCGGCGGCACGCCCGGCTGCGGGTTCTGCGACGGCTGCCACACCGTGCTGGCCGGCAGCCACGCCGACGTGAAGTACGTCCGCACCGACGGCCTCTCCATCGGCGTCGGCGACATGCGCGACCTGGTGATGCGTGCCTCCAGCTATCCGACCGGCGGCCGCTGGTCGGTGATCCTGGTGGACGCGGCCCACCGGCTCACCGAGGCCGCCGCGAACGCGCTGCTCAAGGGCGTGGAGGAGCCGTCCCCGCGCACCGTCTGGCTGCTGTGCGCCCCCTCCGTCCAGGACGTGCTGCCGACCATCCGCTCGCGCTGCCGCCTGCTGGTGCTGCGCACCCCCGCGGCCGAGGCGGTCGCCGACACGCTGGTCCGCCGCGACGGCGTCGACCCGGAGACCGCCCGGCTCGCCGCGCTCGCCGGACAGGGCGACATCGAACGCTCGCGCCGCCTCGCCGTCGACGAACAGGCCCGCACGCGCCGGACGGAGGTGCTGCGCATCCCGCTGGAGGTCGGCGACATCGGCGGCTGCCTGACCGCCGCCCAGCGCCTGGTCGACACCGCCAAGGCCGACGCCGAGGCGCTCGCCGAGACCCAGGACGCCAAGGAGACCGACGACCTCAAGGCCGCCTACGGCGCCTACGAGGGCGGCAAGGCGCCGCGCGGCATGGCCGGCGCGGTCAAGGAGCTGGAGAAGCGGCAGAAGAGCCGGGCCACCCGCACCCGCCGGGAAACCCTCGGCGTCGCCCTGCTCGACCTGCTGGGCTTCTACCGGGACGTGCTCGCCATCCAGCTGGGCTCCACCGGCGCGCTCGCCAACGAGGACCAGCGGCAGGCGCTGAACCGGGTGGCCCAGGCCGGGCCGGCGGAGAGCACGCTGCGGCGGATCGAGGCGGTGCTGGCCTGCCGACAGGCGCTGGACCGCAACGTCGACCCACTGCTCGCGGTCGAGGCGATGACGGTGGCGCTGCGCGCGGGCTGAGTGCCGGCCGGGGCCGGTCTCCGGTCCGGGGTCCTGCGCCTCTTCGGCTCTGGCGGTTCCACGCCTCTCCGATCCGGGGTTGTACGCCTCCCGGAGCCGGTGCGCCATCCCACCTTCGAGTGAACGAGCGACACTCGCCGGGCACACCGTCGTGTGACCGTCCACCCGTTGTGCACGCTGGGGGCCGACCGCGCCCGCTGCCGGGGCGGTCGCCTCCCGTACGCGCCGGGTCCGGATCGGCGCGACCCCCTCCAGAGGTGGTGCGTCCCGTGGTTCGTTCGCTCCTCGTCATCCCCTTGCTGGCCGCCGCCCTCGGCGGGATCTGGCTGGCCCGGGGTGCCCGACAGCGCTGGCGCGACCTGCGCGCCGCCGAGACCTACGAGCTGGCCGGCGACCGCTGGCCGATGCTGGTGCGGGCGGCCGGGGCGATGGTCTGCGGGGTGTGCGTCACCGCGCTGACGGTGCTCACCGCGCTCGGCGCCTTCGGCGGCCTCGGCCGGGACACCCAGGAACCGGACCGGGCGGAGCCGGTCGTGGACACGGCGGGCTCGGGCTCGGGTTCGGGTTCGGGTTCGGGCGCGGAAGCGGGTACCGGGACGGGCTCGGGGACACCGGTCCGGCAGCAGCAGGCGGCGCCGCCCGTGGACACCGAGTCGGCGGCCGCCCCGGCCGCCGTCCCGGCCGGCGCGCCTGCCGTAGCCGCCGCAGCCCCCGCTGCCGCCGCTGCCGTGGTCAGCCGCTTCGACAGCGTCGGCCACCCCGGCGGGGGCGAGCTGCTCCAGTCCGCCGTGCTCGGCCCCGACGGCCACCCCCGCAACATCCGGGTCTGGCTCCCGCCGCAGTACGCCAAGGAGCCGAACGCCCGCTTCCCGGTCGTCGTGATGCAGGCCGCCACCCCCCTGAAGACCGCCGACGCCGAGGTCCCGGACGTCTTCGAGGGCATCGGTTCGGCCCTCCAGAGCGGCAGGTCCCACCCGTTCATCCTGGTCGCCCCCGAGGCGCCGAACGGCACCGCGCACCCCTGCGAGCTGGTCGCCGCCGCCCCGGCCGCCGTCGCCGACGACGCGACGCTGCGCACCACCGTCGCGACCTCCTTCCGCACCCTGCCGCCCGGCCCGGCCTCCTGGGGCACCCTCGGGGTCGAGGGCGGCGCACCCTGCGCGGCCGCCGCCGGACTGTCCCGGCCTGACCTGTACGGTGCGGCCGCGGCGGTCTCCGGCCGGTACGACGCCACCGCGCTCACCCAGACCGGCGCCGAGGCCCCGGCCGGCAGCGCCGCCAAGCTGCTGCTGGCCGCCGCCAAGGGCGACTCCGCCGGGCTGGACGCGGCCCGCAAGCTCCAGGCCGCGCTGAAGGCCGGCCCCGGAGCGGCGGCCAAGGCCGACGTGCGGATCTCGGACAACGTGCAGGACTTCACACCCGAGCGCGAGCGGCTGCGGCTGGTCCGTCAGGCGGCGCAGTTCCTGGCCGAGGCGCTGGCCAAGGCGTCCTGAGGGCAGGTCCGGCGGCGCTACGCTGCCCGGTACCCCGGGGCGGGTGCCGGGCAGCGGCGTTTCCTCCGGTGCTCCTTCGGGGTTCTTCGGATCTCCTTCGGTGTTCCTTCGGTTCTTCCACGTGCTGGTCGACTGCGGAGAGGTGGCGGATGAGGGCCTTCGGGCGGGCACGGGCACGGGCGCAGGCATCGGCACGGGTAGGGGCACAGGCCTCGGCGCGGGCGCAGTCCCGGGCGCGGGCACGGGCACGGGCGCTGGCTGCGGCGCTGGTCGTCGTCGGGCTGCTGACGGGCGGGTGCAGCGCGGATCCGTCCGGGGCGCCGACGGCGTCCTCCTCGGACCCGGCGGCCTCCGGCGCGCCCTCGGACCAGGCGGTCGTGCGGCCCGGCGCCACTCCGCTGGAGCCGCTGCCCGCCGCCGTCCCGGCCGCGCTCGCGCCGTACTACGCGCAGCGTCCGGTCTGGCAACCCTGCGACAGCGGGTTCGAGTGCACGACGTTCCGGGTGCCGCTGGACTACGACCACCCGGGGGACGGGGACCTCACCCTCGCCGCCGCCCGCGCGGCGGCCGAACCGCCGGGCCCCGGGAACGCTTCCCCCGCCCCGTCCGCCACCGCCTCCCAGGACACGCGGCTCGGATCCCTGCTGCTCAACCCCGGCGGCCCCGGCGGCTCGGCGATCGAGTACCTGGAAGCCGCCGCCCGGACGTACGACCGCGGCGTGCGGGCCCGCTACGACCTGGTCGGCCTCGACCCGCGCGGGGTGGGCCGCAGCACCCCCGTCAGCTGCCTGAGCGGCGACCGGATGGACGCCTACACCGCCGTCGGCCTGACGCCCGGCGACCAGCAGGGGATCGACGCGCTGATCACGGCCGACAAGGAGTTCGCCGAGGGCTGCCGGAAGCAGGCCGGGGCGGCGCTCGGCCACCTCAGCACCGTCGAGGCCGCTCGCGACATGGACGTGCTGCGCGCCCTGCTCGGCGACGAGAAGTTGAACCTCGTCGGCAAGTCCTACGGCACCTTCCTCGGCGCCACCTACGCCGGGCTGTTCCCCAGCCGGGTGGGGCGGCTGGTGCTGGACGGCGCGATGGACCCCGCGCTCGACTCCGTCACCGGCAACCGCACCCAGGCGGGCGGCTTCGAGACCGCCTGGACCGCCTTCGCCCAGGACTGCGCCAAGCGCGAGGACTGCCCGCTCGGCCGCACCGAGCAGCAGGTCGGCGAGCAGCTCACCGCCCTGCTCGGGGGAGTCCGCACCGCCTCGCTGCCCACCACCGAGGCCGGCCGTCGGCTCACCGAGTCCCTGGCGACCACCGGCGTCATCCAGGCCATGTACGCCGACTTCCTCTGGCCCAAGCTGCGCGCCGCGCTCACCGACGCCGCGGCCGGCGACGGCACCGGTCTGCTGAAGCTCTCCGACGACTACTACGGGCGCGAGCCGGACGGCTCGTACCCCAATCTGATGTTCGCCAACACCGCGGTGAACTGCCTCGACCTGCCCGCCCCGTTCCACGGGCCGGAGGACGTCCAGCGGGCGGTGCCGGAGTTCGAGCGGGTCTCGCCGCACTTCGGGCGCGACATGGCCTGGATGGCCCTGACCTGCACGTACTGGCCGGTCCGGGCCACCGGGGCGGCGCACACCATCCGGGCCGCCGGCGCGGCCCCGATCGTCGTCATCGGCACCACCCGCGACCCGGCCACCCCGTACGCCTGGGCGCGGTCGCTGGCCGGCCAGCTGGAGTCGGGCCGCCTGCTCACCTTCGACGGCGACGGCCACACCGCGTACGGCCGGCACAGCACTTGCGTGGACGGCGCGGTGAACCGCTTCCTGCTGACCGGGGAGGCCCCGGAACAGGGCAAGCGCTGCGAGCGGTAGGGCGGGCCCGGTACCGCCCGTCCGACAGGTGGTTTCCACTTCAACCGATTACCGGTGCGACGTTACGATGAGCGCCCCCTGCCACCCTCTCCTGCCCCGGAGCTCATCGTGCTCGGAGTCAACGACCTGGCGACGTACGTCCTCGGCGCCCTCGTCATCATCCTGCTGCCCGGCCCCAACTCCCTGTACGTCCTGTCCGTCGCGGCCCGCAAGGGCATCCGCACCGGCTACCGGGCCGCAGCCGGCGTCTTCATCGGCGACCTCACCCTGATCAGCCTCACCTCGCTGGGCGCGGCCTCCCTGCTCAAGGCCAACCCGGCCGTCTTCGCGGTGGTCAAGTTCGGCGGCGCCGCCTACCTCCTCTGGATCGGCTACGGCATGCTCCGCGCCGCCCGCCAGCTCTGGCGCGAACGCCGCGACGCCGCCGACCCCACCGCCGAACCGGCCCCCGAGAGCACCGAGAACCCCTTCCGGCGCGCCCTGGTGATCAGCCTCCTCAACCCGAAGGCCATCCTCTTCCTGCTCTCCTTCTTCACGCAGTTCGTCGACCCCTCCTACGGCCGGCCCGCCCTCTCCTTCGTCCTCCTCGGCGGCATCCTCCAGACCTTCAGCTTCCTCTACCTCTCCCTCCTGATCTTCGCGGGCACGACCCTCGCCTCCGCCTTCCGCCGCCGCAAGCGCCTCTCCGCCACCCTCACCAGCGGCGTCGCCGTCCTCTTCGCCGGCTTCGCCGCCAAGCTCGCCGTCTCCTCCGCCTGACCCCCGCCCCCGGATACCGAGTACGGATCACCCGCGAACCTGTGTAGACTGGCCCGCGTTGCCGCCACACACGGCAACGGTGCCGCCTTAGCTCAGTTGGCCAGAGCAACGCACTCGTAATGCGTAGGTCGCGGGTTCGAATCCCGCAGGCGGCTCAGAGGAAGGCCAGGTCAGACAATGTCTGACCTGGCCTTTTCTGTTATCCGATGTGCGCAGAGGCACACGGTGGTGGTGCCGCGGGTTTGCTTGCGTGAGCGATGCGTGAGCTGGCCTGCCTCGAGGCTCGCGCCGGGGGAACGTAGGTGTGCGTTGTCACCCCCTTCGCCACTCATCGCGTACCGCAGGTCATCGGGCACGCCCACAACGACATGCACCCACCGGCCGAAATCCTCTTCGAGGCGGCGGCCGAGCAGGGCATCACCGACCCCGGCACTATCTCCACGGACATGCCCTCCTCACTGATCGCCGGCGAGAAACTGCTCGCCCGGATCTACCACGTGATCCGCTCCTCGACGGCGAACGGCTCGAACCACCTCAACACCACGCTGCTGGTGACCTTCGACGAATACGGCGGCATCTACGACCGCGTGCCCCGCCACCGGCCGCACCTCCCGCCCGGCGGCCGGCCCGGGACAGTTCGGCTTCGCCTTCGGCCGCTCCGGCGTGGGCATCTCCACACTCGCGATCTCCACACGGATCCCCGAGCGGACGGTCGTCACCGACGAGTACCGGGCCTCTACGCGGTCCAGGGTGTGTGGAAGTTGTCGCGGCGCAACGGCTGGACCTGCCAGCAGCCGGTCCGTCGAGCCCGCCCTGACCGTCGGGGCCCACAATCAGCTCGACGGCCCGACCGTACTGGTCTGGGGCAACCTGAACACCCATCTGGCCGCTGGGATGAAGGAGTTCATCGCAGCCCAGGACTGGCTGACCGTCTACCAGCTGCCTGCCTACGCTCCGGACCTCAACCCGGTCGAGGGGATCTGGTCGCTCCTGCGGCGAGGCTTCCTCTCGAACAGCGCCTTCGCCGACCCGACCCACCTCGTTCGGACAGTCAGACGCGGCCTACGGAAGAACCAGCACTGCCCCACCTCATCGACAGCTGCCTCGCCGAGACCGGCCTGATCACCGCCCCAACCTGACCACCGACATCGCGAGTGAAATCTGAGTAGTCATCAACTATGGCCTGCTCTTTTAGAGTTATCACCTTTCACGGTACGGTCCGTGCGCTACGCTTCCGTCACGCAGGGAGTCGACGCATCAGACTTGGGGTACACATGCCACTGGTAAAGAAGCTCGTGTGTCTGGCAAATTCCCGAAAGCTTTCCGGTCGGTGTGTGGCAGGAATGGTTGACGGCGCATCAGGAGAGTGGGTGCGCCCGGTCAGTGCCCGCCCGAATCGCGAAGTCTCCGCTGGCGAACGCTTGTACAAAGATGAAACAGAACCGGATATCCTCGACATTGTCTTAGTCCCGCTTCATCGGCCTCAGCCGCACGGCTTCCAGAGTGAGAACTGGCTCCTTGATTCCGGTTTCTATTGGGAGAAGGTCGGTCGGGTAGGGTGGAGTGAATTGATGAGGCTGGAGCAGCGCCCCAGCGCCCTGTGGATCAACGGCGACAGCACATACAACGGCATCAATGACCGCATCCCGACCGAAGAGGCAGTCGCTCTACCTGACTCGCTCAAGCTTATACGCGTCACTGGCCTGACGCTACAAGTGCACACCCCCGGGGCGATGTTCGGAGATCGGCGGCTAGTCCTGCGCGCCCGCTTCTCTCATGCAGGAAATCAATATATGCTACGGGTTACCGACCCAATATATGAAGCGGAATACCTAGCCAAGCCGGAAGGGGTTTATGAGCTGAGCGAAGCCTTCCTTACGGTGAGCCTCGGCGAGCCCTATGAAGGCCATGTTTACAAATTGTTGGCGGCTATTATCGAACGAGCGAAGATCCGAGCGGGTAGTAGACCATGAAGCTTAATACAGTATTCACTGTCGGCCACTCCGTGCACGACATCTCATCCTTCCTGGGCCTACTGCAGAAGCATGCAATCACCGCGATTGCAGATGTGCGGTCGATGCCCGTCAGTCGATTCGCGCCCCACTTCAATCGATACGCTTTGGAGCGTAGCCTGTCCGGCGTCGATATCAAGTACGTCTTCCTGGGAAAGGAACTTGGTGCGCGCACCGAAGACCCCACTTGCTATATCGATGGACGAGTGCAGTACAACCTTCTTGCCCAGACCCCGAATTTCATCAATGGCATTAAGCGCCTGCGGAAGGGCGCGCAGAGCGAGCGAATCGCCGTCATGTGTACTGAACAGGAACCACTCGACTGCCATCGTTGCGTGCTTGTCGCGCGAGCCCTTGAAAGGTTCGGGATCGCTGTTGAACACATTTATGGCGATGGGCATGTCGAAGACCATTCCTCGGTAATGTGGCGCCTAATGGTCAATTTTGGCCTGGATCAGGAGGACCTGTTCCGGACCCCGGCCGAGCGCCTCCAAGAAGCTCTCGACCGTCAGGAGCAGCGGATCGCATATGTCAATGAGGAACTTCGCATCGACAGGAAGCCTGGAAGATGAAAATCTACACCATTGGGTTCACGAAGAAGTCGGCTGAGAAGTTCTTCGGTCTATTGCGCGAAGCTGAAGTAACAGCGCTGATTGATGTTCGACTTAACAATGTCTCGCAGCTGTCCGGTTTTGCTAAGCGTGATGATCTGAGATACTTCCTGGGTGAGATTTGCGGTGCGCAGTACGCTCATCGTACCGAGCTTGCCCCGACTCAGGACCTGCTCGACGCCTACAAGAAGCGGAGTGTTGGCTGGGCGGCCTACGAAGAGCGCTTCCTCGAGTTGATGAAAGTTCGCCAGATTGAGGATGTCGTCCGACGAGAAGCGCTTGAAAATGCAGTCCTGCTCTGCAGTGAAGACAATGCACAGAATTGCCACCGCCGGCTGGTCGCGGAATATCTCGCAGAGCAGTGGGGAGATGTCACGATCGAGCACCTGGTGTGAGCGGAGGTATTCCAAGCCCAGGGCCCATAGCCCCGACCGCCGTTCCCGCCGGCTGAAGCACGCGGCCGCCGGCTGAGCACGGGCAGCTTGATCGGCATCTCTTACGACCTCATGCATGGTTGGCGTGGCCCGTCGCATGGGAGAACCTAGCCTTCTCGATCACGCGGCTCGGCCTGCCAGGAGCGCAATCAACTTGGGCGTGTGCATAGCTTGTTGGTCCGATAGGAGTCCGGCTACGGCTCGGATGGTGTCGGGCAGGCGGTTACTGCGGCGGTGGTGTTGGGCAAGGGTGCGCCAGTTCTTCAGATAGGCGATGCCGTGCTCGACCGGCATTCGGCGTGAGGAGTGTTCGAAGCGGGCCCGTTCGCGGTGGGCCATGAGCCACCTGGCCTCAGGTCTGGGCGCCCAATCCGGCGTCCGCGAGGATCTCCAGGTGGATCGTGTCGGCGAGCAGGTCGACCAGGCCGGCACTGCCGGCCTGGGTGGTGTCGGCGACCGATCCTTCCCGCACCGCAGACCAGCATGCAGCCGCGGTCGTCGGTGACCACCAGCGCCTTCATGGCGTTCATCCGGCTCTTGCCCGAGACGAAGCTGTTCCGGTCGGGCCGGTTACTGACGTCGGCTCGTCAGGGTGAGGCTGGGGTGTCGAGGGTCAGGCCGGTGCCGGCTATGAAGCCGTCGAGGGTGTCGGGCCGGTACTGCAGGCGCTTGAGCCGGTTGCGCACGAGGGCTTCGAGTCGGTCGAGGGCGACCACGGCGAGGTTGGCGAGGCTGCGTTTGACGTGTGCCCAGACCCATTCGACGGGGTTGAGGTCGGGTGAATAGGCGGGAAGCAGGAACACCGTCAGCCAGGCACGCTCGGCGATCAAGTCGCGCATGGCGTGGGAAATGTGCGTGTTCAGGCGGTCCCAGACCAGGACGATCGGCGCCTTGACCAGTTGGTGGACGCTGTCGATCAGTGCGATGAAGTCGCGCTCGCCCATGCTGCGGCGCTGGCCCTTTCCTGCGGGGTGGGTGCGCAGGCGGTGGCACAGCCTGGTGCGGGAGCCGGGCCGCATGGCGATCAGCCCGGCCACGGACAGGCGTCCCGAGCGGCGGCCGCTGACGGTCACGACCGGGGTGCGGCCCCGTCGGCCCCAGGTGCGGCCTTTGGGCGGACGGCGGGTGAATCCTGCCTCGTCCTCGAAGCAGATGTAGCCCCCGCAGGCCGCCCGCGCTCTTTTACCTCCTCCCAGGTCGCCTCCTTCCACGCGGTGACGGCCGGCTCGTCGCGCTCGGCGACCCTCCGCGCGGGGACCTGCGGGCTGAAGCCGAGCCGGTGCATCAGCCTCGTGGCACCCGAGACGCTGTAGGAGACGTGGAACTTCCTCCCGATCAGCGTGGCCACCCTCGCCGCGGTCCACACCTGGTCCTCCACCCAGCCGTGTTCGGCCGGGCCTTGCTCCAGGTACGCGGCCAGTTTCTCCAGGCAGCGCGGGGACAGGCGACACCGCGACCCGCTCGGGCCGCGAGAAGCCAGAGCCTGCACACCGCCCTCACACCACAACTGGTGCCACTGGTAGGCCGACTTCGGGCTCACCCGCAGACGCCGCGCCACCTCCGGCGGCTTGACGTCCTGCTCGAACAGCTCGGCCGCCTGCATCCGCACTGACTCCCGGCGCAGCCGTCCCGCGGCGGTCAGCCCGCCCCCATCCGCATATCTCACACACCATCGGATACAGCCACCGCAGCGAGCCCGTCAGGCAATTCAGGACCGTTCACCCTGACGCGCCGAAGTCAGTAATGCTGTCGGGAGTGTCCCTCCTGGACGCACGACCAGGAGGGGATCGCCGCCATGGGCGAACATCCTCATCCCGGCCAGCGCCCTGCCCGTTGTCCACGGCCAGGGCGCTGCCCTGCTTCTGCTCCTGCGTGCCACACCTCTGCAGCGGGTGGTCTGCTGGGACACGCGATGTGTGCTGCCGTACCTAAGAATCCACCTGCTGATCGACCGCTGCTTCGTAGAAGGCATCCGCCAGGGCGACGATGATCGCGTTGATAGCTGGCCCGTCTGTGAAGAAGTAGTCAGCCATCGTGTTGTGGGCATCCTGATTGTCTGCAACTGCCTCCGTAACAGCTGCTCGGAAGTCTTGTGACTCCACGAACTGCTTCTTGGAGTTCACCTTGGTCTGCTTGACCAGGTTCGGGTCGGTGAGCAACTGCTGGACGAGCCCCTGCACGAACTCTCTGACCTGGAACGCGGCGAACGATTCGGCGCCGAAGAGGTCGTTCATCTTGTCTATGACGACCTGGAGCGCGACGTACTTCGGATCCTTCTTCGTTCCCGTGCCAGCCGCGCTGATGCCCTTCAGCTGCCCATCGCCCACGAGTGAGATGTCGACCGGGATTGCCTTGTTGTGCTTGACCCCGACGAGCACCACGTCGGAGAGGTCGACGTCGGCGGCCCAGGTGGACTCGGCGATGACCTTTTCCAGGAGACGCAGGAAGATCGAGAGCATCTCCATGTAAGGGTCGCCATAGTCGACGATCTGGGACATGTAGTCATAGAGGCGTACATAGGTGGAGACATCCTTGCGGAACAGGTCGAGCGCACTGAGCGTGACCTTGTCCTCTTCCTCGATCGCCCTCGCGTAGCGGCGCCGGAAGTCGTGCTGCGCCGGGCTGATCGCCGCCGAGAGCGCATTGTTGCCCTTGCGCGTCACCCACAGCCCGGCTACCTTGCGGACGTCGTCCTCGGCGTAGATTCCGGCCTGGGCGAGTTTGTTAGCCAGGTGGACAACGATATACGGGTCGGTCTCGGTCTCCAGGGTGGCGTTCTTGAAGTACGGCTCGAAGGCCGTCTTGATGTCCTCGGGCTTGTTCTTGAAGTCAATGACGAACGTCTTGCGTTTCTGTTCCCCACCAGCGGTGCGGTGGATGCGGTTCAGCCGCGAGAGCGTCTGCACAGCGGTGAGCCCCGGCAGCTTCTTGTCGACGTACATCGCCGAGAGGAGTGGCTGGTCGAAGCCGGTCTGAAACTTGTTGGCGACCAGCATGATCTTGTAAGTGTCGCCCTTGAACGCGGCCGCCAGGTCAGCCCCGGCACCGGGGTTCATGTTGGCCTCGGTGAACTCGTCGTCTTTCGATGGCTGCGGTCCCCAGTCCTTGTGCCAGGTCTCGTCCTCGGGCATCGTCACCCCGCCGGAGAAGGCGACCAGGGTGCGGTAGTTGTACGAGGAGTCCTCGGCGCGACGCTTGGCGATGTAGGCGTCTATGGCCAGCTTGTACTTCACTGCGGACCTGCGTGAATCGGTCACCACCATCGCCTTCGCCTTACCTTCGAGGAGGTAGGCGACATTGGTGTGGAAGTGCTCGACGATGATCTGCACCTTCTGGCTGATGTTCGTCGGGTGGAGCTGCACCCACCGCATCAGACCCTTGCGAGCGGTGGCCTCCTCGACCTCGTCCCCGTCTCCATCGCCCTTCCCTGCCTTGCCCGCGATTTTCAGCGCGGTGTCGTAGTGCTGATAGCCCTTGAGTACGTCGAGGATGTAGCCCTCTTCGATCGCCTGCTTCATCGAGTACAGGTGGAACTCGCGGGGCTTCCCGTCGGCGCCCTTGCGGCCGAACAGTTCGAGGGTCTTGGTCTTCGGCGTCGCGGTGAAGGCGAAGTAGGAGATGTTCTCCGACTCGGCCCGCTCCGTCATCTCCGATGCGAGGATCGACTCCACATCGACCTCGCCGCCGTCCTCGATCGCCTTGATCTCCTCAGCGGTCAGCACCTGCTTAAGTTTCGCGGAGATCTGACCCGACTGGGAGGAGTGCGCCTCATCGGCGATAACGGCGAACCGCTTGCCCTTCAGGCCGGCGTCAGTGCGGATCTCGTCCAGCGCGTGCGGGAACGTCTGCAGCGTCACCACGATGATCAGCTCACCGTTCTTCAGCGCTTGCGCCAGCAGACCCGACTTCGACTTCGCGCCGGCCTTGCGGACGTCCTCGGGGCTGATAGTGGCGACGATCTTGCCGGTGCCGTCGATCTGCCGGATCGCATCCTGCAGCTGGGAGTCGAGCACGGTGCGGTCCACGACCACGAGGATCGAGTCGAAGACCTTCCGATCATCGACATGCAGCCGCGCCAGCCGGTGGGCCGTCCAGGCGATGGTGTTCGTCTTCCCCGACCCGGCAGAGTGCTCAATCAGGTACCGCTGCCCGACACCCTCCTCCTTCACCGCGTCGACGATGTTCGTGACGGCCTCCCACTGATGGAACCGTGGGAAGAGCATGCTCGTACGCCGCACCGAGGTGCCGGCACTGACGTCCCACTCCTCCTTGGTCTGAACGATCATCAGCCGCCCGATGATGTTCAGCCACGCGTGCTTCTCCCAGACCCGCTCCCACAGGTACGCCGTCGCCGACCGTCCGTCCGCGCCAGGCGGGTTGCCGGCGCCGCTGTCGAAGCCGATGTTGAACGGCAAGAAGTGGGTCTTCTCCCCCTCCAGCTTCGTGGTCATCGCCGCCAGGTCGTTCGAGACCGCGAAGTGCACCAGCGCCCGATGACCGAAGGACAGCAAGGGCTCCGGCCGCCCGTTCGTCAACGGGTTGCGTTTCTGCTTGTACTGGTTGACCGCCTCGTCCAACGACTGGGTGAAGTCTGTCTTCAGCTCCACCGTGGCCACCGGGAGCCCATTGACGAAGAACACTAAATCGATACTGCGCTGGTCAGCGGTCGAGAAGTGCACTTGCCGCACCACCCGCACCCGCATCTGCTCGTAGTGCGCTGCCGTGGTCTCGTTGAGCGACGTCTCCGGACGGAACTGCGCCATCTTCAACCGACCGCCGCCGATGTACTGCACCCCGTTACGCAGGATGTTGAGCGTCCCACCGCCGTGTTCCAGCGGGCGGTCGAGCGCCGCGGTCAGCACGTCGAGGAACTTCGCCTGCGAGCCCGCCGCCTTCAACGCCTTCTCGTACGCCTGCTTCTGTGTCTCCTTCAGCCAGGCGAACAGGTCGTCCGGGAACAACGCCCGCTCTCGGTCGTACTCACCATCGTCACGGTCGTTCGCTGAGTACAGCCAACCGTGAGCCTCGAGGTGCCTACAGATCTCCGTCTCGAAGACCACCTCGTTGTGGTCGGCCATTACGCCACCTCTCGTACGTTGATCTGCCCCGTCACCGCCGCCGTGATCAACGCTGACCGGCGCTCCCGAGCGAGCTCGATGAAGCGCTCCGTCTCAGCGATGAGCCTGTCGATCTTCGCGACCTGTTCGTCGAGATACGCAGCAATCCGACGCTGCTCATCGATGGGTGGCAACGCAACCCGCATCTGAGCTAGGTGGGTTGGACCGAAGTGCTGGATCGTCGACCCCGTCTTGAGCGAATCGACCTGGTCAATGAACTCGCCCGAGACTACGAACCATCGAATGAAGTCCTTATGCATGCCCCCAGGCTTGATCCGAATGATTCCTGTATAGGGAACCGATCCGGCGGTTTCCTCAGTGACCTCAGAGACCGTCCCCATGCTTGCACTTGCGCTAATGAGCAAATCACCGAGTTCGACCCGGAAATGTGACCACCGCCGATCGACCTCGCTGGGCTCGAGGTAGTTGCAACCCTCAAGCGTCGATCGAGCCGTGCGCACAGAGCTGACCCGCAGTAGCGGGACACCCTCATCGCGGAAGTCCGCGGCCATGATGCCTGGCCCCTCCTGAAACCAGATGGTGTAGCGGAGGGGCATGATCTCCCAGTGAGCTGGCACTGGTCCAGCTCCGGGGAGACCAGAATCCTTGAGCGCGACCGTCTCATCAACGCCTCGCGCCACGGCGTGCGAGATCACTGCTCCTCGCCGCTCGCGGAGCATCTCGATCAGTCGCTGCTGCTCTTCGATGAGCGTGTCGATGCGAGCCGTCTCATGGTCGAGGTAGTCGGCGATGGCTCGCTGCTCCTCCAGGGGAGGAACCGGCAGTGGGAGATTGTCCAGGTCTGGCTGCTGTACGCGGCGATCAAAGGTCGTCTGTGCCCGCGTGTATAGGAGGTATTGGTCAAGGTACGGCTGCGATCGCAGCAGGTTATGAACGAACCGCGGAAGCAACGCACCCCGAGACCTGAAGACGCGGTAGTCGGGGCTGACCGCTCCTGCCCGCCGCGACACGCCGATGCCGCCGCCGATCAGCCACATCGGGTTGACAACAAGGTCGTCGATTTCGGCGATGAGGTACTTCGGCAGGCTGGCTTCGTCGGGCTCCTGCCGTCCGCCCATCTCAGCGCGCGCGACGACTTCACCTGTCGAGCGCAACGACAACATCTCGTGTGTGAGGTCGACATTTCGTCGATCGATTCGTTCGAACAAACCCTTAAAGCGAACGACGTCCCATGACCCAGGCCGGTTCTCTAGCAACTCGGAGACAGCGTGGTGATCGCCGATCAGCGTCAGACCGCTCACGCCTCGACCTCCCGCAGCAAGTCGAGGATCTTGGTGACCTGCTTTTCCAGGTCGGCGTCGATTTCGGTGAGAGGGCGAGGTGGGGCGTACCTGTAGAACTGACGGGTGAAGGGGATTTCGTAACCGGTCTTAGTCTTGGCCCAGTCGATCCAGGAGTCAGGAACGTGCGGCTTCACCTCCTTGTCGAAGTACGTCTGGATGACTTCGCGCTCCCCTGCCGCGCCGGAGGTTGAGCCGCCGTAGGTGAAGGGTACGTTTTCGGTGTCACGCTTTTTTGAGTCGGGCTTCGGATTGCCCTTGCGGTCGACGACAGGGTTTCCGTCCTCATCGAGCAAGGGGCGTTCGACGGTGACAGTCCAGTAGCCGAACTCATCGTTGCGCAGCACCTTGGAGAGGTCGGGGTCAGCGTCCTTGAAGTCGGCGTACAGCCGCACGACCTTGGCGCGGTCATCGTCGCTGATCTCGCGTCCCTTGGACCCGAGGTTCTTGCGCATCTTGGTCCAGAACGATGTGCCGTCGATGAGCTGCACCTTGCCCTGGCGGTCGGGGTGCTTGGTGTTGTCGAGGATCCAGATGTAGGTAGCGATGCCGGTGTTGAAGAACATGTTGGTCGGCAGGGCGACGATCGCCTCGACGAGGTCGTTCTCCAACAGCCACCTGCGGATGTTGGAGGGGCCGGATTCGGCGGCGCCGTTGAATAGCGGCGAGCCGTTCATGACAATGCCGACGCGGCCGCCGCCGTCCTCAGGTGCGCGCATCTTGTGGACCAGGTGGAGCAGGAAGAGCATCTGGCCGTCCGAGGTCGCGGGGAGTCCCGGCGCGAAGCGGCCGTAGGGGCCGGCGGAGTCGCGCTCCTCATTGACCGCCTTGGCGTACTGCTTCCAGTCCACTCCGTAGGGCGGGTTGGACATGCAGAAGTCGAACTGGCGACCCTTGAAGGCGTCGTCGGTGAGCGTGTTGCCGAACGCGATGTTGGTCGCGTCATGGCCCTTTGCGAGCAGGTCGGACTTGCAGATGGCGTACGACTGCGGGTTGTACTCCTGGCCGTACAGGCTCAGCTTCGCCTCGGGGTTCTGCGCGAGCAGGTGCTCCTCTGCCAGTGAGAGCATGCCGCCGGTGCCGGCGGTGGGGTCGTACAGCGACCGGATGATGCCGCCCTCGGTGAGGTCGACGTCCTTCTCCGCAAAGAGCAGGTCGACCAGCAGCCGGATCGCATCACGCGGCGTGTAGTGGTCCCCGGAGGTTTCGTTCGCGGCCTCGTTGAACTTACGGATGATGTATTCGAACGCATCCCCCATGTCTGCGTTGGACACCACGTCGGGATGCAGGTCGACGGCGCCGAAGGACTTGACGATCTCGCGCAGGAGCCCGGCCTTCTCCAGGGCCAGGATCTCCTTCTTGAAGTCGAAGTACTCGAACACGTCCACGTCGGCGGAGAACCGGTCGATGTAGTCAGTGAGGTTGTCCGCCAGCCCGTCCGCATCGGCCAGCAGGTTCGCAAACTCGTAGTTGGAGGTGTTATAGAACGTCCGCCCCGTGGCCTTCTTGACCTCGACCTTGAGCCGGTTCGGGTTCTCGAACCTCGCAGCCAGCTCCCTCACCGCCGCACGGTCCGGCTCGAGTACGCAGTCGAGCCGTCGCAGGATCGTGAACGGGAGGATCACTGTCCCGTACTGGTTGGGACGGTAGGGGCCTCGAAGCTGGTCAGCGATTGACCAGATGAAGCTACCGAGCGCGCTCACAAGGTTCCTCACGAGAATCGTCTAGCAGAGATGACCACTCTGCCAGAGGCAGCAGCCAGCGTCCCAGGGTTCAGCGTTCCGTGACCTCGGCCAGGGCTGATCTGCGTGAGCGATGCGTGAGCGGACGGGGCAGCACGTGCCGGTTCGGGCGGGATCGTGCGACCACGCCGCAACGCTCTGACCTGCGGGTTCATCATCAAGTGATCAGTGCTGGCAGCAGCCAGCATGATCACTCTCGGGCTCGTAATGCGTAGGTCGCGGGTTCGAATCCCGCAGGCGGCTCAGCCATCGGAAGGCCCGGTCAGTTCGCTGACCGGGCCTTCCGTCGTCTTCAGGGCGCGGCGACGGACGCGGGCCGCTGACCCCGTCTTGCCCGCTCTCGCCACCATCCTCGCCATCGCCGTCGCCCTTGCCCTCGACATGGGCCGAATTGGCCAGCCGGCCCGGCCAATCCGCCGCGGATATCTGCCGAACGGCAGATGGCAGGCGTTCTCGGATCGGCCAGGCTTGCGAGCGTGTTCACGTGACCCAGGGAATGCGCCCGGAGGGGCGCATCCGACCACGGCCGCAAGGAGGATGGGGTGGACCGACGTGCGAGATCGGGATACGGGCTGGTCGTTCTCGGGGTGGCCGCGCTGGTGGCGATCGGCGGGTGTGCCGACGCGATGGACGCCACGCCGGAGGACAAGACGTTCGAGTTCGCGGGGCGGAGTCTGGACGTGAAGTCGCACGGTGCTCCGGCGGACCTCGTCGTGGTGGACCGTGCGGACGTGAAGGTCACCCGGTGGTTCGACACCAGCGGGAAGGTCGGCAGCGCCAAGGAGTCGTGGACGCTGCGGGACGGGGTCCTGGAGCTTCGGGCGGGGTGCTCGGGGCTGGCCAACTGCGATGCGAAGTACCGGGTCGAGGTGCCCAGGGGGGGTCGCGGTGCTGCGGGACGGGCGCGAGACGGAGCTCAAGGGGTGAAGGCGGAGGGCATGCTCGAACTGATCGACGTCACCAAGGTCTACAAGGGCGGCAAGCGGGCCGTCGACGGCGTCACGATGCGCCTCGGCCCGGGGATGGTGGGGCTGTTGGGGCCGAACGGCGCGGGGAAGTCGTCGCTGATGCGCATCGTGGCGACGGTCACCCGGCCCACGGGCGGGCAGGTTCGGTACGAGGGGGCCGACGTGGTGGCCGAGCCGGACCGGCTGCGTCAGGAACTCGGCTACCTGCCACAGGACTTCGGGGTCTACCCGAACCTGACCTCGCGGGAGTTCCTGTCGTACCTGGCGGCGGCCAAGGGGATCGGCGCCCGGTCCGCCCGGGCGCGGATCGACGAGCTGATCCGGCTGGTCAACCTGACCGAGGCGGTCAAGCGCCCGCTCGGCACGTACTCCGGCGGCATGCTCCGTCGGGTCGGCATCGCGCAGGCGCTGCTGGCCGACCCCAGGGTGATCGTGGTCGACGAGCCGACCGCCGGGCTGGACCCGGAGGAACGGGTGCGCTTTCGCAACCTGCTCAGCGAGCTCGCGGCCGAGCGGGTCGTGATGCTGTCGACCCACATCGTCTCCGACGTGGAGTCGGTCGCCTCCGACATCGCGGTGGTCGCCCGCGGGCGGGTGCTGCGCCGGGGTACGCCGGACGAGCTGCTCCGGGAGATCGACGGGCAGGTGTGGGAGGCCGTGGTCGATCCGGCCGAGGTGCGGGCCGTGCAGGCCCGTCACGTGGTCAGCCGGATGGTGCGGACGGGGAGCGGCGTGCGGGTGCGGGTGCTCGCCGCAGATCCGCCCCGGGCGGACGCGGTTCGGGTGGTGCCCGATCTGGAGGACGCCTACCTGGGCGTCATCCACCGCTCGGGCGAGCGGAACCGGGCCGAGCAGGGGGTGGTGCACCGATGACCGCAGGACTGGTGGTCGGCGACTTCCGCGACCGGGTGCGCCGGCCGGTGTACGCGGTGACGCTGCTCGCCGCGGTCGGGCTCGGCTACCTGGCCGTACCGGACGCGGGCGGCCACTGGACGATCATGGACGTGGGCGGGAACCGGGGGGTCTACAACAGCGCCTACGTCGGTGCGGTCACGGCGCTGGCCGGTGCGCTCTGGCTCACCTTCGGCGGCTTCTACGTGGTGCGCAGCGGCATCGCGCGGGACGAGACGACCGGGGTCGGACAGATCCTCGCCGCCACCCCGCTGCGAACCTCCCGCTACCTCCTGGCCAAGTTCCTGAGCAATCTGCTGGTGCTGGCCTCCATGATCGGCGTGCTGGCCGTCACCGCGCTGCTGATGCAGCTCGCCCGCGGCGAGGACCGCACCGTCGACCCGATGGTCCTGCTGGAGCCGTTCCTGCTGCTCGCGCTGCCCCTGATGGCGATCACCGCGGCGGCGGCGCTGCTGTTCGAGACGGTGCCGCTGCTGCGGGGCGGCGTCGGGAACGTCGTCTGGTTCGTGCTGGCCATGGTGCTCGCGATCGGCGGGCAGTCGGCCTCCGCGCCGCTGGACGGACTCGGAGTGCACCAGGTCGCGGGATCGATGGGCGCGGCGCTGGAGGCCCAGCACGGGACGGTCGACCCGGGCGGGTTCAGCCTCGGCCTGACCAAGGTCGACAAGCCGCTGGACACCTTCCGCTGGGAGGGGTTCGACCCGTCCTCGGGGTTCGTCCTCGGCCGGCTGGCGCTGTTCCTGGCGGCGTTCGCCGTGGCGCTGCTGCCGGCCCTGTGGTTCGGCAGGTTCGATCCCGCGCGCGATTCCGGGGCACGGACCGCCCCGGTGACGGCCGCAGCGCCGTCCGTGCCGGACGGGGCGGACGGGACGGAGCCCGCGGGGGCGCGCTGGGGGACCGCGCCGGGCGTCCTGCCCCGGACCGAGCCTCGGCGGGCCGGGGCGTTCGGGCGGCTGCTGGCGGGTGAGGTCCGCATCCTGGTGCAGGGTGTCTCGCGCTGGTGGTGGCTGGTCGCGGCCGGGCTGACGGTCGCCGGTCTGACGCTGCCGATGAACGCCGTCACCGGGCTGCTGCTGCCCCTGGCGTGGCTGTGGCCGGTGCTGATCTGGTCCCGGCTGGGCAGTCAGCAGGTCGAGAACGGCCTGGAGGTGCTGCTCGGCGCCTACCCGTCCGCCCGGCGCCGGCTGCTCGCCGAATGGGCGTCCGGGCTGGTGCTGACCGCGGTGGCGGGTGCGGCCCCGCTGATACGCATGCTGGTGGCGGGCGACGGTGCGGGGACGGCCAGTTGGGTCGGCGGCGCGCTGTTCGTCCCGTCGCTGGCCATGGCGCTCGGCGTGGTGAGCCGGAGCCACCGGCTCTTCCAGGCGGTCTACCTGCCGCTCTGGTGGGTGCTCGTCAACAACGTCGCCGCGCTCGACTTCATGGGCGCCGTGCGCGTGAACGGCAGTCCGGCCGGTCCCGGTCCGCTGCTGGTCGGGGCGGTGTCCGCGGCGCTGCTCGCGGGGGTGTTCCTGGTCGGCGCGGCCCGACGGAACGTCAAGGGCTGAGCGGGGAGAGGTCGGAGGGAGACGGCGGAGGGAGCTGACTGAGGAAAGGGCCGAGTCGGGGTGACGGGCCCGGGGGCCGACCGAAGCCGGGAGCCCGGGCCATCGGCGGACGGCCCGGGCTCCCCTGGTGCTTCGGGGTGTCGCGCGGCTACTCGTCGTCGCCGAGGTCGCCCGCGAGGTCGCCGTCCGGGGTGCCGCTGATCGCGTAGCCCTGCCGGCGCGCCTCGTAGCAGGCCACCGTCGCGGCCGCCGAGACGTTCAGCGAGCCGACCCGGCCCAGCTGCGGCACGAACACCACCTGGTCACAGAGCGCCAGCGCCTCGGGCGTGATCCCGCGGTCCTCGTGCCCGAGCACGAAGGCCACCGCCGGGGTCAGCTCCGCGGCGAACATCGGCACCGCCTCGTCCGCCAGCTCCAGGCCGACGACCTTGAAGCCGTCCGCCTTGGCCGCGGCGACGGCCTCGGCGACGGTCGGGAAGTGCTCCACCTTCAGGTACTTGTCGGTGCCCATCGCGGCCTTCTGCGCGCCGGAGGAGCGTACCGACGGGGTGTCCCCGGTCAGGTACAGCTTCTCGGCGCCCATCGCCGCGCCGGTGCGGACCACCGAGCCGACGTTGAACGGCGACTGGAGGTTCTCCAGGATCACCGCGAGCCGGAACTCGTTGCTGCGCCGCCACGAGCGGTGCAGACGCTTCAGTTCGGTCCCGCGCAGCTGCTTCACGTCGTCGTACCTCGTCCACTCTCGGAGCCCTCGCCCACCTCGGGGCGGGGCCGCGCTTCCAGAATCCGGCACCCGTTGACCGACGTGACCCGCGTGGTCGGGTAGCCCTGCTCGTTCAGCCACTTCTGGAGCGAGTCCGAGCCCAGGTGCTTCTGCACCACCAGGAACGCCGAGCCGTCCGGGGTCAGCCGGTCGAGCCAGTGCGTGAGCAGGCGGCGCAGCGCGGCCTTGCCGATCCGGATCGGCGGGTTGGAGTAGATGGTGGCGAAGCGGACGTCCTCGGGGACGTCGTCGGGCAGGACGGCCTGGACGTTGCCGAGCCCCAGCGCCTCGGCGTTCAGCCGGACCAGCTCCAGGGCGCGCTCGTTGACGTCCACCGCCCAGACCGGGAGGCGCTTGCGGCGGCTCGCCCAGGTCAGTGCGATCGGACCGTAGCCGCAGCCGATGTCCAGGATCGGGCCGCGCACCCGCGGCTGCGGGGCGTGCTCCAGCAGGATCCGGGTGCACGGGTCGAGCCGGGTGCGGGAGAACACCCCGGTGTCGGTGGTCAGTTCCAGGGTGAGGTCCGGCAGGGAGACCGTGATCGGCCGGCGGTCGCTGGCCACCTCGGGTGCACCGGTGAAGTAGTGCGAGCCGGACATGATTTCCCCGTCGTTCGTAAGGGCCTCGGGGCCACCGGGTGGGTGTGGGTTAGCCCTTTGTACGGCACCGATCGTACCCCCGGTGGCCAGGACGGCGTTTCGGACGGCGGTGCGACCTGCGGTGCGGACGGGGGTGCGGGAGGCGGCGCGCCCTGCGGCGTGGGCGTCGGCGCGGGCGGTGGTGGGGTCAGACGGTGCCGGGGGTCTTGCGGGTGGCCACGTTGATGCGGTTCCAGGCGTTGATCGTGAAGCAGACCGAGATCAGCTGCGCCAGCTCGGCCTCCGCGAAGTGCGCGGCGGCCCGGGCGTACACCGCGTCCGAGACGCCGCCGCCGATCCGGGTGATCTCCTCGGCCAGCGCCAGGGCGGCCCGCTCGCGCTCGGTGTACACCCCGGCGGGGGCCTCCTGCCAGACCGGCAGCAGGTGGATCCGCTCGTCGGTCTCGCCGGCCTTGCGGGCGTCCCTGGCGTGCATGTCCAGGCAGTACGCGCAGCCGTTCAGCTGGGAGGTGCGCATCTGGACGAGCTCGACCAAGGCCGGGTCCAGGCCCTCGCGGGCGGCGGCGTCCAGGGCGATCATCGCGCGGAACGCCTTGGGAGCGGTGCGGGCGTAGTCGAGGCGGGCAGGGGTTCCGGCGGCGTCGGCGGCCTCGGCTGCGGCCTCGGCGGCCTTGGCGGTGCCGGTGATGCTGGTCGGGGTGGTCCGGGGGCGCTCGTTCGTCGTCATGGCCACGACCCTAGGTGCGGAATGAACCCGTCTCCTGGGTCATTCAGGATGCTGTTTCACGGGTCAATCAGGCCGGTCGACCAAGGGGTTCACGGCAGCCCCGGAAACACGCCGGAGCGGTGTCGGCACGTCGCGTCCCGGCGCCGGGCGGCGGATACTGCCAGTACGCCAGCCGGGCCCGTGAAGGCCTCCGAACAGTGAGGACGGATGCCATGCCGCAGGAACAGCACGAGGAATACCTGATCGAGGAGACCGCCGAGACCGTCGAGCCCGACGAGAAGGCACCCGAGGGCGACACGTACGACGAGGTGGCCGAACGCCGGTCCCTCGGGGCGGACCCTGCGACCGACGTCGCGGACGTCGTGGAACAGACCCGGGCGGTCCGGCACGACGAGGAGGAGTACCGGGAGTAGCCGACGGACGGGCGACGGGACCGGCCGCAGGCTCCCGGCCCCGGGCCCGCCGTCCCGGTCACAGGGCCCGGCGGCGTTGCAGCCAGACGAAGGCCGCCCAGCCCGGCAGCACCGGCAGGATCAGCGTCAGCAGGCGGTACAGCGCCACCGCCGCCAGCGCGCCGCCCGGTTCCATCGAGGCGGTCTGCTGGAGCAGCGTGATCAGCATCCCGTCCACCGCGCCGGCCCCGCCCGGCGTCGGCGCCGCGCTGCCCACCGCGTTGCCCACCAGGAACACCACCGCGACCGAGGCGAAGGACGGCTCCCGGCCGATCGCCCGGGCACAGCAGTACAGGCAGGCGATCAGGCAGATCGACACCAGGAGCTGCCCGGTCACGCCCACCGCCAGCCGGGTCGGGCTGCGGAGCAGGTCCAGCAGGCGCGGCAGCACCTCGGCCGTCAGCGGCCGCAGCCGTGTCGCCAGCCACCGCCGGGCCACCGGGATCGCCGACACCACCGCCAGCAGCGCCACCGCCCCCGCCAGTCCGGCGGCCACCGCGGGCAGCGCGTCCAGCTCGGAGCCGCCGGGTTCGAAGCCCAGCAGGTAGACGAAGGCCCCCAGCTGCAGCAGGTGCAGCACCAGACCGATCAGCGTCCCCACACCGACGCTGGACAGCGCCTGCGCGGTGGGGATGCCCGCCCGCTGCAACAGCCGGGTGTTCAGCGCGACCCCGCCGACGCCGCCGGGCGACACCAGCTTCACGAACGACCCGGCCACCTGCGCCAGCACCGCGTTGCGGAAGTCGAGCCGTTCCGGCACGAAACCGACGAAGCCCATCGCCGCGGCGACGTGGCTCGTCGTCGCCGCCACCACGGCCAGCAGCAGCCACCAGGGATCGGCGTCCGCCAGCGCGGAGATCGGGTTGTCCTCCGCCGCGAACAGCTGCGGGATCAGCAGCCAGCCGGCCACCACTCCGCCCACGACGACCAGCAGGGTCCGCGGTCGCAGCCGCTCCAGCCGCACCGGCCGGCCCACCACCTGCGGGCGGATGCGGAGGACCTCCGCGCGGATCTCGTCGAGCAGGCCGGGGGCGGGCGTCTCGGTGCTGGGCCGGGGGCCGGGTTCGGTGGTGGCTGCCGTGGTGGGTGTGCCTGCGCCGGTGGTGGGTGGGGGAGCGGCGCTGGTGGGGGCGGTTGTCGGGGCGGGCGTCTCGGTGCTGGGCCGGGGGCCGGGCACGGTGGCGGCTGCCGTGGCGGAGGCGCCGGCGGCGGTGCGTTTGGCGTGCTGTTTGAGGGCGCGCCGGGTGGTGTGGGTGAGGGCGATGGGCTGGAGGAGCGGGAGGGCTGCGCCGACCGGGTCGGGGCCGAGGACGGCGGTGGCCGTGCGGACGGAGCGGGCGGCGCCGGCGCGGAGGGCGAGGGTGGTGAGGAGCTGGGCGAGGTCGCAGCAGAGGACGAGTTCGGTGGCGGCGATGTCGCCGTCGGCGAAGTCGACCAGGTGCACGGTGCCGGAGTCGTCGATCAGGAGGGAGGAGGGGACGAGGGCGCGGTGGGCGATCTCCCGGCGCTGGAGCAGGGCGAGCTGTCGCCAGGCGTCGGTGAGCAGCTCGTCGGTGATCTCCTCGTCGGCGAGTTCGTCGAGGGTGCGTCCGGCCAGCCGCTCGTACGCGATGAGGGCGGTGTCCTGGCCGATGCCCGCGGTGGCGGCGATGCGGCGGGTGCGGACGCCGGCCGCGAGGGCCGCGTAGGTGACCAGGGCCTCGTGCTCCAGCCCGGTGCGCGGGGAGCGCAGGACGCGCGGGTCGGGGGCGGTGCGCAGGCGCAGCCGGCGCCAGGCGCGCTGGACGGCGGCGGCGGTGACGGCCTGCCGGTCGAGGAGCTGGACGTCGAGGTCGGGGCGGCCGTCGGCCTGCCGGACCCGGTAGCGGTCGGGGCCGGCCGGCTGGGCCTCGACCGGGCGCAGGCCGCTGTCGCGCAGGGCGCGCAGGACCTCGCCGGGCCGGGGGCAGGGGTCGGGGGTGCCGACCGCGTACAGCGTGCCGTGGGCGACGGTCCAGCCGATCAGCAGCCCGAGCAGGAGCGCGGTGGGGGTGGCGTACCCGCCGATCAGCCCGGCGAGGCCGGAGAGGGCGAGGACGGTCCAGGGCAGGCGGCGCTCCCGGCTGCCGGAGGCGGTCATGAAGGCCAGGACCGGCGCGAGGTAGCCGTAGACGGATTCGGTGTGTCCGAGCCCGCCGCCGGGCAGCGGCTGGGTGAGCGCGGAGACCAGCGAGTCCGGGGCGAGGGCTTCGGCCCACAGGTCCAGTCCGAGGGTGGCGCCGTACGCGAGGACGGCGGCGAGCAGCCCGTCGGAGACCTGCTGGAGGGCGCGTCGCCGGTCGGGGCCCAGCAGCCGGCGGGCGGCGAGGCCGACCGGGAGCAGCAGGACGGCGGCGGTGCTGAGCCCGCCGGCCAGGCCGGCCAGCGGGCGCGGCACCAGGGCGGCGGCCTCGGCGACGTCGGCGGCGATGCCTTCGGTGGTGGCGCGGGCGTAGTCGGCGAGCAGCAGGGTGAGGGCGATGGCGAACAGGCCGCCGAGCAGCCGGATCAGGGCGACGGGCTGCCGGACCCGGTCGGTCGCGGGCAGCGGGCGGGCCCGGAACCGGCCGGGGCCGGCCTGCTCGGGTATCCGGGCACGGGCCGTCCCGGCGCTGCCGCCGGTGTCCCTCGTTCCCGTGCCGCTGCTGCCGCTGTCACGCGTCCCCGTGCCGCGTTTCCGCTGCGCGGGCGTACCGCCGGAGTCGCCCCCGCCGGTGTCGCCGTTCGTTCTCCCCGTCACGATCGCCACGGGTGGCATGCTCCCATGCCGCCCGCGGGCACGGAGCGGGGATTCCGCAGCCGGGACGGCGTGGCCCCGCGTCTGCCGGGTCGGGAGGAAGACCAGGTGGCGCGGGACCGGGTGGCGCGGGTCGAGGCGCCGGGGTCGGCTCACGGGGGTGGCGGCGACGGGGCCGGCGGCGTTCCGGGCCCCGAACGCCGGGATGGCGGCGCGCCTGGCGAGCGGGCCGGAGCCGACCGGGCCGGAGCCGACCGGGCCGGAGCCGGGCGGGCGGGAGCGCCGTGAGCGGGCGCCGCGCGGCGGGGCGGCATAGCCTTTCAGTCATGAGCGCCTGCGAAGACCTCGCTCTGGCCCCTGAGGACATCGAGCCCCGGCCGCCCGCCGACGGCTGCGCCGACTGTCTGGAGCAGGGCCGTCGGGACTGGGTGCACCTGCGGATCTGCCTGGACTGCGGTCACATCGGCTGCTGCGACTTCTCCCCGCAGCGGCACGCGACCGCGCACTTCCACAACACCTCCCACCCGGTGATCCGCTCGTACGAGCCGGGGGAGGACTGGCGCTGGTGCTTCGTCCACGAGGTCATGGGCTGAGGCCGTCACGCGGGTGCGGCGCCGGTACGGCGCGCGCGTACGGCGCTTGCGCCCGTCTCCCGCGCACCGCGCCCGTCTCCCGCGCCCGCGCGCCGCGCCCGCCTTCCGCAGTGGCGCGGGCCCGCAACCCGGATAAAATCCGGACATAACGCCCGTGCGGCCCCTCCGGCCGGCATTCGTCCGGCCGGTGGCCGACGAAGGGAGGCCGACGATGACCAAACTGATGCTCGGCAGTACCGCCAAGCTCCGCCAGGGCACCCAGGAGCTGCTGGAGCGCCGGGGCATGGCGAGCCCGCCCGCCCGGCTCGCGCCGGTGCCGAGCGCCGGCGCGCTCTCCGGCGCCGCCGGGCGCGGCGCCGACGAGTCCTTCCGGCACGGCGGGAGGGGCGCACCGGGTGCGACGATGCACGCGGCTCCGGCGATGCACGCCGAACTCAAGGGGCACCGGCACCGTGGCGCGGAGAAGCACTCCGCCCACTGATCGGCGCCGCGCCTCACCTCACGCAGCCACGCCGCGACCTCTTCGCGGGGACGGGCGGCCGGATCGCGGCCGACCGTCCCTGATGTGCGGTCAGGGAGGTTCTCGGGGGCGGGTTCGGGGTGGCTCGGGGAGCGCTCAGGGGCGCTCCCGGATGTCCTGGCCCGGAGCGGTCCCGAAGACTCTCTCCCGTCCGAGCCACTGCCGGCCGGGCGGGCCGCCCACCGGGGTGTCCCGACTCCGGCCGGGCGAGCCGCCGTTGGAGAGTCTCCGCATGAACACCCGTACCCGCACCGGCCGTTTGTCCACCCTCGTGGCAGCCGGTGCGCTGCTCGCCGCCGCCGCGGTCGGCGCCGCGACTCCGGCTCTGGCCGCGGGGCCCGCCCCGACCGCTCCGGCTGCCCCGACCGCTCCGGCCGCCGCCGCGCTCTCCGCCGCGCCGAACACGCCCGCGACGGCCCGGCCCGGCCCGCTGGACCGGGATTCGCTCGCCGGGACCCTCCGTTCCCTGCCCGCCGGTGTCACCGGCGCGCTGGTCCGGGTCGACGGTCCGGGTGCGCGGTGGCGCGGCACCTCGGGGGAGGACGTGCCGGCGAACGCGCGGTTCCGGATCGGCAGCGTCACCAAGGTGTTCACCGCGACGGTGCTGCTCCAGCTGGCCGCCGAGGGCAGGGTCGACCTGGACGGCACCGTCCAGCACTACCTGCCCGGACTGCTGCCGGCCGGCTACCCGCCGGTCACCGTACGGCAGTTGCTCAACCACACCAGCGGCCTGCCCGGCGGCGGCGGGATGACCTCCGGGGACGGCAGCACGGCGTGGTTCGCCGCGCACAGGGCGACCTACTTCAGCCCGCAACAGGTGGTGACGGACATGCTCACCCAGCCCATGGGCTTCGCGCCCGGCACCGCCCAGCAGTACAACGGCAACAACTACTTCGTGGCCGCGCTGGTGATCGAGAAGGTCACCGGTGACGACTACGCGGACCAGGTGCGGCGGCGCATCACCGGTCCGCTCGGTCTGCACGCCACCTACGTCCCGGCCGCCGACGACCTGACCATCCGCGGCCCGCACGCCGCCGGCTACGTGGACGTCCGCAACGCCGACGGCGGCACCGACCGGGTGGACGTCACCGAGCAGAGCCCGTACCCGTGGGCCGAGGGCGGCATGATCTCCTCCGCCGCCGACCTGGAGCGCTTCTTCGAGGCGCTCTACCGCGGCCGGCTGCTGCCGCCCGCCCAGCAGGCCGAGGTGTTCGCCGTCCCGGACCTGCCGAACGACCACAACAAGAACTGCGAGATCGGCCCGACCGCCGGCCACGCCTGCTACAGCACCGCCGGCCTGCTGCGCACCGTCCTGCCGAACGGCACCGAGGTCTGGGGCAAGAACGGCTCCCGGCCCGGCTACACCACCGGCGTCTTCGCCACCCGCGACTTCTCCCGCAGCGTGGTCGTCGGGCTCAACCCGACCGGCATCACCGGAGAGGAGTTCCCCACCCTGTGGAAGCTGGTGACCACCGGCTTCGGCTCCGGGCAGGCGTACGACCGGCACTGAGCGGACCGGTCCCGGCAGGGCCGGTGCCACCGGCACCGGCGGCCGGGGGCACCGATGTCAGTGCTGTGCGCTACGTTCGTCCCGCTCACCAGGGCAGGCACAGGCACAGGCACAGGCACACGGCAGGACGACGGGGGCGGGCGCACCATGGCCGACGTGATCACGGAGGAGCCGGTAGAGCTCCAGCTGGAGCGGCACCGCACCGAGCTGACCGGCTACTGCTACCGGATGCTCGGCTCGGTCTTCGAGGCCGAGGACGCGGTGCAGGAGACCATGGTCCGCGCCTGGCGCGGGCACCAGGGCTTCGAGGGGCGGGCCGCGCTGCGCTCCTGGCTGTACCGCATAGCCACCAACGTCTGCCTGGACGCGCTGAACGGCCGCAACGGGCGGGCCCGGCCGATGGACCTGGCCGGGCCGGTCACGGTGGCCACGGCGCACGACACCCGGTTGCCCGAGGTGACGTGGATCGGTCCGGCGCCGGACGGCCGGGTGCTGCCCGAGACGGGGGACCCGGCCGAGGTGGCCGCCCAGCGTGAGTCGGTCAAGCTGGCCTTCGTCGCCGTGCTGCAGCGCCTCGCGCCCCGCCAGCGGGCGGTGCTGATCCTGCGCGAGGTGCTCGGCTGGAAGGCCGCCGAGGTGGCCGAACTGCTCGGCGTCACGGTGGCCTCGGTCAACAGCGCGCTCCAGCGGGCCCGGGCGGTGCTCGCCGCCGACACCGCGGCGGCCCGCCCGGCCCCCGAGCTGGACGAGGGCCAGCGCGCGCTGCTGGACGGCTACGTCCGCGCCTTCGAGGCGTACGACATGGACGGTCTCGCCGCGCTGCTGCACGAGGACGTCACGCTCAACATGCCGCCGTTCTCGATGTGGCTGTGCGGGCGGGACGAGCTCCGGGCGTGGATGCTGGGCCCCGGACACGGCTGCCGCGGTTCGCGGCTGCTCCCGGTGACGGCCAACGGCGGCCCGGCCTTCGGCCAGTACCGGCCGAGCCCGGAGGGCGGGCACGAGCCGTGGGCGCTGATCGTGCCGGAGGTGTCAGAGGGGCGGATCACCGGCTTCACCAACTTCCTGGACACCGACGTGCTCTTCCCGCTCTTCGGCCTCGCGCCGCGGCTGGAGGGCGAGCCCGTCGTGGAACTCGACGCCGAGGGCTCCGAGGGCGCCAAACCCGTCGAGCCTGTCGAACCCGTCGAGCCCGTCGAGCCCGTCGTGGCCACCGTGGGCTCCGTCGCCGAGTAGCTCCGCGAGGTCCGGGGGGCCGGCCGCGCCGGGCAGCAGCGCCGAGAGGCCGCTGAACGCCAGCAGTCCGCGCAGCGGGCCGTCGGCGTTCAGCAGCACCACGGCCACTCCGTGCCGGGCGGCGGCCAGTCGCAGCCGGGCGAGCGCGTCGACGACGGCCAGGTCGGGGGCGGTCAGCGCGCCCAGGTCGCAGGTCAGTACGGGACTTTCCGGTACGGCTTCCATGATGTTCATACCGGAGAGGACTGCCGGGACGGCCCCGACTCATCGGCCCCGACTCATCGGTGCCTACTCATGGGTGCCTACTCATGGGTGCCGATTCATCGGCCTGGACTCGTCGGCCGGGTGGCAGAGTGGGGGCGACCTCAACCACCCTGTCCCAGGAGGAGCACCGTGACGGCTGAGCCGCTGAAGTCCCGCGAGGAATGGCTGGCCTCCCTGCCCCGGATCTACGCGGCGGCGGGGTGCCTGCTGCGGGACGAGTCCGGCCGGATCCTGATCGTGAAGGCCGGGTACCGCGAGCACTGGCAGTTCCCGGGCGGCACGATCGACCTCGGTGAGGGCCCGGTCGAGTGCGCCGCGCGCGAGCTGGAGGAGGAGACCGGCCTCGTCCGGGAGGCGGGCGAGCTGCTGGCCATCTCCTGGACCCACGCCTCGGCCGAACTCGACCACCCCGCCCAGCACTTCATGTTCGACTTCGGCACCGTCCCGGACGGCACCCCCGTGACCGTCCCGGCCGGCGAGCTGGACGACTACCGCTGGGCGTCGGTCGAGGACGCCCTGGAACTGCTCGGCCCGGCCCGGTCGGCCCGGCTGCGGGCGGCCCTGGAGGCGGCCGGGGACGGCCGGGTCCGTATCGTCACCACGCACGTCTCCGGATTCTGAGTGCGGGTCCTGGTCCGGGCGGGAGCTCCCGCCCGGACCAGGCCGCGGAGTGCCTCACTGCTGCGGGTCGGACTCCGGGTTCCGGGCCGCGATGATGGCGGCGATCGCCTCCGAGACGAAGCTCTCCGTCTCGGACTTGTCCACCCTCAGGCCGGCCAGCACGCCCCGGCCGTTCTCCAGTTCCAGCAGGGCGAGCAGGATGTGCTCGGTGCCGACGTAGTTGTGCCCGAGCTTGAGCGCCTCGCGGAAGGTCAGCTCCAGCGCCTTCTTGCTCTCGGCGTCGAACGGGATCAGCGCGGGCAGTTCGTCGACGGCGGTCGGCAGGGCGGCGGTGGCCACCGCCCGCAGGGCCTCCGTGGTGACGCCCTGGGCGGCGAGCGCCTTCGCGCCGATGCCCTCGGGCTCGGAGATCAGGCCGAGCAGCAGGTGCTCGGTGGTGATCTCGGCGTTGCCCGCCTTGCGGGCCTCCTCCTGCGAGGCCACCACGACCTTGCGGGCCCGGGGCGTGAACCGGCTGAAGCCCTGGCTGGGGTCGAGGTCGTTCGGGGTGCCCGGGTCCTTGGGCACGAAGCGCTTCTGGGCGGCCTGCTTGCTGACGCCCATGCTGCGGCCGATGTCGGTCCAGGAGGCGCCGGAGCGGCGGGCCTGGTCGACGAAGTGGCCGATGAGGTGGTCGGCGAGCTCGCCGAGGTGGTCGGCGGCGAGGACCGCGTCGGAGAGCTGGTCGAGCGCGTCGGGGTGGACCTTCTTGATCGCGGCGATCAGGTCGTCGAGGCGCAGCGGAGTGGTGTTGGGAACGACGGGATTCTCCATGCGTCAACCGTAGGTTGTCGATCCGGGGATCGTCAACCATCGGTTGACGATGGTCTCGGGGGTCTTCCCGGAAGCCCGCGCTACGCGGTGGGCAGCAGCCGCTCCCGGACGGCGGCGATCCGCGCGGGCGTGACACCCGCCGCCAGCAGGTAGCCGGCCGGGTCGAACCCGTCGAGCGCGGCCGCCAGGGCGGCCTCGGCGGTGGTCCCGGCCTCGGCCAGCACCGCGTCGATCCGGCGGTACGGATCCGGCAGGCCCAGCATCCCGTACAGCGGACGGACGTTGGGGCCGCTGAGCAGGTAGTCCTCGGTGATCGCGGCCCGGTCGACCCCGGCCAGGGCGAGCAGCAGCAGGACGGCCAGGCCGGTGCGGTCACGGCCGGCGCCGCAGTGCACGACCACGCCACCGGGGCGGGCGTCGGCGAGCGCGGAGACCAGCGCGGCGGCGGCGTGCGGGCAGTGGTCCAGGTAGGGGCGGAGCGCGAGCGGGGTGCCGTCCAGCCGTCCGTGGGCCTCCCACCAGGCGGGGCCGGCCAGTTCGTCCAGCGGGACGCGGACCAGCTCGACGTCCTCGGGGAGCGGGAGGAGCGGCTTGTACTCCTCGGCGTTGCGCAGGTCGACCACGGTGCGGACGCCGTGGTCCAGCAGGGTGTCCCAGCCCTCGGCGGTGAGGCGGTCCAGGTTGTCCGCCCGGACGACCGCGCCGCGGGCGGTGAGCCGGCCGGAGGCGGTGGGCAGGCCGCCCAGGTCGCGGACGTTCAGGCAGCCGTCCCAGACGAGGGTGCGGTCCTCGGTGCTGCTCGGCGCGTACGTCGTCCGGTTCATGGGGTCCCCGTTCTCCTCGAGGGGGTCCCGTTACCCCCTCGTTATGAACGACTCCCGGGGGATCCGGATGGTTCCTCGCTGTTCGAGTCCGGGGAACCGGCTGTTCAGGCAGGCGGCGGCCCGGCTGTCCGGGCACGCCGCGGCCGGACTGTTCGGGGAAGCGGCGGCCCGGCTGTCCGGCGAGGACGTGGTCCCGGACGTTCAGGCGGCCGTCGGAGCCTCGGCCTCGGCGCGGACCAGCCGCTCCATCGGCTCGACCGCGACCTGGCCGAGCATGGAGCCGGCCACGATCGCGCCGATCAGGAGGACGGTGGACAGCCAGGCCATGGTGGACACCGGCAGGGTGAAGGCGCCGGCCACCCGGGCCGCGCACTCGGTCAGCAGCGCGGTGCCCCAGATGCCCGAGAACAGGCGCTCGTGGCGGCGGAAGGCCCGCGACCCGGCCGCCCGGCCCTCGACCAGCCGCTGCCAGGCGGCCGCGCGCTCCGTCCGGCCCTTGGTGAGGAAGGGCATCAGCATCGGGGTCATCACCGGTCGGCCGATCAGCGCCGAGACCAGGATCGCCAGCGCCAGGGTGCCGCTCAGCAGGCCGTCCTTGGCGATCATCAGGCGGGCGTCGCCGGTGACGAAGGTCAGCGCCAGGCCCGCCAGGTTGACGGCCAGCATCAGGGCGGCCCACAGGTTGAGCCTGCGCTCGCCCACCAGGCCGAGGACGGTCCGGGCGGCCGGGACGGCGCTGCTCCAGGCCAGTGCGGCGAACTCGCTCAGGCCGAGGGCCGAGTGCAGCAGGTAGTAGCCCGCCAGCGGGGCGGCCACGTCGAGGGCCAGCGGCCGCAGGCCCTCGACCAGCGGGTTGGGTGCCTTGGCGTGGGTGGCGCCCGTGGTGGCGCCCCGGGCGGGAGCGGAGGCCGGGGCCTTGGCCTTGGCGCGGGTGGCGCCGGTGAGGGCGACGGTGCTGGTGACGGCAGCGGCACTGACGGTCTGGCTCACGGTGGGTTCCTCCCCGGCTGGCGGCTGCGGGCCGCTGCCCGCGTCGTGCCTCCAGTCTTTCCGCCGGACCCTCCGTCAGAGCAGTGCCGTCCGTTGCGTCATCCGCGTGACAGTTGTCATGGTGCGCGCCGTGAGACCACCTCCGACCTGCGGTTTCCTACCCGCCGTCGGGGAAGGTCCACAGCTCGCGGCCCAGGGTGTCCAGGCACCGGACGGCGCCGAAGCGCTCGTCCCCGGCGGACAGGAAGCCCTGGGCGACGCCCGCCAGGACGGTGCGGGTCACGCCGTCGCCCCGGGTCCAGGCGCCGGTCAGCACCAGCGCCCCGTCGGCCAGCTCGGCACGCTGCACCCGGGCCACCGCGGCGGTCAGCAGGGCGGTGTTGACCGCCTCCAGCTCGGCGGGGAGGAGGTAGGCCTCCCCGGTGGGGGTGCGGTCCGCCGCGGCCCGGCGCCGCAGCTCCGGCAGGCCGTAATGGCGCACGGCGGCGACGGCGTCGTCCAGCGGGAGCTGCCAGCGGGGCCCGGGCAGTACCTCCCACCAGACGTCCTCGCCGACCGGCAGCACCTCGCCGATCCGGGCCCGCCAGGTCTCGATGCCGTACCGGGTGCGCGGGTCGGGCCGGTGGCCGGGGAGGGCGGCGAGGGTCCAGTCGGTGCGGCGGACCACGCTGAGGTCGAAGGTGAAGGACACCCGGCCGGCGGCGGGACGTTCGACCAGGCCGAGCAGCAGCCAGTGGGTCTCGTCCGGCAGGCTGAAGGTGCGGCGCCACCCGAGGAGGCCCAGGGCGCGCAGGGCGGGTGCGAGGTGCTCGCGCAGGCCCTTCGCATGGAGCTCACGGAGCTCACGGAGCTCACGGAGCTCACGGACCTCGTGGAGCTCGTGGAGCTCATGGAGCTCATGGAGCTCACGGAGCTCGCGGGCGGTCGTCATCGCGGTCTTTCCCTGCTGGTCGTGGTGCCGGTGGTGCCGGTGGTGGTGCCGGTGGTGGCGCTGGGTCGTGCTGCCGGGCCCGGTGCCGGAGGTGGTCCCCGTCAGTGCTGGTCCCCGGCGGGACGGCTCAAACCAGGCAGGGGCGTGCGACCGGGGCCCGCACGGGTCGTGCGTGCGCCCTCGGATGCGGAGGGGTACGTCGGCGGGCCGGGCGCGTCGGCGGACCCGGCGTCGGGCAGGGCCGGCGGCCCGGACTGCTTCGCCTACCGACAACGTAGGCCGGGCGGGCCGGTCCGGGCCGTGGGCGAACGACCGCAGTCGTCGGGACCTTGGCCCCGGCCGGGCCGGTCGTTCGGCCGGAGCCGAAGTGTTCGCCCGAATGGCGCATCATGTGGCGGGTGCAGAGTGCAGAGCGCCCCGGAGCGGGCACCGACGGCCCCGTCGGCCGGTCCGGACCAGTCACACCCGCCGGCCCGCCGCCCGGCCCGGCCCCCGCTCCCCCCGATCTGACCGAGGCGGTCCGGGCCGCGCAGGGCGGGGACGAGGAGGCGTTCCGGCTGCTGTTCCGGACCGTCCAGCCGGGCCTGCTGCGTTACCTGCGGGTGCTGGTCGGCGGCCGACCGGAGGACGCCCAGGACGCCGAGGACATCGCCTCCGAGACCTGGCTGCAGATCGCCCGTGACCTGCGCGGCTTCTCCGGCGACGGGGACGCCTTCCGCGGCTGGGCCGCCACCGTCGCCCGCCACCGAGCCCTCGACCACCTGCGCGCCCGGCGCCGCCGCCCGGTCACCGACCTGCCGTTCGAGCAGCTGGTCGGGCTGGCGGCGGGGGACGACACCGCGCGTGCGGCGCTGACCACGGTCGGCACCGCCGACGCGCTGGCCCTGATCTCCCGGCTGCCGCGCGACCAGGCCGAGGCCGTGCTGCTGCGGGTGGTCATGGAGCTGGACGCGGAGAGCGCCGCCCGGGTGCTCGGCAAGCGGGCCGGGAGCGTCCGGATGGCCGCCCACCGGGGGCTGCGGCGGCTGGCCAAGCTGGTCGAGCCGCTCGCGTCGGGGGGCGGCATCCCGGCCGCCCGGGGCGGGGCCGAGGCCGGACCGGGCCCCGAGGGCCCCAACGGCGCCAGCGGCCCCAAGGGCCCCAACGGCGCCAGCGGTCCCGGGAACGCCCCTGGAACGGCGGCCGGAGGGAGCGCGGGCGAGGCCGCCGGGCGCCCTGCGGGGAAACCCGCGAAAAAAAGTTCTCCGCAGGGTGTGACAGAACGCCGGGCCGCGACGCTGAAGGACATGAGATGAGCACCAACCGATCCCGTCGGATCGACCGTGATGCCGCCGAGCAGCTGCTCGGTGGTGCCGTGGGCGGCCCGTCGGCCGGGCAGGACGCCTCGCTCACCGGACCGGACGGCGGTCCCGGGCACCTCGCCCGGGTGCTCGCCGCGGCCGCCGCCCCCGCGACGGCCGGCGAACTGGCCGGGGAGGAGGCCGCCCTGGCCGCGTTCCGGGAGGCGCGTCTCACGCCCGACCCGACAGTGACCCCCGTCCGGAGACGATCGATGGCAACCGCGGCGCTGGCCAGGGCCTTCAGCACGAAGGCCACTGCCGTCGTGCTCGGCACCACCGCGCTGTGCGGTGTCGCCGTAGCCGCCGGCACCGGCAACCTGCCCGCCGCGCTGGGCGGCGGCCCGTCCGTGCCGGAGCACGGGCTCGCGGAGCAGGGCGGCGCCACCGGCCCGGCGGTCGTCGGGTCGTCCGCGGGCGTGGCCCCGTTCGGCGGCGCGGTGTCCGGCTCCGCCCGTCCGTCCGGCACCGCCTCCGCCGGGCCGCAGGCGGTCGTCCCGTCCGACCCCGCGCGGCCCGGCACCCCCTCGGCCGAGGGGCGTGGTGGCCGTTCGGCCGTCCCGCCCGCGTTGCTCGGCCTCTGCACCGGCTTCGCCGACCGTACGGCCAAGGGCGAGCGCCCGAGCCGGCTGGCCGGCGAATCGCTGTACGGCCCGCTGGTCGCGGCGGCCGGTGGCGCGGACCGCGTGACGGACTACTGCCGGGCCGCGATCGACGGCGAGGACGACGAGGACGGCGACCACCAGGGCGGCGCCGCCCCGACGCGCGACCCCGGTCGTACCGGCACCGGGAGCGGCACCGCGGCCGGCACCGGGTCCGGCAAGGGGAACAGCGACGGCGGCCGGACCGGCGGCAGCGGCAATGGAAGCGGTACCGGGAGCGGCAACGCCAACGGCGACGGCGATGACACCGGCGGCGCCGGGACCAGACCGGGCAAGCCCGGCGTGACCGTCCCGCCCGTACCGACCGTCCCCGCCGGGCAGGACGGCCGCCCGGGCAAGCCCGACCGGACCGAGAACGAACAGTCGGCCGGGAGGTAGCCCCCAGAACTCCGGGTGGGCGGCGAGCGACTCCCCCCGGGCTCGCCGCCCACCCGGAACAGCACCACCCGCAGGACCTGCCCCACCGGCAGGAAGCAGTACCACCCGAAGACCCCGGGTGGCCGGTCGGCTCCCCCGTGCCCTCCGGTCACCCGGCCGGCCCCGGCCGGACCGGTAGGCGCACCCCGGACGCGCCGCCGGCCCGGCCGGCCCGGAAACGTGCGGCCCGCCCGCCCGCAGTCAGGGCGGGCCGCACCCCCGTGCCGGCGGCCGGGGGACCGCTGCCCGGTCCCCCGACCGCCACCCTCCGCCCCTGGTCGGCCCGTTCGGCGGTGCGGCTATCGTGCACGGGTGCACGAGGCGGCCCGGGACCCCGGGCGCGGCACGTGAGGGGAGCTCCAGGTGATCGGACGGGCGCTGAACGGGCGTTACGAACTCGTCGGCATGCTCGGCGTCGGCGGCATGGCCACCGTCTGGCGCGGGGTGGACCGGGTGCTGGGCCGTCAGGTGGCCGTCAAGGTCCTCAACGGGGGCCTCGCCGACGACCCCCGCTTCGCCGAGCGCTTCAGCCGCGAGGCGCAGCACGCGGCCATGCTGGTGCACCCGAGGATCGTCATGGTCTTCGACTCGGGCGTGGACCAGGGCACCCCGTTCATCGTCATGGAGCTGGTCAGCGGCCGTTCGCTGGCCGCCCTGCTGGCGGAGCAGCAGTCGCTGCCGGTGGAGCGCGCCGTCGGCATCGCGGCGGCGGTCTGCGAGGCGCTGTCGGTCGCGCACGCGGCCGGGCTGGTGCACCGGGACATCAAGCCCGGGAACATCATGATCACCGACGACGGCGGGGTGAAGGTCGTCGACTTCGGCATCGCCCGGGCCGGCTCCTCCAGCAACCTGACCCAGACCGCGAGCGTGCTCGGTACGGCCGCATACCTCTCGCCCGAACAGGCCACCGCCTCGGCGCTGGACGGGCGGACGGACCTGTACGCGGTCGGCTGCGTGCTGACCGAGATGCTCACCGGCGCGACCCCGTTCACCGCCGAGACCCCGGTGGCGATCGCCTTCAAGCACGTCAGCGAGCAGCCGCTGCCGCCCTCCGTCCGCCGCCCGGGCCTGCCGCCCGCGCTGGACGCGGCGGTGCTGCGGCTGCTGGCCAAGAACCCGGCCGACCGCCCGGCCGACGCGGCCACCGCCCGGGGCGAACTCCTCGGCACCGTCCCGGGGTTGATGGTCACCGACCCGACGGCGGAACTGCTCGCGAACACCGCCGGGACCGCCACCCAGCTGCTGCCGCCGGTGCCGGGCTTCCCGTCGCCGAACCAGCCGCACCAGCCGCACCAGCCGAACCAGTCGGTCCAGCCGAATTACCCGAATCAGCCGTATCGGCCGGACCAGCAGCACACGACCGTGCTGCCGCCCCAGCCGGCGGCCGCCACCTCGGTGATGGCGCCGATCCCCGTTCCGGCGGCGCCCGTTCCCGGTCACGTTCCCGGTCCGGTCGCCGCGCCCGCGCCGGCCCGCAGCCGCCGAAAGCCGCTGGTGCTCGGGGCGTTGGGCGTGGCGGGCCTGGCCGGTGTCACCGCGCTGGCCCTCACCGCCTTCGACGAGCCGGCCGGCAACGCGGCCGCCGCCAAGCCCGCGGCGGCCACCGCGCCCTCCACCACCCCGGCCGCGACGCCCACCCCGAAGGCTTCCGCGACCTCGGCGGCGCCCGCCACCCCCTCGGCGCCCCCGGCCTCCGCCCCGGCCGTCCCGCGCAACCAGCCCGCGGCGCTGCAGATCCAGTCCTTCCGCCAGGCCGTCGCCCAGGCCCAGGTCGGCAAGGAGCGGGACAAGCAGGCGGACCTGCTGAGGATCCTCGACACCACCGCCGCGCGCCTCAACGAGGGCAATCCGGACGACGCCGCGCAGGAGCTCAAGGACGCCCAGAAGGTGGTCAAGGACATGGGTAAGAAGCACGCCATCGACGTCGCGACGTACGCCAACTGGAACGCCCGTCTCTCGGCCCTGTTCGCCACCCTGCACACCGCCGTCGACCTCCAGGACGACTGACGGGCCCGGGCCGCGGTAACCGCGGTAACCGCGGTAGCCGGGGCGGCCGGATCGGCCGGATCGGCCGCTCCTGGGTGCACAGCACTGTCCACAGCCTGTGGACAGTGCTGTGCGTCGACCGCACTGACCCCGGTGTCCGAGGGACGGGGGTGCGGGAAGCCGGCCCGGCCGACTTCCCGCGTGAGGGGCGACGGAACCCCCGGGTGGTTCCTACCTGGCGGCGGCGGTGAGCGGCTTGCGGGCCCGGGTCAGCAGGGAGACGCCCGGCAGGCCCTGGACCGGCAGGTAGCGCTCGGCGGCGATCACCGTGCTGAGCGCCGTGTTGATGAGGGTCGGCACGTCGTCCAGGTCGCTGCCGGTGCTCTTCTTGCGGCGCCAGGCGGCGGCCGGGCGCAGCAGCACGTTCCAGCTGTCCAGCGTTTCCATGGTGAAGCCGCTGCCGACGATCACCTCGCGCAGGGTGTCGCGGGTGTAGCGGCGGACGTGGCCGACCGCGACGTCGTGGGCCGACCAGAGCCGCATGTCGCTCGGCACGGCGATGAGCGCCACCCCGCCCGGGCGCAGCACCCGGTGGATCTCGGCCATCGCGGCGTCGTCCTCCTCGATGTGCTCCAGCACGTCGAAGGCGACCACCAGGTCGACCGCGCCGTCGGCGACCGGGAGCCTGCGGGCGTCGGCCCGCATCACGGCGAGTCCGCGGTCGCGGGCCACCTGGGCGCCCTCCTCGCCGTACTCGATCGCGATCGGCTTCCAGCCGTGCGCCTGCAGCACCCGGGTGTTGCCGCCGCCCGCGGCGCCGATGTCGAGCGCGGTGCCGGCCTTGCTGAACTTGGCCAGCTCCCGGCCCAGCAGTATCCGCCGTTCCTTGTACCACCAGTGCCGGTCTTCGAGTTCGGCGAGCTTGCGCACCTCGTGGCCTTCCACGGACCCTCCCAGACTTCTGCGTCTCCCCTGGTCGCCGCGGAACGAGTTATCCGACCGACCGAAAAGATGAGAATTGCGTGTGGCTACTTTACGGGTACCGCATCCTCGCATCTCCGGGCAGTCCGATCGGCCGGATCGCGGCCCCGGCAGGGGTGTAGGAGGGGGTGTCGGAGGGATGTCGGCAGGGTGCGGGCGGGTGGCCGGGAGCCCTCGGCGGAGCGGCCCTCGCGACCTCAAGCGGCCGCGCTTCGACATCGTCTGACGGCTCGTCTGGCGGCACGTCGGACCGGCGGCGCGAAGCGGCATCCGCGCAGGTCATCGCAGGTGGGGCGGGGCGCGGGAAGGCGGGCGCGGGTCCGCCGTGCCGGACTCAGTCCTGCCTGCGGATCCTCCGCTCGACGTTCCCGCGGATCGCCCGGGACGCCGTCCCGGCGGCCGCCGCGAGGAACACGAAGTTGTACCCGATCTGGAGCGTCACCACGAGCCGCGCGGTCTGCCCCGCAGGGGTGATGTCCCCGTACCCCACCGTCGCCATCGTCACGACCGTGAAGTACAGCGCGTCCAGCCGGGTCTCCAGCCCGGCGAACTCCGCCTTGTGCGAGCCGAGCACGTAGTACGTCGCCGCGAAGATGGTCAACGCCAGGAAGATCAGGAAGATCAGCCAGACCACCGGTCGCTTGGCGGTGCCCCGCATCACTCCGATGATCTTGGCCAGCATCAGCCAGCTCATCCCGACCAGCGCCCCGATGAACACCAGCCAGCTCAGCCGCGGTCGGCGCTCGCCCAACCACTCCACCGGCAGGGTGAAGTACCCGACCATCAGCAGCGTGGACGCGGCCAGCAGCCAGAACCAGGCCCGCAGGTCGGCGGGTGGCGGAGGAGGGTTCTCGGACATCCTGCTCAGCCTCCCCGGGCCCGGGCCGGCTCGCCCGCCCGCCTGCTCCGATCGGGCGAGTCCGATCGGGCGAGCCCCTGCCGGAGAAACCGTCCAATCCCCTGCCGGAGGAACGGTCCGGGCCCCCGCCGGAGGAACCGCCCAAGCCCCCACCGGAGGCCGGCGGGGCCGCGCGCCCCGCGCGACCGCCCCTCAGGCCGGGGCCCGGGCCGTTCCTTCCGGCCGCTCGTCCCGGCCCGGCCCCGGCTCGTCCAGCAGCTCCAGCACCGCGAGGACGGCGACCAGCCCGAGCGCGAGACAGAGCGTCACCAGCACCGTCGGGTGGCTCCACAGCACGAAGGCCAGCGCCGCGAGGGCGACCGCCAGCCAGCCCAGCGGGGCCTTCCGGCGGTGGACGAACCGGCCGACCGGCCCGAGCCGCAGCCCGGCCCGCGCGGCCACCCGCCGCACCGCGCCCAGCGCGGCGCGCCAGCCGTCCCGGACGGTGCGCGCCCACCGCCCGGGGCCGATCACCCAGGCGCCGAGCGCGACCAGCAGGCCGAGGGTGACCACCACCCGGACGGCCGAGCGCAGGTACCGCACCAGGGTGTCGTACACCGCCTGGGCGGCCGCCTGGTCGACGTCGGCCGGGAGCCGGTCCAGGTAGACGGCCCGGAACACGCTCAGCCCGAGGCCCAGCAGCAGCGCCCCGCCCGCCATGCCGAGGGCCGTCGCCACCACCGCCCGGCGGCGGCGGGTCGCGAGCAGCACGCCACCGAGCGCGCAGGCCCCGGCCAGCACCGGCACCCAGAGGCCGGCCAGGTCCAGGACCCGCAGGGCGGTACGGACCTTGGGGAGGGCGTCGGAGCGGACCAGCGGGTAGGAGGTGTGGATCTCCGGGATCCGGGAGGCCAGCGGGAGCCCCCGGTCCACCAGTTCGGACTTCACCCGGGCGATCACCGGGGCGAGGTCGAGCACCACGGTGTCGTCGTGCACCTCGACGGCGCCGCCGCCCTGCCCGGTCACCATCTTCTCGACGGCGGCGTGGGCGTCCCGGTTGACGTCCGTCCAGAGGGTGACGAAGGCGTCGCTGTCCACGATCCGTTCGACCTGGGTGTGGACGAAGCCGCCGAGCCCGTCGTCCAGGGCCTGGCCGATGCCGCCCAGCAGGGCGCCGAGCCTGGGCTTGTCGTCCGGGGCGAGGCCGTCGAGCAGTGAGTCGAGCGGGAGCTTCTTCATGATCTCGGCGGTCACCCGGTCGGTGACGGCCGCCTTGATCCGGGGGTCCTCGGCCAGCGGGGCCATCGTGGCGAGGTAGCGGTCGGTGTCGCCGATCTCGGACCTCGCCCAGAGCGCGAGGGCGCCGAGCGGGGTGAGCAGGCAGGCCAGCACGATCAGGAGGGCGGCGAGGAAGGAGCGCACCCGGTGCCGGGGCGGTGGGCGGTCCGCCGCAAGCCGCGCCGGGCGGGCCGCCAACTGGTCGGCGAGCCGCGCCTCCTGGGCCTCGACGGCGCTCAGCCGGGCCCGCAGCTCGGCCAGTTCGTCGCCGGGACCACCCTCGGGCCCGGTGCCGGGCTCGCCCTCGGGCCCGGTGCCAGGCTCGCCCTCGGGCCCGGTGCCGGGCTCGTCGGTCGGCATGCCGCGACTCCGTTCCTCCGGTGGGTGCATACCAGGAGACAACGGATCAGATCGGACGGCCAGTCGGGAGCGGCGGTGGCCGGGACGGCCCCGGACCAGGTCCGGGCCCGTCCCGGAACCGGCCCCGGAACGCGGAAAGCCCCTGGCGGTTCACCAGGGGCTTTCCGGAAGGCGGAGGGCCGGATCAGGCGGTCGTCTCGGGCCGCTTGGTCTCGGTGGCCTTGGTCACGTTGGTCGGCGTGACGGCCGGGCGGTCGGCGCTCTGCTGGGGAGCGGCGGTGCTCTGCGCGGTTCCGGCGGCGGCGTCCGCGGGGGTGTCGTCCTCGCGCATGGCCTTCGTCTCGGCCTTCAGGATGCGCATGGACTTGCCCAGGCCACGGGCCATCTCGGGCAGCTTCTTCGATCCGAACAGCAGGACTACGACCGCCAGCACCACGAGAATGTGCCAGGGCTCAAGACCGTTCCGCAGCATCCCTGGCCACCGGTCCCTTCTTGTCTAGAGTCATGGCGGGCGCTAGCGCCCGTGCTCGCCAGTATGCCTGGCCCTGACGGCGAACGGATACACCAGTCGGGAAACGCTGGCCAAAAACCAGGTGCCGTTCGCGCGGATCGCGAGCGCGGCGGCAGCGCGGCGCACCAGCCCGGCCGGACGCGGGTGCCGAAGCTCACACCCGCCGACCGGCGTCGGTGCGATCAGTAGACGAACGGCACCAGGCGCTTCGACCCCCGGCGGTACCGCGCGTACTCGCTCCCGAAGGCGTCCAGCAGCAGTCGCTCCTCGGCGGAGATCCGCCAGCCGTACGCGGCGAACAGCGGTGCCGCGACCACCAGGGCCGCCGCCCAACTGCCGGTGCCGACCGCGTAGCCGACCCAGACCAGCAGGCTGCCGGCGTAACCGGGGTGCCGGATCAGCCGGTACGGGCCGGTGCGGACCAGGCGCTGGGTGTCCACGGTGCGCAGGGTGCGGGTGTAGTAGCGGCCCAGGGTGCGCATGCCCCAGGCCCGCAGCGCGAGCCCGGCGGCCACCAGGGGCACCCCGAACCAGGCGGCCCGGGTGGGCAGTTCGCCGATCCCGGCGCGGTCGAACACCACCACGACCAGGGCCGACAGGAGGTAGCAGCCGAGCAGCAGCCGGGTCGACCCGCGGTCGCGGCGGTCGGCGTGCCAGGTGCCGGCGGAGGCGTCCTCACGCCGGCGCAGCAGCAGCTCGTAGGCGGCCCAGCAGAGGACGCCGAGGAGGGAGAGGAGGGCGGGAAGGGACATGCGGGGCTCCCGGAGGTCGGGTCCGAGGTGTGCTTCCACGGTCCTCCCGGCGGGCGGCCGGCACACGCACCCGGGGGTGGACCGGGCGCGGTCCACCCCCGGGTGGAGGCGTGGAGGCGCCCGGTACGGCGGAGAGCCCCCGCCCGGGGTGGGCGGGGGCTCTCGATGACTCGCGTGGATCGGGCCGGACGGGCCGGAGGGGTCAGACGGGCCGGAGGGGCCGGACGGGCCGGAGGGGTCAGACGGTGGCGGGCTCCGGGGTGGAGGTGGGGGCGGCGGCCGGGAGGTGGCGCATCAGGCGGTACGCCAGGACCGCGGCGCCCAGGGCGAAGACCAGGCCGACCACGGCCGCGACGTGCAGGCCGTCGGTGAAGGCGGTGCGGGCGGTCTCCAGCAGGTCGGCGCCGAGCCGGCCGGGCAGGTGGGCGGCGGCGCCGACCGCTCCGCCGAGGGTGTCCTGGGCACTGCGGGCGGCCTCGCCGTCGACGCCGGCCGGGAGGGCGCCGTCCAGCCGGTGGCGGTAGACCGCGGCGCCGGCCGCGCCGAGCAGGGCGATGCCGAGCGAGCTGCCGAGCTCGACGGCGGTCTCGGAGGTGGCGGAGGCGGCGCCGGCCTGCTCGACCGGGGCGGCGGAGACGACCATCTCGGCGGTCATCGTCATGGTGCCGACCGTTCCGGCGGCCAGCACGCCGGCCGCGGTGAGGACGAGCGCCAGCGGGGAGTGCGGGCCGACCGTGATCATCATCGCGAAGCCCGCCGAGCCGACCACGAAGCCGCCACCCATCAGCACCGCCGGACGGACCTTGCCCGCCAGCGCCGAGCTGATCCCGACCGCCGCGCCGACGCCCAGGCTCGGCACCAGCGACCAGAGCGAGGCGGTCAGCGGGCTCATGCCCTTGACCAGCTGGAGGTACTGCGAGGTGAAGAGGGAGAAGCCCATCATCGCGAACATCGCGATGCTGTTGACGCTGATCGCGCCGCTGAAGGTGCGGATCCGGAACAGGCTCAGGTCGAGCAGCGGGTTCGCGGCGGTGCGCTGGCGCCACACGAAGGCGCCGGCGAGCAGCAGTCCGGTGGGGACGGACAGCCCGGGCAGCAGGCTCCAGCCGTCGACGGCGAGCGTCTTGACGCCGTAGACCAGCGGCAGGATCGCGGCCAGCGAGAGCGCGGCGCCGAGCAGGTCGAAGCGGCCGGCGCGGCCGGTGGAGCGGTACTCGGGGAGCAGGGCGGGCGCGGTCAGCAGCACCAGGGCCATCACCGGGACGGCGAGCAGGAAGGCCGAGCCCCACCAGAAGTGCTCCAGCAGCAGGCCGCCGGCGACCGGGCCGAGGGTGGCCCCGGCGGTGAGGACGCCGCCCCAGGCGCCGAGCGCGATCTGCCGCTGCTTGGGGTCGTGGAACATGTTGCGGATCAGCGCGAGGGTCGAGGGCATCACGGTCGCCCCGGCGGCGCCGAGCACCGCCCGCGCCGCGATCAGCTGGTTCGCGTCGTGCGACCAGGCGGCCAGCAGCGAGGCGCCCGCGAAGCCGACGGCGCCGATCATCAGCAGTCGGCGGCGGCCGATCCGGTCGCCCAGCGCGCCCATCGTGACGAGCAGTCCGGCCAGCAGGAACGAGTACATGTCCATGATCCACAGCTGCTGGGTGCCGCTCGGCGCCAGCGTGCCGGAGATGTAGGGGACGGCGAAGAAGAGCACGCCCATGTCCATGGTGAGGACGAGGGTCGGGAGCAGGAGGACGGCCAGGCCGATCCATTCGCGACGGCCTGCGCGGCCGGTGGTTGCGGTCATGGGGAAGACGGTACGGATGACTCAGACACTTGTCTAGTACATATGTGCAAGACGAGCGAGTGAGACGATTGTGCGAGACATCCGTCCAGGACTTCCGTAGGATCGGGGGCATGGGAAACCGCGAAGACCTGATGGGCGGCGCCAAGCGCTGCCTGTACGAGAAGGGCTACGGGCGCACCACCGCCCGCGACATCGCGACCGCCTCCGGCGTCAGCCTGGCCGCGATCGGCTACCACTTCGGCTCGAAGGAGGCGCTGCTCAACGCGGCGATGATCGAGGCGATCGGGGAGATGGGGGAGGCCCTGGGCGCGGTGGTGATCGCCGCCAACCAGGTGTCGGACGACCCGGAGGTGCGCTTCGCGGCCGTCTGGGACGGCCTGCGGGACGTCTTCGTCGAGCACCGCGGGCTCTGGGCGGCCCAGTTCGAGGCGCTCGCCCAGGCGGGGCACGCCTCCGACCTCGCGGACGCCTTCGCGGCGGCGCAGAAGGAGGGCAGGCTCGGACTGGCCGCGGTCTTCCAGGGGCTGCCCGAGGTGCCGGACACCGAGGAGGAGATCGCCCGCGGATCCTTCTACCAGACCCTGCTGGCCGGCTACTGCGCCCAGTGGCTGGCCGCGCCCGAACTCGTGCCCGGCGGACAGGACTTCCTGCGCGGACTGCGGCTGGTCAGCGACAGCGTGTTCACCCCCGTGGAGCGCTCGCCGGAGCCGTCGCCGGAGTCCTCGTCGGAGCCCTCGCCGGAGTCCTCGCCGGAGTCCTCGTCGGGGCTCTCGCCGGAGTCCTCGCCCGCTACGCGGTGACGGCGGTCAGCAGCACCACCGAGTCGACGTGCGCCAGCAGCCCGTGCCGCTCCTGCGGGACGGGCTCCAGGTGGCCGGCCGGCAGTTCCAGCCGCCGGCCGGCGATGGTCAGCGAGACCCGGCCGCGCAGCACCTGGACGCTGCCCGCGGTGGGCGGGGTGTGCTCGTCCAGCGCGGTGCCCGCGGTCAGCGCGATCACGGTCTGCCGCAGGATCCCGTCGTGCAGGACCAGATGGGCGCTGCGCCCGTGCGGGCTCTCCGCCGCCCGGGCGGCGTGCTCCACGGCGAGCTGTTCGAGATCGGGCACCGCGCCTCCTCCTGGCTCCGGGCGCACTCCGTGTGCCCAGGGTCGCGGACGCCCGGGCGGCCCGCACCCGGAGGCGGCACGGGTGGGCGGTGGCCCGTACGTCGCCCCCGGATGCGGCACGCGCGGGGTGCCCGAGGTGCAGGCTCCGCCGACTGCCCGCATCGTGGAGGCATGGCGACCAACGACAGAGTCATTTCCGGGTTCCAGGTCAACCGCCCGCTGCTGACCGGCGGCGTGGCGCTCGCCGCGATCGGCACCGTGCTCAGCGCGACCGGGACCGTGATGGTGTGCGCCGCGCTGCTCGCGGCCGGGCGCAACTGGGTGCGCGGCCTGGACACCCCGCCGACCGCGCTCGCCCAGCGGGCCCTGCGCGAGGCGAAGGTGGCGTCCACGGCGGGCTGGGAGGCCTGGCGCACCGAGCACAGCTCACCCAACTGATCCCGCCCGGCAGCGGCACGGCGGGCCGCCGCGCACCCGCGGACGGCCCCGCCGTCGGACCCGAACGGCCCTACAGCCCCATCGACTTGGCGATGATGCCGCGCATGACCTCGCTGGTGCCGCCGTAGATCCGGAACACCCGGTTGTCGGTGTAGAGCCGGGCGATCGGGTACTCCAGGATGTAGCCGTAACCGCCGTGCAGCTGGAGGCACTTGTCGATCACGGTGGAGGCCGACTCGGTGCAGAACAGCTTCGTCGCGGCCGCGTCCGCGACGGTCAGCTCGCCGTTCTGGTACAGCTCCAGCGCCCGGTCCACCATCGACTGCTGCGCCACCACCTGGGCCTCGCAGTCGGCCAGGGTGAACTTGGTGTTCTGGAACTCGGCCACCGCCTTGCCGAACACCTTCCGGTCCTTGACGTACCCCACCGCGAACCGCACCGCCGCCGCGGCCGCCGCGTACGCGCCGACGGCGATCGCCAGTCGCTCCTGCACCAGGTTGTGGGTCAGGTAGGAGAAGGCCTTGCCCTCCTCGCCGAGCAGGTCCTCCACCGGCACCCTGACGTCGCTGAACGCCAGCTCGGCGGTGTCCGAGGTGCGCAGGCCGATCTTCTGGAGCTTGCGGCCGACGGTGTAGCCCGGTGAGGTGGTGTCCACGCACAGGATGGACAGGCCGGCCCGGCGGTTCTCCGGGTCGTGCGGCGCGGTGCGGCAGACCACCAGGACGAGGTCGGCCAGCACGCCGCCGGTGATGAAGGTCTTGGCGCCGTTCAGGACGTAGTGGGTGCCGTCCTCGGAGAGCCGCGCGGTGGTGGAGATGCCCGCGAGGTCGGAGCCGGCGCCCGGCTCGGTCATCGCGATCGCGGTCATGATGTCGCCGGACACGAAACCGGGGAGCCAGCGCCGCTTCTGCTCCTCGTTCGCGTACTCCAGCAGGTACGGCAGCACCAGGCCGGTGTGCACGCCGGAGGAGCCGAAGCTCACGCCCGCCCGGGCGGTCTCCTCGGCGATCACCGCCTGGTACTTGAAGCCGCTCTCGCCCGCGCCGCCGTACTCCTCCGGCACCTCGATGCCGTAGACGCCGAGCTCGCCGAGCTGCCGGTAGAAGTCGCGCGGCGGGTGGCCGTCGGCCTCCCAGCTCTCGTAGACCGGGACGACCTCGTTGGCGATGAAGTCCCGGATGGTCTCCCGGAAGGCCTCGTGGTCCTCGTTGAACACGGTGCGGCGCACGGCGGCGCTCCCTTCGACGGCGCCGGCCGGGGCTGTCCGGCCGGGGCGGAACCTGCCTGGTGATGGCCCCACAAGTTAATCCGGGGTAGCTTCGGCTGTCCAGAGTCGGCCGGGGGCGCCGAGGCGGTGGGGGCACGGTCGCCGAGGGTGTGAAGTGAATCCTTGCTAGCCTTCCGTCGATGCCGGTCGCAGTCCCGTTGCGGGTGCGGTTTGCGGTCCCGGCCGCGGGTCGGTGCCGGGCCGGTGCCCGGCCGAAGGGAGGGAGGCTCGCGATGGTGGTCCGACGGCCGCCCGGGCGGCGCGCCCAGATCCTGGCCGTGGCCGCCGACCGCTTCCACCGCAGCGGCTACCACCAGGTCTCGATGACCGAGGTCGCCGCCGGCGTCGGCATCACCGCGCCCGCGCTCTACCGGCACTTCCGCGGCAAGCCCGAACTGCTGGACCGCGCCGTACGGTTGGGCCTGGACGCGCTCGCCGAAGGCCTGCGCCCGGCCCGCACCACCGCCGACCTCGGCGCCGCGCTGGCCGCCGTCGCGGTCGGACACCGCCCGCTCGGCACCCTGGTGCAGCGCGACGCCCGGCTGCTGCCGCCGGCCCGCCGTGCGGCGCTGCGCCGTGAACTGCGCGCCGACGTGGCCCTGATGCGCGCGGTGCTGCGCGCGGAACGGCCGGAACTCGCCCCCGCGGACGCCGAGTTGCTCTGCTGGTCGGCGCTCTCGGCCTGCGCCGGGCTCTCCTACCAGTCGACGGCGCCACAGCCCCGACGGGCCGAGGCGCTGCTGCGTGAGCTGGTCGCGGCCGTCCTGGCGGTCGACCTGGACGGTACGGCCGTGGCGGGGGACGGCGCGGTGCCGGCACCGGACGCGCCCGGGGCCGCCTCCGTACCCGCGCCCGTGTCCGTGCCGGAGCCCAGGCCGCGGGCGCGCCGGGAGGAGCTGCTGGCGGCGGCCGTCCGGCTGTTCCACCAGCGCGGCTTCGACAACGTCAGCACCGACCAACTCGGCGCCGCCGTCGGGATATCCGGCCCCAGCGTCTACCGGCACTTCGACAGCAAGGCGGAGCTGCTGGCCGCCTCGCTGGTGCGCAGCCGCGAGCGGCTCTGGCACGAGGTGGACGGCGCGATCACGGCCGCCGCCGGGCCCCGGGCGGCACTGGAGGCCGGGCTGGGCGCGTACGTCGGCTTCGCGCTGCGCAACGGGGACTACCTGGGCGCCATGCTGAGCGAGACGGAGCGGCTGGCCCCGTCCGACCGCCGGGCCGCGGTGGACTTCCGGCGGGACTTCCTGCGCACCTGGATCGGCCTGCTGCGGCAGGTGCACCCCGGGCTCGATCCGGTGGCCGCCCGGATCCGGGTGCACGCGCTGTTCGCGCTGGTCAACGACGGGGTGCGGAACCGTCCGCACAGCGCCCGGCCGGACCTGCGGGACTGCCTGCTGCGGCTCGGCCGGGCGGTGCTGGGGACGGCCGGGGACGGGGCGCCCTAGCTAGCGGTCGCCCCGGGCGTTCCCGGTGTCGCGGGTGGCGCCGCCGCCGCGGGCGTTCCCGCTGTTGGCCTGGGAGGCGTCGGGGTTCCCGCCGTTGTTCTGGGTGCCGCTGACGCTCCCGGTGTTGCCCGTCACCGCGAGGGTGTTGTGCTGGTTTCCCACACCCGAACCGGTGGCCGTCTGCTGGGTGTCGACCACGTTTCCGTGGACGCTGCCGATGATGTTGCCGGAGCCGGCGTCGCTCACCGAGCCGGTGTCGTCGGCGTGCGCGGTGGCGGCGCCGACGCCGGCGAGGAGGAGCGCCCCGAGGGCGGTGACGGCGGCTGCGCGGATACGGGACACGCTGGTCTCCCTGGCGAGAAGTGCGAACGGTGGCGCCGTCCGGGGTGGCCGCTGCGGGGCGCCGTGGCCTGCGGGGGCGGGCGGCTCGCCGGACGTCGCCGGTTCAGCATTCACCAGTGGGGTGGACGAACTCCACCGAACGGGTGGCAATTCCCCCGGTGGTGGAGGGCCGGTCAATTCGGAGTTGACGGCATTCCGTCATTTCGCCAGGAGAGACCCAGGGAGAAAGAAATGGTCGCCCGATAGTCGCACTGGCACACTGGGGACCCATGTCTGATGGTGCCCCGCCCGAGCCCACCCCCGCCGAGGAGCTGCGCACGACCGAGGTCGATCTCGGCGGCCTGGTGAACGTCCTCGCCACCCACCTCTACTCCACCCCGCTGGTCGCCCTGCGCGAACTCGTCCAGAACGCGCACGACTCGCACACCCGCCGGCGCCTGGAGGACCCGGACGGCGACCACCGCCCGGTGATCCGGGTGCGCGCCGACGCCGCCCGGCGGACCGTCGCCATCGAGGACACCGGCGCCGGCCTCACCGAACCCGAGATCCACGCCTATCTGGCCACCGTCGGCACCGGCTACACCCGGATGCTGCGCGAACTGACCGGCAACCAGGAGCTGATCGGCGCCTTCGGCCTGGGCTTCCTCTCCGCCTTCTCGGTCGCCGACGAGGTCACCGTCACCACCACCTCGCACCGCGAACCGCACCTCGGCCACCGCTACCGCAGCCGCGGCGGCGAGCAGTACCAGGTCGAGCCGGTGCCCGCCCGGCCCCGCCCGGGCACGGTGGTCGAACTGACGCTCAAGGCCGAGCACGCCCACCTCGCCGACGAGGACGTCCTGCGCGACGTGCTCGCCCGCTACTGCGTGCTGCTGCCGATCCCGGTCCACCTCGGGGACGACGAGCAGCCGGTCAACTCCGTCGAGGTGCCGTGGCGCGGCCCCTCCGACGGCGACCGGTACGCGGCCCGGATGCGCTTCGCCGCCGCCTTCGGCCGCCGCTTCGAGCCGCTCACCGCCTTCCCGGTCGACCCGGTCGAGGGTGCCACCGACGCCGTCGGCCTGCTCTGGGTCCAGGACGGCGGCACCTACGGCAGCAGCGACAACCGCGACCTCGCCGTCTACCTGCGCGGCATGCTGCTCGCCGAGGACGCCCGCGACCTGCTGCCCCGCTGGGCCGGGTTCATCGGCGGCGTGGTCGAGTCCGACCGGCTCACCCCCACCGCCAGCCGGGAGGACCTCCAGCGCGACGAGCACTACCACGCGCTGCGGAAGGCCCTCGCCGACGCCATCGTGGACGGCCTGTACGAGACCGCCCGGCTGCGGCCCGCCGCGTGGCGCCGCATCCTCACCCGGCACGGCAGCGACCTGCTCGGCGCCGCGCTCTGCGACGAGCGGCTGTTCACCCTGCTCGCCGACGACGTCCCGGTGCCCACCTCGCAGGGCGACCTCACGGCCGGCGCGCTGCGGGCGGCGGGCGGCGGCGCGGTGCACGTCGCGCTCGGCAGCGGCGGCGGCTTCGAGGAGATGCTGTACCGGGCGATGCGGGTGCCGATCGCGCGCGGCGACCGCTACGCCGTCCTGCCGTTCCTGCGCCGCTACGCCCAGCTGCGCGGCTGCCGGGTGGTCGAGCTGGGCAGCGAGCAGGGCAACCGCGAACTGTTCCGCGACCCGGAGCGCCCGCTGCCCGAGCACGAGTCGGCCTGGCTGGCCGGCGCCCTCGCCGACCCGGGCGAGCAGCTCGTCCCGGCCCGCTTCGACCCGCCCGGCCTGCCGCTGGTGCTGGTGCCGGACCGCGAGGCGGAGCTGAAGGCCCGGATCGAGGACGACCAGGCGGATGCCCGGATACCGTCCGCCGCCCTGCGGCTGGCCCGCGCCTTCACCGCCCGCACCGACGGCGAGGTCCGGGCCCGGCTCTACCTCAACCTGTCCAGTCCGGCGGTCCAGGACCTGCTGGCCGCCTACCGCGGCGGGCACACCGGCAGCGCGACCGCGGCCGGGCTGCTCCGCTCGATCAAGGTGATCATGGCCGCGGCCTCGTCCGGCCCGTCCGAGGGCGACCTCACCGCCGCGCTGGCCGGCGTCGGCACCGCGGTCTCGGCCCTGACCGCCGCCGTCCCGGCCGGGCTGCCGGAGGTCCCGGACAGCCCGGGCGCCCTCTCGGAGGAGCCGTGACGGACGGATTGTCAGTGGGGTGCGGTAGACAACTCATCAGCACGACGCAGGGGGAACAGGCATGACCACCGACATCTGGGCCTGGGTGCGCGACACCCACCGGCAGCTGGCCGAGGCCGGCCACCACCGGCTGGCCGACGCCATCGTCGAGCTGCCCGAGCACGCCACCGAGGGGCGCAACGAGCAGCTGGACGCGCTCTACCCGGAGGCGGTGGCCGCCGCCCGGGCGCTCGGCCTGCCCTGGGTCGAGGTCTACCTGCGGCACTGGCGGATGCAGAACCTGCTGAACAAGCGCCAGCAGGGCGAGGCGGTGCTGCCCGAGGCGGTCGACCTGCTGGACTTCGCGCACCGCGAGGAGACGGCCGGCTGCCCGCAGTCCGTCTGCGTGGTGCAGGACTTCGCGATCTGCCACGCCCGGGTCGACGGGCCGGGGTACGTGGCCGAACGGCTCGCCGTGGTCGGCGAGACGCTGGAGCGGATCGAGCCCGACCGGGCCTGCTACGACTGCCTCTCCCGCGAGTACTCCGACGCCCTGGAGGACGACGGCCGGGCATCCGAGGCGCTGGACCACCTGGACTCCGCGGCCAACCGGATGCGGGCGGCCGGCCAGCCGGTCTCGCTCCGCTTCCACCAGGCCCGGGCCGGCACCCTGCACCTGCTGGGCCGGCACGAGGAGGTGCTGGAGCTGCTGGAGACGGCCGAGCGGGCCGAGCAGGCGCAGGGGCGCCGGCTGGACGAGCGCGACCAGCGCTGGGGCGCCCTGCTGCGGTCCCGCGCGCTCGCCTCGCTCGGCCGCACCGAGGAGGCGCTCGCCCTGCTGCCCGAGCGGGCCGAGGCCGAACGGCACGCCGACCTGCGCCCCGCCTGGACGCAGACAGTCGAACTGCTGGTCGCGGCCGGCGCCCGGGAGAACGACGCCGAACTGGGCGCCGTGCTGGCCGGCTGGGTCGGGTACCTGGACACCGTCGGCGCGCACCGCCCGTGCGTGGACCTGCTACTGGCGGCGGGTCGGCTCGCGCTCGCCCGCGGCGCTCGTACGGTGGCGCTCACCCTCGCCGCGACGGGAGAGCGCAAGCTCACCCGGTTGCGTCGCACCGACGGCGTGTCGGAGCAGGTCGCGGCCCTGCGCGCGGCCGCCGAGGCACTGCCGGAGCCCGAGCTGCCCGTCCCGCCGGGCGAGCTGACGGCGCACCTGGCCGAGGTCGGGGTGCCCTACGAGACCGGTGCCGACCTGCTCTCCGTCGCCCTGGACCGGTACCGGGGTGAGCAGGCCGGCGCCACCGAACTGGCGGTGCTCCTGGCCACGGTGCTGGGCGGCCTCGGCCACGCCCGCGCCGCGGCCGACCTGCTCTGGCGGCACCTGGAGGACGACCCGGCGGACCGCGAGCTGACCGGCGCGCTCGGCGAGCTGCTGATCGAGGCCCGGGACGCCGAGGGCATCCGCCGCCTCGCCGACCGGGTGGCCGTCTCCGCCCCGGCCGACGGGCACTGGATACGCGCCCGCTGGGCCGCCGCCGAGGGCCGCTGGGACGAGGCGCTGGAGCAGTGCCGGGCGATCCTGGCGCTGGACGACGAGGTGCTCAACACCCGCCGTCTCGCCGCCCGCGCCGCCACCGAACTGGGCGACCACGCCACCGCGCAGCGCATGTACCAGGAGCTGCTGGAGCGCGCGGCACCGGCCGGGGACGCGTCCGTGTCGGGGGACACGGACGGGGACGAGGACGAGCGCGAGGACGGGGACGAGGAGGACGGCCACCGGACGGTCCAGGAGCCGGACCTCTGGCACCTGATCACCGCGGCCACCGCCAACCGGGACTGGGCCGTGGTCCGCTCCACCGGCGCGCTGCTCGACATCGAGTTCGACGAGCCCGAGGGCCCGGTGGACGAGGAGTGGCAGCTGGTCACCATCCGGGCCACCCGCACCAACGGCGCGACCTCCGACCTGCCCGCCCTGCGGACCGGCCCGGCCACCGCCCGCATCCTGCCGGTGCTCGGGGACGACCTGACGCTCAACCACGGCGACGTGGTGGTCTTCGCCCCGGCCCTGCTGGAGCGCCCGCCGGCCGAGGACGCCCCCGAGGAGGAGCGGCAGCGCTGGCGCCCGGCGTTCGAGCTGCTCACCCTGCTCGACCCGGCCGGGTACACCACGTACTGGATCGACGGCGGCTGGCCCGGCGACGAGCCGTGGTCGGCCCTGCGCGAGGACCTGCACGAGGCCGGGTACGCGGTCTGGGTGTACAGCGGGGACCAGTACCGGATCACCGACCCGGCGGACGGCGGCGACACCCTGCCCGGTGTCTACGCGGCCCTCGGCGTCCCGCCGACCGCCTCGGCCGCCGAGGCCGACGCCCTGCTGCTGCGGCTCACCGACGGCTGGGCGCACCCGCTCGCCTGGGCGGAGCTGGCCAAGGCGGCCGGCGCGGACCTCACCCGGCACGAGGAGATCGTCGAGCGCTACGGGCTCTGACCGCCCTCCACCGCGCGGCCCCGGCGGGTCGGCCCCTCCGGGCCCCGCCGGGGCCGCGCGCGTTCGGGGCCGCGCCGGGGCCGCGTGCGCCGCGGGACCGTCCGCCTGCGGTGCGCGGCTCCCGGGCGGGCCCGCGAGCGCCCCGGGCCGGGAACCAATCCGCCCCGAACCGAGTCTTTGTCAATGCTTTACTGTTGCATTGCCAAGACTCGACCTCCCGGAGTGCCCGCACCGTGACCAGCCTCGCCCTCGGCCCGTCCTGGCTCGATCCGACCACCCTGATCTCCACCTTCGGCCTGATCGGCATCCTGGCCATCGTCTTCGCCGAGTCCGGTCTGCTGATCGGCTTCTTCCTGCCGGGTGACTCGCTGCTGTTCACCACCGGCCTGCTGGTGGCCGGCGGCACCTACCTGCACCAGCCGCTCTGGCTGGTCTGCGCGCTGATCGTGGTCGCCGCGGTGGCCGGGGACCAGGTCGGCTACCTCTTCGGCCGCAAGGTCGGCCCGAGCCTCTTCCGCCGTCCCGACTCCCGGATCTTCAAGCAGGAGAACGTCGAGAAGGCCGCCGCCTTCTTCGACCGGCACGGGCCCAAGGCGATCGTGCTGGCGCGCTTCGTGCCGATCGTGCGCACCTTCACCCCGATCGTCGCCGGGGTGAGCAGGATGAACTACCGCGGCTTCGTGCTGTTCAACCTGGTCGGTGGCGTGCTGTGGGGCGGGGGAGTCACCGTGCTCGGCTACTTCCTGGGGCAGATCCCGTTCGTCCGGGACAACATCGAGGCCATCCTGGTCGGCATCGTGCTGGTCTCGGTGATCCCGGTGGCGATCGAGCTGCTGCGGGCGCGCCGCTCCGGCACGGCGGCCGCCACCCGCCACCGCGCCGGGTAGGCGTCCGCCGCTCCGGCCACGTGACGCCGCGTACATGTGCGTCCGGCTGTTCGATCAGGCAAGGTGTAACCCGAGATCGAGCGGTGGCCGGCGGCCACCAGGGGCGGCAAGGAGCGGAAGTGCCTAAGCGGGGCCGACCGGGTGCGGGCAAGCGGGCGAGGGGAGGCCGGGCGGTCCGACAGGCGCGGCAGACACCCCCGACGCCGGTGCACCCCTCCGACGCGCCGCCCACCGAGGGCCTGCTCGGCCACCCCGCCCCGCCGGCCGAGCCCACCACGGTCGTCCCGCTCGTCCCGCCCGTCCCGGAGACCAGGGGCCTGCTGGCCCCCGAGCCCGAGCCGGCGGCCCGCGCCGCGACCGGAGCGGGCGCGACCGGACGGGCCGAGGCCGAGCGCCCGGTCCGTCGCCGTTCGGTCGCCGAGGACACCCTCACCCCCGAGGAGTGGCGCGCGGCCGGCTACACCCCGCCCACCGGCATCCCGGTCCCGGACCTCACCGCCGGCGCCCCCGGCGAGGTGCCCTGGCCGGACCGGATGCGCACCCTGCTGCGCACCCCGATGTCCGAGCGGCCCGCCTTCGAGCGCACCGCCCGCGAGATGCACCCCTCCGCGGCCGTCACCCGCAACGTCCCGCGCATCCTCGACCTGACGCTGCGCATCGGCGAGCTGCTGCTGGCCAGCGGCGAGGCCGCCGAGGACGTCGAGGCGGCGATGCTCGGCATCGCGCACGCCTACCGGCTGGACCGCTGCGAGCCGCAGGTCACCTTCACCCTGATCGGCATCTCGTACCAGCCCTCGCTGGTCGAGCCGCCGGTCACCGCCGACCGCGTGGTGCGCCGCCGCACCTCCGACTACACCCGCCTCGACGCGGTGTACGCGCTGGTCGCGGACATCACCGCGGAGAACGTGACGGTCAACGACGCCTACCGCCGGCTCGCGGTGATCCGCCGCAACCGGCACCCGTACCCGGCCTGGTTCCTCGCCCTGACCACCGGCCTGCTGGCCGGCGCGGCGACCTTCCTGGTCGGCGGGCGGCTGGACGACAAGGCCTGGCTGGTGTTCGCGAGCGCCTTCGTCGCGGCCGTCCTCGGCGACCGGCTGGCCTCCGCGCTGGCCCGGCGCCGGCTGCCGGAGTTCTACCAGTTCGTGGCGGCCGCGATGCCGGCCGCGGCCTCCGGCATCATCCTCTCGTTCAACGACTGGGGCCTGCGCGGCTCGGTCGTGATCACCGGTGGCCTGTTCGCCCTGCTGCCCGGGCGCGCCCTGGTCGCCGCCGTGCAGGACGGCCTGACCGGCTTCTACATCACCGCCGCGGCCCGCCTGCTGGAAGTGATCTACCTGGTCGCGGGCATCGTGATCGGGGTGATGGTGATCCTCTACCTGGGGGTCGGCTTCGAGGCGAACCTGCGCCCGGACGAGAGCCTGGTGGGCGTCAGCTACCCGCCGGTCCAGATGGTCGCCGCGATGCTGCTGACCCTGGCCTTCGCGACGCTGCTCCAGACCGACCGCCGTACGCTGGCCCTGGTCACCGTCAACAGCGGCATCGGCTGGGCCAGCTACGGTGCGCTGGTGTACAACGCGGGCGTCAACCCGATCGCGGCGACCGGCGTGGCGGCCGGACTGGTCGGCCTCTTCGGCCAGCTGATGGCGCGCTACCGCAACGGCTCGGCGCTGCCGTACGTGACCGCCGCGATCGGTCCGCTGATGCCCGGTTCGGCGCTCTACCTCGGCATGCTCGCCTTCGCCCAGGGGCACTCCAGCGCCGGCCTGGTGTCGGTCTTCCGGGCGGCGGCGATCGCGATGGCGCTGGCGGTCGGGGTGAACCTGGGCGGGGAGATCGCCCGGCTGTTCCTGAAGCTGCCGGTCGGCGCCGAGCGCCCGTCGCTCTACCCGGCCGTGCCGCGCCGGGCGGCCAAGCGCACCAGAGGGTTCTGACCGGACGTCGGCCGGTGTCGGGGGCGATGTGGGCCCCGGGCCACGTCACGGCAGGCAGGACGCAGGACCAGGAACGAAGGTAAGGCCCATGACGACACTGCTGGACGGCTACCGCGAGCACATCGTCGCCACGCACAAACAACCGCTGTTCCTGCTGCTGGTCGGATTCATCACCTCCTTCGTCTGCATCCGCTTCAGCGTCCGGATGATCCGTGCCAAGGTGCGCTGGTGGCCGGGCAACGTGACGCCGGGCGGCCTGCACATCCACCACATGGTGTTCGGCCTGGGCTTCCTGCTGGTCGGCGGCATCGGGGTGTTCGCCACCTACGGCGGGCACCCGTGGATCGACCTGTTCGGCCTGCTCTTCGGCATCGGCTGCGGCCTGGTGCTGGACGAGTTCGCGCTGATCCTGCACCTGGACGACGTGTACTGGAGCGAACAGGGCCGCAAGTCGGTGGACGCGGTGATCTTCGGCATCCTGTTCACCTCCCTGCTGCTGGTCGGGTACGTGCCGCTCGGCGTGGTGCCCGGCGAGGAGACCAGGTGGGGCCTGATCACGATCATCTCGGTGAACTCGCTGGCCTCGGTGGTCACCCTGATCAAGGGCAAGATGTGGACCGGCCTGCTCGGGATCATGATTCCCGGCCTGTCCTGGATCGGGGCGATCCGGCTGGCCCGCCCGAGCAGCCCGTGGGCCCGCTGGCGGTACGCCACGCGCCCCCGCCGCAGGGCGCGTGCGCTGCGGCGCGAGCGCCTGCTGCACCGGCGCGGGGACCGGGCCCGCACCTGGCTCTTCGACCTGATCGCCGGGGCCCCCGACAAGGTGCCCGCCAACCACCCGGCCGCGCACCGGGTGGCCGAGCGGATGGCCGCCCGGGCCACCGCCCACCTCGACGCGCACGCCGCCCGGGCGCTGGCCCGCCGTCAGGCCCGGCTGGCCGACCGCCGCTCGGCGGCCGCCGCCGGGGCGGCCGGGAGGACCGGCGGCGCGGCGGATCCGGCGCCCGGGGCGGCCGGGGCCGGACCGGACCGCTCCCGCCTGGCGCGGCAGCGGCGCCGTACCGTCCGGGCCGGGCGCAGCCGGGCCGTCGCCGTCGGTCCGACCGGGGTGGAGCGCCGGCCCGAACGGCACCACCGGCTGCGGACGCACACCCGTCGGATCGGCCGGTAGCCCGCCCTCCCGGTGCCGGTGGTCCGGCTTCCGGGCCGGTGGTCCGCCTTCTCGGCGCCCGTCGACCGCCTTCCCGGCCGGTGGTCCGCCTTTCCGGCCGGCGGACCGCTCCTCCGGCCGGCCCGGCGGCGAAGGCCCGGAGCCGAGACTTGGTCGGATCATCCGATGGTCACCCGACCGGCAGAGCACAATCCGGGTGTGAAGGCCGCCGGAATTGAGAACATGAGCGTCATGTGACCGTTCTGTCACGTGATGGGATGATTCATCGGATCCCCGCCGACCCCGGGCCGCCGTCCGCCCGTACGCCGCGCGCCGTCCGACGCCGTCCCCTCCGGACCCGTCAGAAGGGATGTCGCGTGGTGCGCAGGATCCTGCCGACCCTCCTGTTGTCCCTCACCGCCCTGCTCGGGCTGCTCCCCGCCGCCCAGGCCTCCCCGGCAGATCCGGAACCGACGGCCGGCCGGACCGTGGGCGAGGACCCGTACCCGACCACCGAGGAGATCGACCAGGCCCGGGCCGAGGCCGAGGCCAAGGCCGCCGCGACCGCCGCCCTGGAGGCCGCGCTCACCGCCGCCCGGGCCGAGCTGGACCGCGCCGGGCGCGTCGCCGAACAGGCCGTCGAGGCCTACAACGGCGCCCAGCTCGCCCTCACCCGGGCCCGCGCCGAGGAGGCCGCCGCCGCGCGGCGCGCCGCCGTCGCAGAGACCGAGCGGGCGGCCGCCGCCGAGGACGCGGCCCGGCTCGCGGCCGAGACCTACCGGCAGGGCGCGGGCGCCGAACTGTCCGCCCTCGACGCCCTGCTCGGCGCCCACGGCGCGCGCGAGGCGGGCGACCGCGCCGCCGCGGTCGCCCAGGCCAGCGAACGCACCCGGCAGATCCTGGACGCCGCCACCTCCACCGCGGCCGCCGCCCGCAGCGCCTCCGCCGCCGCCCGGGCCGCCACCGAGGCCGCCGGGAGGGCCGCCGCCGAGGTCGGCGCGGCCAGGGCCAGGGCGGAACAGCGGCTGGCCGCCCAGCAGGACCAGGTGGCCGCCACCGGGCGGCGCCGCGAGGAACTGCTCGCCGAGCTCGCCGCCGCCCGGAACACCACCGTCGAGCTGGAGCGCCGGCGCCGCGAGGCCCTGGAGGAGATCGCCGCCCGCGAGGCCGAGGCCGCCGCCCGCGCCGCCGCCGAACAGGCCGCCCGGGAAGCGGAGGCCGCGGCAGCGGCGGCCGCCGCCACCAGGGCCCACCCCGCGCCGCCCCCCGCCCGCCCGTGGTCCGCCGAGGGCGCGGCCGCCGCCGTCGCCTTCGCCAAGTCCAAGATCGGCCTGCCCTACGTGTGGGGCGGCGAGGGCCCGGGCGGCTACGACTGCTCGGGGCTGACGATGATGGCCTGGCGCGAGGGCGGCCGGCGGCTCAACCACTTCGCCGCCGACCAGTACGCCCAGAGCACCCCGATCGGCTACCGCCAGCTGCGCCCCGGCGACCTGGTCTTCTGGACGGACACCGGGCGCGCCGCGGACATCTTCCACGTCGGGCTCTACATCGGCGACGACCAGATGATCGAGGCCCCGCGGGCGGGCATGCCGGTCAAGCAGGCCAGCCTCTGGATCATGGGAACCCCGGACTTCTACGCCAGGCCCTGACCCCCGGGCCGACGGCCGCCGGTCAGCACCTCGACGGGGGCGACCGGCACCACCCCCTCGGCGGCGGCCGCGAGGACCGGGTCGAGCGTGACCAGGGCGTCCCCCTGGAGCCGGGTCAGCGCGAGGTACTCGGCACCGAGGGTGTCCGGCAGGCCGAGCCGCTCGGCGATCCGCCAGGCGGTGGCCTGGAGGACGCGGTCGCCGAGCAGCCGGATCCGCAGCGTCCGCACCCGGTCGAGCGCCCGCGCGGCCTCCCGCTCCGTCAGCTCGCCGCGGCGGGCCGCCCCGTAGAGCAGCGACAGCACCTGCGAGCGCAGCGGCGTCGGGGCCAGCAGGCTGTGCCCGGCGGGGGCCGCGGCCCCGTCCCGGACCAGCAGGAGGGCCACCTCCGGAGTGATCACGTACCTGGCCACGGGCGGCCGCCTCCTCGGAACGCGGGGAACGCCGACCAGTCAACTCCCGGGAGCGTCCCGCGCGGTGGACGCCACGCAGGCCCTGGCCGGGCTACCGACCGGTCACGGCGGCCAGCGCCTTGCGGCCGTCGAGCAGCCGCACGACGGTCCAGCCCCAGAGTGCGGCGAGCGGGAGCGACACGAGGAAGACGGCGACCGCGCCGCCGATCCGGCCGATCATCTCGGAGTCGCAGGCCTCCGCCATGTGGAAGCCGGTCGGCTCGTAGAAGGCCGGGGAGCCGCACAGCCCGTTGCCCGGGGCGAAGACCAGCCAGAGCGCCCAGAGCCAGCCGGCGACGGTCAGCCCGCCGACCACCTTCGCCACCAGCGCCCGGCTCTCGTACTCCTTCAGCCGGCGGACGTACTCGTCGTCCATGGTTCCCCCCGAAGCGGACCGTTTGTACCTGAACCGGCACGAGGATGCCAGGTCGGGCGGCCCGGGCGCCAATGTCAGTGGCCCGCGCTAGCGTGACCGCGCGGACCGGTACCGAGGAGGCGTCATGCGACTGCGGAACGTTCGGGCGGAGGACGTCGAGGCGTACGTCCGGATGCGTTGTGACCCGGCGATGATGGCCGAACTGGGCGGCCCGCTGCCCCGGGAGCGGGTGGAGCGGCGGCTGCGCACCGACCTGGCCCTGGTGGCCGGGGACACGGCCTGGATCAGGATGATCGTGCCGGACGGCGCGGATGGCGGCGCGGAGGACGGCGAGGCGGCGGGCGTCGTCACGCTCTGGTCGGACGAGGAGGACGGCGAGACCGTCTCCGAGATCGGCTGGATGGTGCTGCCCGAGTACCAGGGCCGCGGCCTCGCCAAGACGGCCGTCCGCCGGGTGCTGGACGCCGCCGCCGAGGACGGCCGCTGGGGCGAGGTGCACGCCAACCCGGGGACCACCAACGGACCGTCCAACGGGATCTGCCGGGCGCTCGGCTTCCGGCTGCTCGGCGAGCGGGACCTGGACTTCTCGGACCGCATCCTGCGCACCAACCACTGGGTGGTGGTGCCGGGCGAGCACCTCGGATCGGGCACGGAATAAATCGGATGCCGCCTCCCGGAGGGCCGCCGTACGGTGACCCCATGGGCAACAGCATCGATCACACGGCCGTCGACAGCGTGAGCGGGCTCCAGGTCCGGGCCGTCTCGGTGGACGAGGTGGCGGAGTGGAACCGGGCGCTCAACTTCGGCTTCCTGCGCCCCCACGTGGCCGTCGCGGAGGACCTGCGCCGCCGGCAGTGGGAGCCGGGCCGGATGCTGGCCGGCTTCGACGGCGATCGCCAGATCGCCACCTTCCGCAGCTTCGACACCGAACTGACCGTCCCCGGCGGGTCCGTCGTCCGGGCCGACGCCGTCACCAACGTCACGGTGAGCTCCACCCACCGCCGCCGCGGCCTGCTCAGCGCGATGATGCGCCGGGACCTCGCGGCCGCGGCCGAGCGCGGCTGCGCGGTCGCCGTGCTGATGGCCGCCGAGTACAACATCTACGGCCGGTTCGGCTTCGGTCCGGCTACCCACGGCAGCGGCTGGAAGATCGATCTGCGCCGCACCCGCGGTCTGCGCGACGGCCTGCCGGGCGTCCCCGGCGGCCGGATCGACTTCGTGACCATGGCGGAGCTGCGCGCACTGGGAGCGGACCTGTACGAGCGCTGGCGGCGCACCCAGCCGGGCGCGATCGAGCGCGACGCGCTGTGGTGGGAGCGCACCAGCGGCGAAGTCCGCACGCCCGCCGACGACTTCAAGGAGCCGTTCGCCGCCGTCCACCGGGACGCCGCCGGCACGGTCACCGGCCTGGTGCTCTACCGGATCGACCCCAAGTGGGACGGCGCCTACCCCGACGGCACGCTTTCCGTGGACGAGTTCATCGCCCTCGACCTGCCCACCGCCGTCGAACTCTGGCGCCTGGTGCTGTCGGTGGACTGGATGGCCCGGGTCGAGGTGCGCAACCTCGGCCCGGACGACCCGCTGCCGCTGCTGCTCCAGGACCCGCGCGCGGCCACCCCGCACGAGGACAACGGAGACCTCGTCTGGGTGCGGGTGCTGGACGTCGAGGCCGCGTTCGGCGCCCGGAGCTACGGTGCCCCCGGCCGGGTGGTGCTGGAGGTCGACGACAAGCTGGGCTACGCCTCCGGCCGTTGGGCGCTGGAGGCCGCCGGGGACGGCACCGGCCGCTGCACCCGCACCACCGACCCGGCCGACCTCGCGCTCGGCGCCTCGGAGTTGGGCTCGCTCCACCTGGGCGCCGAGACGGCGTCGAGGCTGGCCGGGGCCGCCCTGCTCACCGAACTGCGCCCGGGCGCGGCGGCCGCCGCCGACCTGCTGCTGCGCACCCCGGTGCGGGCCTGGACGCCGACCGAGTTCTGAGCGCGCTCCCACGACGGAGGCTGGCCCGTTCGCGGGCCGGCCTCCGCCGTCGTGATCGCCATCGCGGGTGTCGCGGGCGCTACTTGACCGCCGTCTTGCCGATGGTGGGCAGGATGAAGTCCTGGATCAGGCCCTTGGCGTCGCGGACGATCGGCCGGAACACCCGGTAGCGGGACAGGTTGATCACCCGGGCCGCCATGGGGGTGGACCGGCGGACGAACTCGCGGGTCCGTTCGGTGTCCTCGGTCCGGTCGAAGACCCAGTAGAGGACCACGATCATCAGGTACAGCCAGAGCACGTCGGGCAGCAGCTCGACCAGCTCGGCGTCCAGCTTCGGTGCCAGCTCCGAGCCCTGCAGCACGTCGCGGAAGAGTTCCACGGCGGTGGCCCGGGCCGGGTGGGACTCGTTGGAGAACGGGCTCAGCGAGCTGGTCGGGTCGGCGGCCGTGCGGAAGAACTGCGCGGCGAACTCGTGGTACGGCGCGGCGGTGTCGAGCCAGGAGGTCAGCGCGATCTCCAGGCGCTCGGCGAAGTCCCGCGTGCCGGCCATGCGGTTCCTGGCGTCCGCCGCGTGGTCATAGGTCATCCGGTCGTAGAACCCCTGGATCAGGAATTCCTTCGCCGAGAAGTAGTAGTACGCGTTGCCGACCGAGACGCCGGCCTCGGTGGCGATCGCGCGCATGGTGGTCTTCTCGTAGCCCCGTTCCTGGAACAGCCGCATGGCCGTTTCCAGGATCAGGGCCCGGGTCGCCTCACTCTTGTCGGTCTTGGGCTGTGCCCGGCCGCCGGGCAGGGGCCCGCCCTCCGGTCCGGGCCCGCCCTCCGGTCCGGGCACGGCCGGAGCCCCGGCCGTGCCGTTCTCGCCGTCCGTTCGCTTCGTCGCTGCCAGGTCGTCCACGAGCACGAGCCTAGCCGGAGACGACGTTCCATCCGGTGTCGGTGTTCGTGTCACCGGATGCCCCCTCCGCATCCGGTACCACGACGACCCCCCAGATTTCGAACGCGTTCAAAAGCTGAGCAGTACTGTAGCCGTATCGGTTGAACATGTTCAACTCCATCTCTGTGGGAGGCTGGTCGCATGATCAGCCCAGGGCAGACCGTCATTCGGCGCGGCGGAGTGCAGGATGCCGAGTCCGTCGCGGAGCTGCACGCCCGCAGCTGGCGCACCACCTACCGGGGGATCGTCCCGGAGGAGGGGCTGGGCGACGGGATGGTCGGCCAGCGCCGCGAGCTGTGGAAACTGCGCCTGGACCCCGAATTCGCCGACTACGGGGAGCCGGAGAACACCCCTGAGCTCCTGGTCGCCGAACGAGCGGGTGTGATGGTCGGATTCATCTACCTCGTCCCGCAGCCGGACGGCGGGGTGCTGATCGACAACCTGCACGTCCGCCCCGGCCTGAACGGCGGCGGCATCGGTCGCGAGCTGCTGACCGCGGCCCGCGCCCATGTCGCCGAGCGGCACCCCGGGGCCGGACTCTCCCTGGAGGTGCTGCGGGACAACACCCGCGCGATCGCCTTCTACGAACGCGAGGGCGCCGAGCGGGTCCGGGCACAGGAGGGCGAGTTCCCCGGTGGATTCCTGCTGCCCGAGTACGTGTACGCCTGGCCGGCCGCGCGGGTGGCGGTCGGATCCGGCCGGGCGGAGCCGACGGATCGGTAGGACCCGATCGGTGGGGACTGGTCGGTGGATGTGGACCGGTGGAAGTGGACCGGTGGACGGTGAAGACGTGCCGGAGCGGACCGGTCAGTCGATGTCGTAGACGGTCACCGGTACGCCCCGGGCCGTCAGCCGGGCGGTGACCAGCGGCTCGACCCGCTCCCAGCGCCCGCCCGCCAGACCGCAGCCGATCCGCGGCATGTGGACGGAGGCGCCGAGCCGGAGCGCGTGCTCACCGAGCGCGGCCAGCCCGGTGTCGATCGCCTCGTACCGCACCGGCACCCCGGTGGAGCGCCCCGTGCGGATGCCGCGCTGGCCGACCAGGTTGGCCACCCAGACGTAGGGATCGACCGGCACCAGTTGGACGGCGCCCAGGCCGAAGTCGTTCTTCGCCCGCTCCCGGTGCCAGCGCCGGTACGCGGCCTCGGGTCCGGGCCAGCGTCTGGAGAGCGCGAGCACGAAGCCCTTGCCCCAGCCACCGAGATCGTTGCAGACGTGCGCGATCACCTTCACGCCCTTGCCCTGGGGCGTGGTGGCATCGCCTCGGACGTACGTGATTTCCCCCATGCCTCGACGTTAGAGGGTGGGACTGACAATCGGCTCGGCATTTTCCGGCGCCTCGCTCGGCGCCTCGCCCAGGGCCTCGCCCCGGGCCCCGCCCCGAGCCGGGCGCGCCGTCAGGTGCCGCCGTCCCGCCAGTGCGATCAGCAGCGCGAGCCCGGCGGCCGCGGCGGGCAGGGCGTAGCCGGTGCCCGGAGCGGCCCGCTCGGCGACCGTCCCGGCGAGCGCCGCCCCGGCCGAGATGCCGACCACGATGCCGGACACCGCCATCGCCATGCCCTCGTTGAACTGCCGCCGCGGCAGCAGCTCCTGGACCAGCGTCATCCCGGTCACCATGGTCGGCGCGGTGGCGGTGCCGGCCGCGAACAGCGCCACGCCGAGCAGTCCGAGACCGGCCCCGCCCAGCCCGGCGGCGAGCGGCAGCAGCAGCACCGAGGCCATCGCGGTGACCCCGAGCAGGAACCGGGTGCCCGGCGCCCTACGCGGGGTCAGCAGCCCGAACAGCAGCCCCGCGACGCAGGAGCCGCCCGCGAACAGGGCCAGCAGCAGCCCGGCCGAGGCCTTGTGGCCGAGCGCGTCGGCGTACGCCACGGTGGTGATCTCGGTCGCGCCGAAGACCATGCCGGTCGCCAGGAAGGTCAGCACCAGCACCCGCAGTCCCGGCACCCGCAGCGGGGAGCCGTGCCGCGGGCCGGCCGGCTCCCGCCCGTGCGTCGCGGCGGCGGGCAGTGGGGGTTCGGTGCGCCGCTGGGCGGCGAACAGCAGGGCGCCGGTGGTGCCGAGGGTGCCGGCGGTGATCAGTCCGGCCTCCGGGGCGAGCGTGGTGCAGAGCAGCATGGCGAGCACCGGGCCGGCCATGAAGCAGAGTTCGTCCAGGGCCTGCTCCAGGGAGTTGGCCAGGTGCCGGGCGGCCGGGTCGTCCCGGTACAGGTGCGCCCAGCGGGAGCGGGCCATGCCGCCGAGGTTGGGTGCCGCCGAGCCGGCCGCGGAGCAGAGGAGCAGGGCCCAGTCGGGCGCGCCGAGCCGGACGCAGAGCAGCAGTCCGGTCAGTGGGACGGTGTTGTACAGCGCGGCCGGTACCGTCACCCGGGCCTGTCCGTACCGGTCCACCAGCCGTCCGATCAGCGGCATCCCGACCGCACCGGCGACCAGCCCGACCGCCGAGACCGCCCCGGCCAGCCCGTAGGAGCCGCGCCGCTCGGAGAGCAGCACCACCAGTGCGACGCCGTTCATCGACAGCGCCAGCCGGCCGAGCAGCCCGGCGAGGGTGAAGGCGGCGGCGCCGGGGGCCGAGAACAGCCGCCGGTAGGAGGTGAGGAAGGCGCGCGCGGGCATCGGGCTCCTGTGAGCAGGGGGAAGGGGGGTGCTCACAGCCTGGTGCCGAGGGCGGGCGGCCGTCCAACACCTGTTTCGCCGCACTCACAACACACTGTTGTTAATCTGCCGCCCATGCCCCGTGACCTGCACCCCCGACTGCTCCGCGGCTTCGTCGCGACCGCCGAGGCCCTGCACTTCGGCCGGGCCGCCGAGCGGCTGCACATCGCCCAGCAGGCGCTCAGCCGGGACGTCCGGACGCTGGAGGGCCTGCTCGGCGGCGCGCTGTTCACCCGCACCACCCGCAACGTCGAACTCACCCCGGCCGGAAGGCGGTTGCTGCCCCGGGCGCGCCGGTTCCTGGCCCTGCACGACGAGATCCTCGCCGAGGCCGGCGCCGGATCCGGGGCCACCGCCCGGCCGCTGCTGGTCGACCTCAACAGCGACGTCACCGGCCCGGACCTCACCGCCGACCGGGTGCTCGAACGGGCCCGCGCCGGCTGGCCGGAGGGCGAACTGCTGGCCCGCTTCCACGGCGGACTGGCCGCGGCGGCCGCCGAACTGCTGGCCCACCGGCTGGACGCCGCCTTCGGCCGCTTCGCCGGGCTGCCCGCCGCGGTGCGCGGCCAACTCGTCCAGCTGCCGGTGCGGTTGGAGCGGATCTCGGTGATGATGGCGGACACCCATCCGCTGGCCGACCGCTCCGCCCTGCGCCTGGCCGACCTGGCCGGGCACCCCGTCGACGTCTGCGCGGGCAACCCGGCCACCACCGAGTGGGCGGACCTCGGCACCAGGCTGCTGCGGGAGCACGGCCTGGCGGCGGCCGCGCCGTACACGCCGCCGGTGGGCGTGGACGAGACCGCCCGTTACCTCGCCCGGCACGGCGATCCGATGCTGACCACGGTCGGCGGCCCGCGGATCCCGGGGACGGTGAACGTGCCGCTGGTGGAACCGGTGCCGCTGAGCCTGGTCAGCCTGGTGCACCGGCCCGGCGAGCGTCATCCGGGGCTGCGGGCGCTGGCCGACGCGGCCGGTGCGCTCGGTGCGGCCGGGGGCTGGCTACGCCGTCCGCCGGGCGGTTGGCTGCCCTCGGCGGACGCGGCGCTGCTGCCGCGGGGGTAGGCGGCGCGGCCGACCGGGGGTGCTGCCGCGGGGACGGGCGGAGCGGCCCTGGGCGCGCTGCCGTCGGTGTGGGCGGAGCCGCCGCAGGGTGAATGAAGACCGCCCCTGCCCCGGGGGGAAGGGCAGGGGCGGTGCTCGTGGGCGAGGCCGGCTCAGGCCGCCTTGACGGCGGAGATGTCGAAGCTGAGCTTGACCTTCTCGCCGATCAGCACGCCGCCGGTCTCCAGCGCGGCGTTGTAGGTCAGGCCGAACTCGGTGCGGTCGACGACGGCCTTGCCCTCGAAGCCGACCCGGTTGGCGCCGTACGCGTCGGTGGCGCTGCCGGTGTACTCGAGGTCCAGCACGACCGGGCGGGTGGTGCCCTTGATGGTGAGGTCGCCGGTCATCCGGTACGAGTCGCCGTGCACCAGCTGCGCGGAGGTGCTGCGGAAGCGGATCTCCGGGTGGGTGTCGACGGCGAAGAAGTCGCCGGTGCGCAGGTGCTCGTCGCGCTGGGCCTGGTTGGTGTCGATGCTCGCGACCTTGATCACCAGCTCGGCCGAGGAGTTGCCGGGGTGGGTGCCGTCCAGGTGCAGCTTGCCGTCGTACTCGGTGAAGCGGCCCTTGACGTTGGTGACCATCGCGTGGCGGACCGAGAAGCCGATCTCGCTGTGGGTGGTGTCGACGGTCCAGTCGCCGGTCAGGTGGGCGAGGTCCGGGCCGGCCGGCGTCCGGACGGCGGCCGCGGCGGGGGCGGTGACGGTCTTGGTGCGGTTGAACAGGCCCATGGCTTCCTCCTTGGTTCGAAGCCGGTTGTTTAGGCTTCAACTTGTTGGCTCCACTGTAGGACAACTTCGTTCAACTTTCAACCATGCTCGTCCGGGTTCCTCCGAACGGCTCAGCCGACCCGCCCTGTCGGACCTCCCGGATAGGCTGCGAAGGACGGTCCCACCCCGCCCGGAAGGCCCCCGATGTTCGTCCTGCACGCGCTCTGGCGGGCGGACGGGCAGCTGGCGCTCTGGGCCGAGGACGCCCGCGCCCACCCCGGCGCCGTCGAACCCCAGCCCGACCGGCCCGCCCCGCGCGCCCACCCCTACGCCTGCCCGGCCGGGGAACTGGCCGCCGTGCTCGGCGGCATCGGCCCGGGCCTCGGCTGGCTCGCCGGGCAGGCCCCCGAGCGCTGGGCCACCCTGCTGCTGCCCACCGTCGGCACCGTCCCCGCGCCCTCGCCCGACCTGCCGGTCACCCCGCCGCGCGGCGGTGCCGTGCTCACCCCCTGGCGGGTGCCGGCCCTGCTGTTCGGCGCCGCGGCCGCCGCCCAGCTGCTCGGCGAGGTCTTCGACCCGGTCTGGGCCGTCACCAGCAGCGAGCTGCCCGGCGCCGGGCGGGTCGAGGTGGTCCACGGCCCCTCGCTGCGCTGGCTCACCGGGGTGCACGACCTCGCCTGGCGGACGGTCGGCCGCGGCCGGGTGCAGCCGCTGCCGGTGACCGGCGCCGACGGCCGCCCGCAGGCCCGGTGGCGGCCCGACCCCACCCCGGCCGGGCGCCGCGAGGCCGCCGCCCTGGCCGCGGGCTGCCCGCCCGTCCTGCTGGGGGAGTGGCCGCACGGCGCCGACGGCGGCGAGGCGCTGCTGGGCGCCGCCCTGGGGGCGCTGGTGGACGCCGAGGCCCGGGCCGCGCTGGCGGACGCGCCGCCCCTCCTTCCGGCCGGGAGCGGGGCCGGACCGGACGGGACCGTCGCCGAGCGCTGGCTGCGCGCCCTCACCGCCCCCGACGCCGGGTTCGACGGCTCCCCGCCCGAGGAACTCGCCGAACTGCGCCGCCGGCTCGGCGCCTGGTACGCCGCCGCCGAGCCCGTCGATCCGGCGCTGCGGCTCTGCTTCCGCCTGGTCGAGCCGCTCGGCCCCGACCCGGACGACGCCGAGGGCCGCCCCTCCGACGACGCCTGGCAGCTGGAGTTCCTGCTCCAGGCCGTGGACGAGCCCTCCCTGCTGGTCCGCGCCGCCGACCTGCACGAGGGCGGCGCCGCCCACGCCGCGCTCGCCCGCAAGGCCGCCGACCCGGTCGACGTCCTGGTGGCCGAACTCGCCCGCGCCGCCCACCGCTGGCCCGCCCTGGACGCGCTGCGCCACCGCTCCCGCCCGTCCGCCCTGCCGCTCGACCGGGCCGGCGCACTCGACTTCCTGCGCACCGCCGCGCCCGTCCTCGCCGAGGGCGGCTTCGGGGTGCTGCTGCCCGCCTGGTGGCGCCGCCGCCCCCGGCTCGGGCTCGCCCTGCGCGCCACCACCCCGCCCGCGCCCGGCTCGCTCGCGGTCGCGGCCCAGGTGGACCGGGACGCCGTGGTCGCGTTCCGCTGGCAGGCCGCGCTCGGCCCGGAAGGGGATCCGCTCACCGAGCGGGAACTGGCCGAACTCGCCGCCGCCAAAGAGGGGTTGGTCCGGGTGCGCGGCACCTGGCTGGAGGCCGACCCGGACCAGATCGCCGCCGCGCTCGCCTTCCTCGCCGACCGCCGCGACGGCGTGCTCGCCGCCGGAGAGCTGCTGCGGCTCGCCCTCGACCCGGAGGCGACCGTCGCCGGGCTGCCGGTCACCTCGGTGCGCGCCGACGGCCCGCTCGGCGAGCTGCTCGCCGGGCAGGCCGGCACCGCCCCCGCCCCGGAGCTGCCGGCGGACTTCCGGGCCGTGCTGCGCCCCTACCAGGAACGCGGACTGGCCTGGCTGCGGACCATGTCCGGGCTCGGCCTCGGCGCCGTGCTGGCCGATGACATGGGCCTCGGCAAGACCGTCCAGACCCTCGCCCTGCTCGCCTCCGAGAAGGCGGAGAAGGCGGAGGGGGCGGAAGGCGCGGAGGGTGCGGAGGTGGCGGAAGGCACGGAGAGCGGCCCCACCCTGCTGGTCTGCCCGATGTCCCTGGTCGGCAACTGGCAGCGCGAGGCCGAGCGCTTCGCCCCCGGCCTGCGGCGGTACGTCCACCACGGGGCCGGCCGCCTCGACGCGGAGCGGCTCGCCGCCGCCGTCAGCGGCGTGGACCTGGTCATCACCACCTACGGGCTGGTCCAGCGCGACCTCGCCGCCCTGCGCGCGATCCGCTGGCGCCGGGTGGTCGCCGACGAGGCCCAGCACGTCAAGAACACCGGCACCGCGCAGTCCCGGGCGATCCGCGCGCTGCCCGTCGCCCGGCACCGGATCGCGCTCACCGGCACTCCGGTGGAGAACCGGCTCTCCGAACTGCACGCCGTCCTGGACTTCGCCAACCCGGGCCTGCTCGGCCCGGCCGAGCGCTTCAAGGAGCGCTACGCGATCCCGGTCGAGCTGCACCGCAGCCCCGAGCGCACCGCCGAACTCCGGCGCCGCACCGCCCCGTTCGTGCTCCGCCGGGTCAAGTCCGACCCGGCGGTGGCGGCCGAGCTGCCCGCCAAGCAGGAGATGACCGTCTGGTGCAACCTCACCGCCGAGCAGGCCGGCCTCTACCAGGCCGTGGTCGCCGACCTGCTGCGCCGGGTCGAGGGCGTCCGGGGCGTGGAGCGGCGCGGCACGGTGCTCGCCGCGATCGGCAAGCTCAAGCAGGTCTGCAACCACCCGGCCCAACTGCTGCACGACGGTTCGGCGGTGGCCGGACGCTCGGGCAAGGTCGCCCGGCTGGCCGAACTGCTGGAGGAGGCCCTGGCCGAGGGGGACCGCACGCTGGTCTTCACCCAGTACGCCGAGTTCGGCGCGATGCTCCGCCCGTACCTGCGGCGCCGGCTCGGCGAGGAGGTGCTCTACCTGCACGGCGGCCTGTCCCGGGCGCGCCGCGAGGAACTGGTCGAGCGCTTCCAGTCCCCGGACGGGCCACGGGTGTTCCTGCTCTCGCTGCGGGCCGGCGGCACCGGCCTCAACCTGACCGCCGCCAACCAGGTGATCCACCTGGACCGTTGGTGGAACCCGGCGGTCGAGGAGCAGGCCACCGACCGGGCCTTCCGGATCGGCCAGCGCCGGGACGTCCAGGTCCGCCGGCTGGTCTGCGTCGGCACCGTCGAGGAGCGGATCGACGAACTCCTCGCCGCCAAGCGCTCGTTGGCCGAGACGGTGGTGGGGGAGGGGGAGCGCTGGCTCACCGACCTGCCGGTCGAGGCGCTGCGCGAACTGGTCGCCCTCACCCGGGAGGACGCCGTGGCCGAGGAGGACGCGTGACCGACGAACCGAAACCGCCCGTGGTCAACGTCGCCGCCTACTGGCGCGGCGAGTTCGCCCTGCGCCCCGCGCCGGCCGAGGAGGAGGACGGCCCGGGCGAGCCCTCGCTGCGCCGCCTCGGCCGCGCCGGCATCACCGTGCGGGGCCGCGACCTCGCCGCCGTGCTCGCCCCCGCCTACGAGGCCTTCCGGGGCTGAGCACGGCGGCTACCGTGCGGTAGCGTCGCACGGGTGACCGACACCCACGACGCGCCGTCGGCCGACGCCCGGCTGGCCGAGTTCGAGCAGCACCGGCGGATGGTCTTCGGCATCGCCTACCGGATGCTCGGCAGTGTCGCCGACGCCGAGGACCTGGTCCAGGACACCTGGCTGCGCTGGAGCGGTGTCACCGGCCCGGTCGCCGGCCCCGGCGGCTTCCTGGCCCGTACGGTCACCAACCTCGCGCTCAACCGGCTGGACTCGGCCGCCGTCCGCCGCGAGTCCTACGTCGACCCCTGGCTGCCCGAGCCGCTGGTCAGCGAGCCGGACGCGACCGACGGCGTCGAGCGGGCCGAGACCGTCTCGGTGGCCCTGCTGGTGGTGCTGGAGAGCCTCTCCCCGCTGGAGCGGGCGGTGTTCGTGCTCAAGGAGGCCTTCGGATTCTCCTACCGGGAGATCGCCGAGGCCCTGGACCGCACCGAGGCCGCCTGCCGTCAGGTCGGCAGCCGGGCCCGGGCGCACGTGCGCGCCCGCCGGCCGCGCTACGACGCCCCGCCCGAGCTGCGCCGCCGCGCCACCGACGAGTTCCTGGCGGCCTGCGTCGGCGGCGACCTCAACCGGATGCTCGAACTGCTCGCCCCCGACGTCACCGGCTGGACGGACGGCGGCGGGGTGATCAGCGCCGCGCTGCGGCCGCTCGTCGGTGCCGAGAACGTCGCCCGCTTCGTCCTCGGGGTGCTGCGGAAGCTCGGCGAGGCGGTGGGCGCCCGTCCGGTCCTGGTCAACGGCGAGGCCGGTCTGATGGTCACCGTGGACGGAGCCGTCGACTCCGTCTCGGTGTTCGAATTCGCCGAGCAGCCCGACGGCACCGTGCGGATCGCCGAGATCCGCAGCGTCCGCAACCCGCGGAAGCTGGCCCACCTCACCCGCCCCGCCCCCGACGCCCCCGACGCCCCCGACGCCCCCGGCGACGGCGCCGGCCGGCCCGACCCGGCTTGACCCTCGACCAGGTCGAGCCCGCAGAGTCACCCGCATGGAGAGCGAGCTGCACAGCATCGGCGAACTGGCCCGCGCCAGCGGCCTGGGCGTCGGTACCCTGCGCTACTACGACGGCGCCGAGGTGCTCACCCCCGCCTGGGTCGACCCGCGCACCGGCTACCGCTGGTACCGGCACGGCCAGCTCGCCGACGCCCGGCTGCTGGCCAGGCTGCGCCGGGTCGGTCTGCCGCTGACGGCCATCCGCGCCGTGCTCGGCGCCGCACCCGGCAGCGGGCAGGCCCGGCAGGTGCTCGACGCGCACCTGCGCCGTCTGGAGGACGGCCTCGCCGACGCCCGCCGCGAGCTCTCCCTGATCCAGGCGATGATCGACGAGAGGGAGCAACCGATGACCACCACCCCCGCCGCACTCCGGCTCACCGTCCCGGCCGAAGGGCTCGCGGCCGCCCTGGACGCGGTCCGCTTCGCGGTCTGCGCGGACCCGGAGCTGCCCGCGCTCGCCGGCGTGCTCTTCGAGCCCGACGGCCCGGTGCTGCGCCTGGTCGCCACCGACCGATACCGGATGGCCCTCGCCGAGGTGCCCGCCACCGGCGCGCCCGAGCGGCCGGTGGCCGGCACGGTCGTCCCGACCGCGCTGGTCGACGCACTGCGCGCGCTGCTCGGCGCGGGGGCGGCGGAGGTCGCGCTCACCCTCGGGGGAGGCACGTTGCGGGCCGAGGCCGGGGAGCACCGGGTCGAGGGCGCCGCGCCGGCCTTCGACTACCCCGACCACCGGGCCGTCACCCGGCTCGAACCGGAGCACCGGATCACCCTCCCCGCCGCCGAACTGCGGGCGGCCGTGGAAGCCGGTGCCACCCGCACCCTGCCCTCCGGCCCGGCCGGCGCCGACTGCGAGGTCACCGTCCTGACCCTGACCGGGGACGGCCGCCTGGCGGTCGCCGAGGACCCGGCTCCCGAGGGCTACCGACTGGCCGTCAACCGGGACTTCCTGCTCGAAGCCCTCGACGCGGGGCGGCCCGGACAGCTGCTCCTCGAACTCGGCGGCCCGATCGCCCCGTTGGCCGTCCGCTCGCCCGATCGTTCGGGCACCTTCTCGGTCCTGATGCCGATCCGGCTGCCCGAAGCCGGCTGACCGGCCGGCCCCGCGGGGGCTCTGGAAGGATCACCGCATGAGCCCGCACCCCGATGCCCCCGCCCCCGACGCCCCCGACGCTTCCGCCCCCTCCGAGCACGTCTCCGTGGTCCACGTCCCGGCCCCCGGTGGTGGCCGGCTGTGGGCGGAGCGCCGGGGCGCCGGCAGCCCGGTGGTGCTGCTGCACGGCTCCGGCATGGACTCCCGGCTGTGGGACGCCGTCGTCCCGGCGCTCTCCCGGCACCACGACGTGATCCGCTACGACGCCCGCGGCCTCGGCCGCTCCAGCGCGCCGGAGCAGGCCTTCGACGACGTCGCGGACCTGGGCGCCGTACTGGACCACTTCGGTCTGCCCGGTGCCGCGCTGGTCGGTCTGAGCATGGGCGGGGAGACGGCGCTGGACTTCGCCCTCGCCCACCCCGGCCGGGTCGCCTCGCTCGCCCTGATCGGCGCCTCGGTCAGCGGCCACGACTGGCCGCCGTCCCCGGAGACCACCGCCTACGCCGAGGCCCGGCGCCGTGGCGACGCGGCGGCGCTGGCCGAGCTGGAGCTCTCCGTCTGGGCCGCCCTGGGCCGCGGCGCACCGGGCGGCGAGCTGATCGCGGCGATGGTCGAGGAGAACGCGGCCCGCCGGATCGTCAGCGAGCACCACCTCGCCGGCGCCCCGGCCCGGGCGGCCGAGCCGCTCCTGGGCACCGTCACCGCGCCCACCCTGGTCGTCCACGGCGACCGCGACCACCCGGAGATCGCGGCCATCGCCCGGCGGCTCGCCGAGGACGTCCCCGGTGCCTGCGGCCACCTCGTCGCGGACGCGGACCACTACCTCCCGCTGCGCACCCCCGAACGGCTCACCGAGCTCCTCCTCGCGCATCTGGCCTGAACACCCGGTCCGCCCGTCTCCGGAGCGGTCCCGGCGGGGCTCGCGCGTTTGCTGCCGTTAGCACCCTGCTTGCATCTGCAAGCGGGGTGCTGCAGGCTGTCCGCATGGCCTCACTGAACGTCGGCTCGCTGGGCGAGTACATCCGCGAGCAGCGCCGCAACGCCCAGTACTCGCTGCGGCAGCTGGCGGAGGCCGCCGGCGTGTCCAACCCGTACCTCAGCCAGATCGAGCGCGGGCTGCGCAAGCCGAGCGCGGAGATCCTCCAGCAGATCGCCAAGGCGCTGCGGATCTCGGCGGAGACGCTGTACGTCCAGGCCGGGATCCTGGAGGAGAGGCGGGGCGAGGGCCTGGAACTGCGGGCCTCGATCCTGGCCGATCCGCTGATCAACGAGCGGCAGAAGCAGGCGCTGCTCGCGGTCTACGACGCCTTCCTCAAGGAGAACGCCGCGTCGGCTTCCACCCCGACGGCGGACGGCCCAGCCACCCAGAACACCCACCGGGAGGACCGGTAACCATGCCCATCACCGACGAGATCAAGAAGACCCTCGGCGACCCGACCCCGCTGTACGCCCTGGCCGGCGCCGGGGACCTCGCGTACGAGAAGCTGCGCGAGGTGCCGGGCCGGGTCGAGGCGCTGGCGGCGGACCGCAAGGGTGCGCAGGAGAAGGCCGCCGCCACGTTCCAGGAGGCGCAGTCGCTGCTGACCGGGGCGCAGGCCAGGGTCACCGAGACCGTCACCACCCTGCCGACGGACCTCAAGACCCTGCAGGAGCGGGCCCAGGGCTTCGCGCTGCAGCAGGTGGCCCGCGCGGTCGAGCTGGCGGTGAAGGCCAAGGAGACGTACGACGAGCTGGCCGAGCGCGGCAAGGTCGTGGTGGACAAGGCCCGCCCTGGCGCCTCGGAGGAGACCGAGCCGTCCGAGCCGTCCGAGCAGCCCGAGCTGGGCGTGGAGCCGGTCGAGTCCGTGGAGCCCGTCGAGTCCGGGTCGACGGCTGAGCCGGTCGAGGCCGAGTCCGCCCCGAAGAGGTCCGCCCGGGCCCGCAAGGGCGTCGCCGACGCCGCGGAGTGACGTGGCGCCCGCAGGGGCGCAGCAGGTGACCGTGGGACGTTGACCCCGTCGCGGACGGTCGTCGTGCCAGGATGGGCGGCGGACGCAGCGCCGGAGTCGAGAGCAGAGGAGATCGAAATGGTCGGAGTGTTGCAGATTCTGGCCTTTTCCTATCTGAACCCGATCTGGTGGGCGACCGTCGCCATCCTCGGCTACAAACTCTTCGCCCTGGCCGACGCGGCCACCCGCCGGGAGGACGCGTACCGGGCGGCCGACAAGAAGACCAAGGGCTTCTGGGTGGCGATCCTGGGGATCTCCTTCGGCTGGGACCTCCTGTTCGGGGTGAACTTCTTCACCGGCATCGGCACCCTGGCCGGCCTGGTCGCCTCGATCGTCTACGTGGTGGACGTCCGCCCGGCGATCCGCGCGCTGACCGGTGGCGGTGGTGGCCGGGGCGGCCGGAGCAACACCGGTCCGTACGGGCCCTGGTAGGTCGGGCAGTGGACAACGCGGCGGCCCGGGCGGGGAGTTCACCCGCCCGGGCCGCCGCCTGTCCGGCCCCCTGTGCGGGCCGCAGTAAGGCCCCCTGGACGGGCCCCTGTCGCAGCGGCAGGCCGGTTTCGTCCACGAGGCCCGTCACGG
>NZ_JBHXLL010000022.1:0-44518 GCF_042721415.1 Kitasatospora sp. NPDC058444 | reverse complement strand
GGGGGTCTCCCCCGGGGCCGCGGCGGGGGGGGGCACCCCCCCCCCCGCCCCCGCCGCATGTCCGGCCGCATGTCCGGCCGCATGTCCGGCCGCATGTCCGGCCGCATGTCCGGCCGCATGTCCGGTAGCTGCCCGGTCGCGCGTCAGGCCGCCCGGCCGCTGACGTTCAGTCAGCCGAGGACCAGCTGCACCGGGTTGCGCTCCAGCAGCAGCACCGCGACGTCGTCGGTCAGCGCCCCGCCGTTCAGCTCCTCGACCTCCGCGATGGCGCTGTCGACCAGCCGCCCCCGGGTCAGCCCGGCGGCCTGGTGGTCGCCGACCAGGTCCGCGAGCCCGTCCTGGCCCAGACGGCGGGACCCGGCCCCGACCCGGCCCTCGATCAGCCCGTCGGTGTAGAGCAACAGCCGCCAGCCGGCCCGCAGTTCGACCTCGTGGGCGGGCCAGGCGGCCTGCCCGTCGTGGCACGGCAGCAGGCCCAGCGCGGGCCCGGCGAGGTCGGAGGGCAGGGTGACCGGCTCGTGGTCCCGGCCGAGCAGCAGCGGCGCCGGGTGCCCGGCGAGGTAGAGCCGGGCCCGCTCGCCGGTGCCGAGCGAGTCGAGGCCGCTGCCGGCGCCGCCGGGCTCGATGACCAGCATGCAGAGCGTCGCGAAGATCTCGTCGCTGCGCCGCTCGTGCTCCAGCACGTGCTGGAGGGTGGTGAGCAGGGTCTCGCCGGTGAGCCCCGCGAAGACCAGGGTGCGCCACGCTATCCGGAGCGCGACGCCGAGCGCGGCCTCGTCCGGGCCGTGGCCGCAGACGTCGCCGATCACGACGTGGACGGTGCCGTCGTCGGTGCGCACGGCGTCGTAGAAGTCACCGCCGAGCAGCGCGCGGCGGCGGCCGGGGCGGTAGCGCCGGGTGAAGGAGAGCCCGGCACCGTCGAGCAGCGGGGTGGGCAGCAGGTGGCGCTGGAGCCGGGCGTTCTCCTGGCCACGCAACTCGGCTTCGACCAGGCGGCGCTGGGACTCGTCGGCGCGCTTGCGCTCGACGGCGTAGCGCAGGGCGCGGGCGAGCAGCGGGCCGTCGGTCTCGTGCTTGAGCAGGAAGTCCTGGGCGCCGGCGGCGACGGCGGCCGCGCCGAGTTCGGCCCCCGCGGCGTCGGTGAGCACCACGACCGGGGTGTGCGGGGCCCGGCGGAGCAGTTCGTGCAGGCCCTCCAGCCCGTCCGAGGAGTCGGAGGGGTGCGGCAGGTCGGCGGGCGAGGCGAGGTCGAGGAGCACGCAGCCGAACTCGGGGGTGCGGGAGCGCCCGCGCCGGGCCCAGGGCGCGGGTGGGACGAGCAGTTCGGTGGCCTGGTCCAGGCCGCGGGCCCAGTGGATCTCGATCGAGGTGCCGCTGTCTGCGACCGCGGCCTTGATCAGCTGGGCGTCCGAGGCGTCGTCCTCGATGACCAGCAGGCGCAGCGGCGCGCCGTCGGCGGGCCCGTCCGCGGCCGCGGGGCCGGCCGGGTCGGAGATGTGGGACGGGTGGGAGGCGTGCGCGGCCCGCGAGCGGGGGTGCGGTATCGGGGGAGCCGCCGTGGCCGGTCCGGTCGTGGCGCGGCCGCGGGCATGGCCGACGGGGGCGCCGTCGTGGGCGCCCGGCAGGTCCGCGGCACCAGGTGCCCGCCCGTCTCCCGTTGCGGGCATCGGTGGTTCCTCCCTTTCCCCGACTGCGTAACGGCCGGCGTCCGTCCGCAGTGCCCGCCTGGCACCGCGCGTCGGGGAACTTCTCGCGACCATAACGTGATCTCCGGGGATTTCTCTGGCCGACCGGCGCCGTTGTGGTTATTGCCACGCCGGTGGAGGTGCGGTGACTGGACTCGGACGACGACTCGGTTCCCGTCCCGGCGGCCGTCGGGCGGCCCGGGGCAGGGAGTGGGCGATGGCGGAGCGGATCACCCTGGTGGAGGGTGACATCACGGAACAGCCCGTGGACGCGGTGGTGAACGCCGCCAACTCGTCCTTGCTGGGTGGTGGCGGGGTGGACGGCGCGATCCACCGCAAGGGCGGGCCGCAGATCCTGGAGGAGTGCCGCCGGCTGCGCGCCTCGCACTGGGGCAAGGGGCTGCCCACCGGGCGGGCGGTGGCGACGGCGGCCGGACGGCTGCCGGCCCGGTGGGTGGTGCACACCGTCGGGCCGGTGTACCGGGCGGAGGAGTACGAGGAGCGGGCGGAGCTGCTGGCCTCCTGCTATCGCGAGTCGCTGCGCACCGCGGCGGCGCTCGGCGCGCGCACGGTGGCCTTCCCGGCCGTGTCGGCCGGGATCTACGGCTGGCCGCCGGCGGACGCGGCCCGGATCGCGCTCGGCACCGTCGCGGAGGTGCTGGACGGCGGTGACGCGGAGGCGGGCGCGGAGCTGGCGGAGGTGCGGTTCGTGCTGTTCGGGTCGGAGATGTACGAGGTGTTCGAGCGGGCCCGGCGGGAGCTGTCCGAGCGGGACGCCTGACCGGACGGGCGGAGCGTGGGCCTGCCGAGCGGCGTGTGGTGTCGCCGCTCGGCCGGGTCCATGGTGGCCTGCTGAGGCGTCAACACGCCAGAGATATTCGATAACTCGTTCGAGTGAATGCGTCGGGTCGCTCACCAGCTCCGGCGCTCGCTGGCACGTGCGCGCTCCCGCGCCCGCGCCCGCTCCCGCTCCCGCTCCCGCGCCCGCTCCCGTGCCCGTCCCGAACCTGTGCCCGCTCCCGCTCCGCGCCAGTACGGCGCCGGCCCGTCGCTACGGCGCGAGCGCCGACCAGGGCAGCGTGACCTCGCCCTGCCGCCACCGTCCGCGCGCGTCCACCAGCGGCCAGCTGCCCGCCAGCGCCGTGCAGGCCGCCACCCAGCGCTGGCGCGCCCCGAACGCCCCGTACGGCGCGGCCGCCGCCCAGGCCCGGTCGAAGTCGGTCAGGAAGGCGTGCACCGGCCGCCCGGGCACGTTGTGGTGGATCAGCGCCTTCGGCAGCCGCTCGGCCAGGTCGGAGGGCTGCCCGAGGCCGCCCAGCCGGGCCGCGAAGGTCACCGTCCGGGGCCCCTCCGGGCCGAGCGCGACCCAGACGTGCCGCCGCCCGATCTCGTCGCAGGTGCCCTCGACCAGCAGCCCGTCCGGGGCGAGCCGCGCGCACAGCCGCTCCCACACCCCGGCGACCGCCGCCTCGTCGTACTGCCGCAGCACGTTGGCGGCCCGGATCAGCTGGGCCGGCGCGCCGCCGTCCAGCGGCACCTCGAAGCCCCCGCGCCGGAAGGTGAGCAGCGGCGGCTCGGCGTACGGCAGCGCGGCCGTGACCCGCTCCGGCTCGATCTCGATCCCGACCACCCGGATGTCCGGCCGCACCGTGCGCAGCCGCCCGGCCAGTTCGACGGCGGTCCACGGTGCCGCGCCGTAGCCGAGGTCCACCGCGACCGGCGGGCGTCCGGCGGCGCGCAGCGCGCGGCCGAGGGTGTGGGCGATCCAGCGGTCCATCCGGCGCAGCCGGTTGGTGTTGGTGGTGCCCCGGGTGACCGTCCCCACCGGGCGTCCGGTCCGTCCGCGGGCGGGCGCGGCGGGAACGGGGTCGAAGGAGGCAGCCATGCCCAGAAGGGTAGTCGGGCCGCCGGCGGCACCGCGCTGACCTGGGGCGATGGCGGCCGCACCGGCCGGTGGGAGGGGACGGGAATGCCGAACGCGGTCCCTGTGGTTGGCACACTGGTGGTGATGTGTGCCCGGGACGGGGCAGCGCACACCGGACAACGGGCGGCCCGGGTACGGACCGCCTTGACGGGCAGCACAGAGGAGGCTTCAGCCAGGTGATCCAGCACCCCGTCCGTTCGGTACGCCGTGCCCAGCCCGCCGTCCCCGCGCGCGGCCGGCTCCAGTCGCTCGTTCCCGGCCGTCGCCGCCCGCGCCGGATCGCCATGCTGAGTGTCCACACCTCGCCGCTGCACCAGCCCGGCACCGGGGACGCCGGCGGGATGAACGTCTACATCGTCGAGCTGGCCAAGCGCCTGGCCGCGCTCAACATCGAGGTCGAGGTGTTCACCCGGTCGATCTGCTCGGACGACGCGCCGACGGTCGAGCTGGCCCCGGGCGTGCTGGTCCGCCACGTCACCGCCGGGCCGTACGAGGGCCTGGTCAAGGAGGACCTGCCGGCCCAGCTGTGCGCCTTCACCCACGGGGTGCTGCGGACCGAGGCGGGCCACCGCCCCGGCCACTACGACCTGGTGCACTCGCACTACTGGCTCTCCGGGCAGGTCGGCTGGCTGGCCGCACAGCGCTGGGGGGTGCCGCTGGTGCACACCATGCACACCATGGCGAAGGTCAAGAACGCCGCGCTGGCCGAGGGCGACACGCCCGAGCCCGCGGCCCGGGTGATCGGTGAGACCCAGGTGGTGGAGGCGGCCGACCGGCTGATCGCCAACACCACCGAGGAGGCCGCCGAGCTGGCGCTGCACTACTCCGCCCGGCCGGACCAGCTGGCCGTCGTCCACCCCGGGGTCAACCTGGACGTCTTCCGGCCCGGCGGGCCGCGGACGCCCGCCGCCGCCCGGGCCCGGCTGGGCCTGCCGCAGGACGCCGCGGTGCTGCTGTTCGCCGGCCGGATCCAGCCGCTGAAGGCCCCGGACGTGCTGCTTCGGGCGGTCGCGGCGCTGCTGGGCCGCCGCCCGGAGCTGCGCGAGCGCCTGGTGGTGCCGGTGGTCGGCGGCCCGTCCGGCACCGGACTGGCCCGGCCGGAGAGCCTGCACAAGCTGGCCGCCCAGCTGGGCATCGGCGACGTGGTGCGGTTCCACCCGCCGGTCGGCCAGCCGCAGCTGGCGGACTGGTACCGGGCGGCGACGGCGCTGGTGATGCCCTCGTACAGCGAGTCCTTCGGGCTGGTCGCGCTGGAGGCGCAGGCCTGCGGCACCCCGGTGGTGGCGGCCGCGGTCGGCGGCCTGCCGGTGGCGGTGCGGGACGGCGAGACCGGCACCCTGGTGCAGGGGCACGACCCGGTGGACTGGTCGTACGCGCTGGAGCCGTACGTGACCGACCGGGCCCTGGTGGCCCGGCGCGGCGAGGCGGCGGCCCGGCACGCGGCCGGCTTCGGCTGGGACACCGCCGCGGCGACCACCGCCGAGGTGTACGCCGGCAGCATGGCCCGCCCGGCCGGGCGGCTGGCGGCGGCCCGTCGCCGGCTGGCCTGAGCGCCGGCCGGCCTGAGCGCCGACCGGCCGTGGTGCCACGGCGGCCGTGGTGCCGGCGGCCTGGGGCTGCGCCGCCCCGGTACCGGCGAGTAACGTCACCTCCATGGCAATCCGCACCAAGGACGAGGCCCTGACCCTCCTGCGCACCGCCCTGGACGACGCCGGGGTGGCCTGGGAGCCGGCCGCCACCGACCCGTACACGCTGGTGGCGGCCCTCCCGGGCACCCGGAAGCTGAGCACCACCTGCGCCCTGCGGGTCGGCGACCACACCCTCTCGGTGAACGCCTTCGTGATCCGCCGTCCGGACGAGAACCACGAGGCCGTCTACCGCTGGCTGCTGGAGCGCAACACCCGGCTGTACGGCGTCGGCTACGCGATCGACGTGCTCGGCGACGTCTACCTGGCCGGCCGGCTGCCGCTGGAGGCGCTCACCCCGGAGGTCGTGGACCGGCTGCTCGGGACGGTGCTGGAGAACGCGGACGAGCCGTTCAACACCCTGCTGGAGCTGGGCTTCGCCACGGCGATCCGCCGGGAGTGGGAGTGGCGGACCAAGCGCGGGGAGTCCACCCGCAACCTGGCCGCCTTCGCCCACCTGGCCGCCCCGAAGGAGCGGCCGGCGGCCGCCCCGGACGCGGACTGACCCCTTCCGGGCTTTCCGGCCCGGCCCTTCCGGTCAGGCGCCCGTCGGAGCCTTCCCGGCCGGCTCCACCACGGCCGCCGGGGCCGCCGGGGCGGGCGCCGGGACCTCCGTGATCACGGGCGGGCGACGCCCCGCCGCGCCGGTCCGGCGGGCCAGCACCACGTACCCGAGCGCGGTGACCGTCCCGACCACCCCGCAGGCCGTCCAGAGCGCCGCCGGCCCGGCGTACTGGAGCAGCAGCCCGCCGCCCGCCGGGCCGAGGAACGAGGCGAGCGACCAGGAGAGGCTGTGCACGCCCTGGTAGCGGCCGCGCCCGTGGGTCGGGGCCAGCTCGGCGACCATGCCCATCATCACCGGCGTGTGGAGGATCTCGCCGACGGTCCAGACCGCCACCGAGAGCGCGAACAGCCAGGCCGAGGATCCGGCCAGCGCGGCCAGCCCGAAGCCCCAGCCGGTGAGCAGGCAGCTGGCGATCAGCAGCCCGGTCCGCGAGCGGCCCTCCATCCAGCGGGTGAGCGGGATCTGCAGGACCACGATGAGCAGCCCGTTCAGGCCGATGACCAGGCCGTACTCGCTGGGTGCGATGCCGGCGGCGCCCATGTCGACGGCCAGCGTGGTGCTGCCCTGCTGGAAGACCAGTGCGAGCATCAGGGTCAGCCCGACCAGCGCCATGAACGGGGCGTCCCGGAACACCGAGAGCAGGCTGACCGGCGGTTCGGCGGAGCCGCCCGCGGGGCCGGGCGCGGCCTGCGGCTTGGTCTCCGGGATCCGGAGGAAGATCACCACCGCGCAGACCACGGTGGTGAGCGCGTCCAGCAGGAAGAGCGTGAGGTAGCCGTGGGAGGCGATCAGTCCGGCGACGGCGGCCGAGAGGCCGAAGCCGATGTTGATCGCCCAGTAGTTCAGCGAGTACGCGCGGACCCGGTCCTCGGGCGGCACCAGGTCGGCGATGATCGCCGAGGTGGGCGGCCGGGTGGCGTTGTTGCACAGGCCGACCATGAAGGCCACCGCGGCGATCGCCACCTGGCCGTCCGCGAAGCCGAGCACGGAGGTGAACAGCGCGGTGCCCAGCTGGGCGCCGAGCAGTGTGGGGCGGCGTCCGATCCGGTCGGCCAGTACGCCGGCGAGGATCGCCGCGACGGCCGACCCGAGGCCGAACAGCGAGGCCACCAGGCCCGCGTAGAAGGGCGGGTAGCCGCGTTCGGCGGTCAGGTAGAACGCCAGGAACGTCACGACGAAGGCGCCGAGCTTGTTCACCAGCGTGCTCACCCAGAGCCACCAGAACTGCCGCGGCAGTCCGCCCACCGTCTCCTGCACCACTCTTCGGATCCGGGGATGGGCGACCAGGGCGAGGGGCATGTGGGGGCTCCCGGGGGCTGGCGTCCGCTGAGCGGTGAGGCAGGCCCGGTCAGCCGACGCATGTAAGTGTCAGATGCGCGGGGCACAGATTACACACCGGCGGAAGGTCCCCACCAGGGGTTTTTCCGCCCCCACTAAGCTGGGGGCCATGGCTGACACGACGTACCGACTCATCCTGCTCCGCCACGGCGAGAGCCAGTGGAACCAGAAGAACCTGTTCACCGGTTGGGTCGATGTCGACCTCAACGAGAAGGGCGAGAAGGAGGCCGCCCGCGGTGGCGAGCTCCTGGCCGCCGAGGGCCTGCTCCCCGACGTGCTGCACACCTCGCTGCTGCGCCGCGCCATCCGCACCTCGCAGATCGCCCTGGACAAGGCCGACCGGCACTGGATCCCGGTCAGCCGCAGCTGGCGGCTGAACGAGCGCCACTACGGTGCGCTCCAGGGCAAGGACAAGGCCCAGACCCTGGCCGAGTTCGGCGAGGAGCAGTTCCAGCTGTGGCGCCGCTCGTACGACACCCCGCCGCCGGTGCTGGCCGACGACTCCGAGTACTCGCAGGCCGGTGACGCCCGTTACGCCGAGATCCCGAGCGAGCTGCGTCCGCGCACCGAGTGCCTGAAGGACGTCGTCGAGCGGATGCTCCCGTACTGGTACGACGCCATCGTCCCGGACCTCGCCGCCGGCCGGACCGTCCTGGTCACCGCCCACGGCAACAGCCTGCGCGCGCTGGTCAAGCACCTCGACGGCGTCTCCGACGAGGCCATCGCCGGCCTGAACATCCCGACCGGCATCCCGCTGGTGTACGAGCTGGACGCCGACTTCAAGCCCGTCACCCCGGGCGGCCGCTACCTCGACCCGGAGGCCGCCGCGGCCGCCATCGAGGCCGTCAAGAACCAGGGCAAGAAGTAAGCCGCTTGCCGGAACGGCCCCGCCCCCGGTCGAACCGGGCGGCGGGGCTTCGTTCGTTTTCGGTCGGCTCTGGGCCAACCTGCTTGCCCGGCGCGGGAGTTGGGCAGTAGGCGGGAAAGTGGTTCAGACCATTGACGGGCTCAGTCGGCGGCTCCTACGGTGAGCGCACCGGACTGGCGCAGGCATGCCGGGATCTCCCCTCCGGGCCGCCGCACCCCCACGCGCGCGTCTGCGCCCCGGCGCACACTCCATCCACCCCCACGGAGGAGCACCATGCGCACACGCCACATCGTCGGGGCGGCCGCCGCCGCGCTGGCGATCCCGCTGACCCTCGCCTTCCCGGCCTCGTCCCACGGCTGGATCTCGACCCCGCCCAGCCGCGCCGCGCTCTGCGACACCCACGTGGACGGCGTCCCGTGGGACTGCGGCGACATCCAGTGGGAGCCGCAGAGCGTCGAGGGCACCAAGGGCTTCCCGGCCCTCGGCCCCTCGGACGGCACCATCTGTGCCGGCGGCAACGCGCGCTTCGCCGAGCTGGACGACCCGCACGGGGGCGCCTGGCCGACCACGCCGGTGACGGCGGGCCAGCAGCTGACCTTCTCCTGGACGTTCACCGCCCGGCACGCGACCACCGACTTCCGGTACTACATGACCAAGCCGGGCTACGACGCGAGCCGGCCGGTCACCCGCGCCAACCTGGACCTGACGCCCTTCCTGACCGTCCCGTACGGCGGGAAGCAGGTGCCGAGCACGCTCAGCCACACCGCGACCGTCCCGAGCGGGCGCACCGGCCACCAGGTGGTCGTCGCGGTCTGGACGATCTCCGACACCGGGAACGCCTTCTACTCCTGCTCCGACGTCCGGTTCTGACCGGCGGGCCCGCCTGCCGTGCGGCGGGCGGGAGAACGAAGGAGGTGCACGGCCGCCGGTGGGCCGTGCACCTCAGGGGACTCCTCGGGCGGCGTCGCGCTCAGTGGCCGCCGCAGCAGCCGCCGTCGGCGCCGCCGCACTGGCAGGGCGCACCGGACTGGCAGCCGCAGCCGCAGCCCGGGCCGCAGCCGCAGCCCGCGGCGAGGATCGGAAGCAGCTTCGGGGCGGATGGCTCGACGGTGTCGTGGGCGGTAGCCGGTCGGGTCGGGTTGGCCTTCATCGAGCTTCCCTCCTTGTGACGGGCACAGTCCTGTGCCCCCAATGTCGAGTGAAGCCGCCGAACGGAGGGGGCGTCAACGGGCGCGCAGTGGTGGGGCGCACGGAAGCCCGTGCGCCCGCACCACCCTCGTCACAGGTTTACTCACCCCTCGGGGTGAGCCCCGACCGGCGGCGCCCCGACCGGCGGTGCCCCGACCGGCGGTGCCCCGACCGGCGGTTCCGGGACCGATGGTGCCGGGAGCGGCGGTCAGTCGATCGGCGCGGCCTCGGCGGCCTCGGTGGCGGCCACGAACTCGGCCACGTGCTCGCCCGTCACCAGGTACACCACGCGCTTGGCGACCGACACCGCGTGGTCCGCGAAGCGCTCGTAGTAGCGGCCGACCAGGGTGATGTCGACGGCGGTCTCGATGCCGTGGTGCCAGCGCTCGTCGATCAGGTGCGACAGCAGCTCGCGGTGCAGGCTGTCGATCGCGTCGTCGTCCTGCTCCATCTCCAGGGCCTTGTCGACGTCCTTGGTCGCGATGACCAGGCCGGCCTTGGCCACCAGGCGCTGGGCGAGCTGGCCCATCTCCAGGACGGTGGAGTGCAGGTCGCTCGGCACGGCGGTGTCGGGGTAGCGCATCCGCGCGACCTTGGCGACGTGCCGGGCGAGGTCGCCGCAGCGCTCCAGGTCGGCGCTCATCCGCAGCGAGGTGACGACGATGCGCAGGTCGGTGGCGACCGGCTGCTGGCGGGCGAGGAGGTCGATGGCCCGGTTCTCCAGCTCGTGGTGGAGTTCGTTGACCTTCTCGTCGGCGGCGATCACGCTCTCCGCCAGCGACAGGTCCGCGTCGAGGAGGGCGGTGGTGGCCCGGCCCATCGCCGATCCGACCAGCCGGGCCATCTCGACCAGGCTGTCGCCGATCGCATCGAGTTCCTCGTGGTACGCGTCGCGCATGTTCTCTCCTCAGAAGCTGTGTCGGTGGCGGTGCCGACCGGTCAGTCCGTACGACCGTCGTTCCTTCGTTCCGGCGTTCGGGTGACCGCTGCTGGTGGCGCGCATCGTACGCGCACACCCGAGCCGGTGGCCGCTGTTCGGCACACCGATCTCTCCCACACGGGCTGCCCGGCCAACTTTCCGCCGCCAGGGCGACGGTGCACGGCCGCTACGGTGAATCGGCGGCCACCTGAAGGTGAATTCTCGGCAACGCGTGGTCGATGCCTTGACCCAGTGCCTGGGGACTGCCCTGGCCGTACGCTTACGCTGGCCACATGGACGTGAACGTGGCCGCCGCCGCTGCCTGCGCCATAGCCGGGCTCGGCGTCGGCCTCACCGCCTCCATCGCTTTCCGCTGGAGCGAGCGCGAGCAGGCCAAGGGCAGGTACAGCGCAACCGGCGGCAGGAACCCCGGCCGGTACCAGTCACTGGGCACCGGCAACCCCGAGCCGCCGCTGCCGCCCGGGGTCGACACCGTGCTCTCCGTGCTCCGCTCCTGCGCGATCGTGCTGGGCGAGGGCGACGAGGTGGTCAAGGCCAGCTCGGCGGCGTACGCGATGGGCCTGGTGCGCGGTGGCGCCGTCGCCGTGGACCAGATGCTCGCGCTGGCCCGCTCCACCCGCCGGGACGGCGAGATCCGCCAGGTCGAGCTGGAGGTGCCCCGGCCGGGCGCGGCCCGCGCGGCGGAGCCGCTCGCGGTCTCCGTCCGGGTGGCCCCGCTGGGCTCCCGGCTGGTGCTGGTGCTGGTCGAGGACCAGACCGAGCGGCGCCGGGTGGAGGCCGTCCGCCGGGACTTCGTGGCCAACGTCAGCCATGAGCTCAAGACCCCGGTCGGCGCCCTGTCGCTGCTCTCCGAGGCGGTCGTGGACGCGTCCGACGACCCGGAGGCGGTGCAGCGCTTCGCCGGCCGGATGCAGGTGGAGGCGGCCCGACTGGCCAGCCTGGTGCAGGAGATCATCGACCTCTCCCGGGTCCAGGACGACCGGCTGATGGTCGACCCGGAGCCGGTCGCGGTGGACGAGCTGATCGCCGAGGCGATCGACCGCTGCCGCCAGCAGGCCGCCGCCAAGCAGATCCTGATCGCGGCGGGCGGCATCGCCGGCCTCTACCTGCACGGCAACCGCGGCCAGCTCGCCGCCGCGCTCGGCAACCTGGTCGAGAACGCCGTCAACTACAGCCCGCCCCGCACCCGGGTGGCCATCGCCACCCGCCGGATCTCCAGCGCCGCGGCGCTCGGGGAGGCGGACGGCGAGCTCATCGAGATCTCGGTCACCGACCAGGGCATCGGCATCTCCGAGAAGGACCGCGAGCGGGTCTTCGAGCGGTTCTACCGCGTCGACCCCGCCCGCTCCCGGGCGACCGGCGGCACCGGCCTGGGCCTGTCCATCGTCAAGCACGTCGCGGCCTCGCACGGCGGCACCGTCTCGGTGTGGAGCGTCGAGGGCCAGGGTTCGACCTTCACCGTCCGCCTGCCCGCCGGGCAGGCACCCACGGAGGACCAGCCCGACGACGAGTTCGACGAGTTCGACGACGAGCCCGACGCGTTCGACGAGCCAGGCGAGCCCGACGCGCCCGACGCGCCCGGCGACGCGCCGGACCGCGCGCCGGACCGCGCACCGGACCGCGCGCCGGACGACGGCCCCGCCGGCCCCGCCGCCGCCCCCAGAACCCTCACCACGGCCCGTACGGCTCGTACGGACCGTTCGCTCCCCGCCGGGGAGCGGGAACCACACCTGTCAGACACAACCCCTCAGCTTGCCCCGGAGGCCTGATCGTGACCCGAGTACTGGTGGTCGAGGACGAGGAGTCGTTCAGCGACGCCCTCTCGTACATGCTCCGCAAGGAGGGCTTCGAGGTGGCCGTCGCCGCCACCGGCCCCGACGCCCTGGAGCAGTTCGAACGCAACGGCGCCGACCTCGTCCTGCTCGACCTGATGCTGCCGGGCCTGCCCGGCACCGAGGTCTGCCGCCAGCTCCGGGTGCGCTCCAACGTCCCGGTGATCATGGTGACCGCCAAGGACAGCGAGATCGACAAGGTCGTCGGTCTGGAGATAGGCGCTGACGACTACGTCACCAAGCCGTACTCCACCCGCGAGCTGGTCGCGCGGATCCGCGCGGTGCTGCGCCGCCGCGGCGAGGACGGCGGTGCGGGCGACAACGGCGGCGGCCCGGGCGCCCTGGAGGCGGGCCCGGTCCGGATGGACGTGGACCGCCACGTGGTGACCGTGGACGGCGCCAAGGTCGACCTGCCGCTCAAGGAGTTCGACCTGCTGGAGATGCTGCTGCGCAACGCGGGCCGGGTGCTCACCCGGATGCAGCTGATCGACCGGGTGTGGGGCGCGGACTACGTCGGCGACACCAAGACCCTGGACGTCCACGTGAAGCGCCTGCGGGCCAAGATCGAGCCGGACCCGGGCGCGCCGCGCTACCTGGTCACCGTCCGCGGCCTGGGCTACAAGTTCGAGCCGTAAACCGTCCCGACCACGCGGAAGGCCCCCTCCGGCAGCCGGAGGGGGCCTTCGCGTCGCTCCGGCGGGCCCGCCCGGGCCCGCCGGAGCGGGGTGGGTTCGTCAGTGCGCGGCCGGGACGGCCGGGGCGGTGGTGCCGACCGGGACGGTGGCACCGGTGGTCGGCGCACCCGGGGTGGCGGTGGCGCCGGGGGCCGTGGCGCCGGGGGTGGCGGTCTTGGCCGGGGTGGCGGTCGGCGACGGGGTCGGCCCGTAGCCGGGGTAGAGGCCGTTGCCGTGCTCGCCCGAGTCCGGGCTCACGGAGGCCTCGGCCGAGACCTTCTGGCCGTCCTTGAAGGTGAAGACGGTCGAGGCGTAGCCGCCGACCTGGACGGTCGCGGAGGCGACGTGGGCGGACGGGTTGCCCTGGCCGCCGATCGCCACCGCGCCACCGGCCGGGATGACGATGCCGGACTGCGGAGCGCCGGCGGCGTCCGCGAAGGTGGCAGCGGCACCGCCGACGGTGACGGACTGGAGCTCGGCCGGGGTGTCCGCGGTGTTCGCGATGTTCACGACCACGTTGGCGGCACCGGTGTAGTCGCCGGCGGTGTTCACCGGGGTGACGACCACGATGTTGTTCAGCCGGAGGTTCGCCCCGAGGGTCGCCGCCGCGTTGTCGGGCTTGATCTGCAGGGTGTCCGGCGTGTTGCCGGCGGCGCAGGAGGACAGCGAGGCGATGGCGATGGCGGCGATGGCGGCGATGCTGCCGCGTCGAAGGCTGCGGCTCACGGCGGCGGCTTCTCCCTAGGTCACGTGTCGGTAGGTCAGGTCTCAGATTATCGACCTCACTTATGCGCTCCTCACGGGGTGGTCCCCGTGTCGCACTCCCGGGGGCCGTCGGGGGGCCGTCCGGCGGCAAATCCGACATGTCCAGGTCACTCGATGGACAAGCTTCGACCAAGATCGAATAACGATTCGGCCGCGACCCGAAAAGGGGTGAAAGCTCAAGATCCAATCATGGTTGCGGGGGTGTTGCGCAAGGGTTTCGACGAACCCCGGAACCGCCTCCGACCTGCGGGAAGCCGTTCTCGAACACCGGTCGCAGCACGTCATGGGGGTCCTTGTCAAGCCCCGAGACCGGCCCTGACCTGCGAAAACGCCCTTCGGGTGTGCCGAGAAGCGTGTTATTCTGGAAAGCCACGGAAGGGGTCCTGTCACATGACGTTCAAGGTTGGCGACACGGTGGTCTACCCCCATCACGGGGCCGCGCTGATCGAGGCCATCGAAACTCGCCAGATCAAAGGTGTGGACAAGACCTACCTGGTGCTCAAGGTGCAGCAGGGAGACCTGACGCTCCGCGTGCCCGCCGAGAACGCGGAGTTCGTCGGTGTGCGCGATGTAGTCGGCCAGGAGGGTCTGGACCGGGTCTTCGAGGTGCTGCGGGCGCCGTACACGGAAGAGCCGACCAACTGGTCCCGTCGCTACAAGGCGAACCTGGAGAAGCTCGCCTCGGGTGATGTCATCAAGGTCGCCGAGGTCGTTCGCGACCTCTGGCGCCGCGAGCGCGAGCGCGGCCTCTCGGCCGGCGAGAAGCGGATGCTCGCGAAGGCGCGCCAGATCCTCGTCAGCGAGCTCGCGCTGGCGGAGAACACCAACGAGGACAAGGCGGAGACGCTGCTCGACGAGGTCCTCGCCTCGTAGCGCGCGCCACCGCAGTGCGGTCGGGCTGCCGCCCAACGCTCACAGCGCCCGGTGCCGGCGCGCCGCTCCTCGGACGAACCGTCCGGGAGTGGTGCATTGGCACTTCGGGCGCTGAGGCATGTCCGGACCACGCCACCCGCCCTAGCCGGCCCAGACCTGCAAGACCGTTTCTGCCCCCGTTGTCGAGCGGGGCTTGCGGAGCTGTGCGGCGGGCGGTGGACCATGGTTCTTCGGAAGGGGCCCGGTGCGCCCGCCGGGCACGCCATGGCCATACCCACTTCGCCGAAGGAGTGAAACCTGAACGCGTCAGGAGCAGTCGCAGCAGCAGTGGTGCCCGCCGCCGGACGCGGTGAGCGGCTGGGGCCGGGAGCCCCGAAGGCCCTGCGGGAACTGGGGGGCGTGCCGCTCCTGGTGCACGCCGTCCGGGCCCTGGCCCGCAGCCGGGCGGTCGGCCTGGTCGTGGTCGCCGCGCCCGCCGACGGGGTGGCCGAGGTGGTCGCCCTGCTGGACAGCAACGGGCTGGACGACAAGGACATCCGGGTGGTGGCCGGCGGGGCGACCCGCCAGGAGTCCGTCCGGCTGGGCCTGGCCGCGATCCCGGACGAGGTCGGGATCGTGCTGGTGCACGACGCGGCCCGCCCGCTGGTCCCGGTCGAGGTGGTGGACGCCGTCGCGGCCGCCGTCCGGGCCGGGGCGCGGGCCGTGGTGCCGGCGGTGCCGCTGGCCGACACGGTGAAGCGGGTCGAGCCGAACCCGGGCGGCCCCGAGCCGGTGCTCGACACGCCCGAGCGCGCCACCCTGCGCGCGGTGCAGACCCCGCAGGGCTTCGACCGCGCCACCCTGGTCGAGGTGCACGCCAAGGCGCTGGCCGAGGAGAGCGACGGCACCGCCGACGCGCCGCCGGTCACCGACGACGCCGGCCTGGTCGAGCGCTACGGCGGCCGGGTCGTCGTGGTGCCTGGCCACGAGGAGGCGTTCAAGGTCACCCGTCCACTGGACCTCGTGCTCGCCGAGGCCGTACTCGCCCGCCGGAGGGCCGCCGATGCCTACTGACCCGCAGACCCCTGTGATCCCGCAGACCCCCGTGATCCCGCTGATTCCGCGCGTCGGGATCGGCACCGACGTGCACGCCTTCGAGGCCGGCCGCCCGCTGTGGGTGGCCGGGCTGGAGTGGCCGGACGCCGGGGTCGGGCTCTCCGGCCACTCGGACGCGGACGTCGCCGCGCACGCCGCCTGCGACGCGCTGTTCTCGGCCGCCGGGATCGGCGACCTCGGCGCCCACTTCGGCACCGACCGCCCGGAGTGGGCCGGCGCGTCCGGGGTGAAGCTGCTCGGCGAGGCGGCCCGGCTGGTCCGCGAGGCGGGCTTCGAGATCGGCAACGTCGCCGTCCAGGTGATCGGCGTGCGGCCGAAGATCGGCAAGCGGCGGGCCGAGGCGCAGGCCGCGCTGTCCGAGGCGGCCGGCGCCCCGGTGTCCGTCTCCGGCACCACCACCGACGGACTGGGCCTGACCGGCCGGGCCGAGGGCCTGGCCGCGATCGCCACCGCCCTGGTGTACGAGCGGCGCTGAGCCGGTCGTGCCGGGGGGGCGTGCGAGCGGCGCCGAGCCGGTCGTGCCGGGGTTGGGAAGAAGAGGGTGAACGGGCGGGAAGAAATCGCCCCTGACGGGTGTTCACCCGTTGTCCTCGGGGCCCGAGTCGCTAGTGTTCGGCTCGGGCCCGTGCGGGGCTTCCGCTCGGGCCGCGCCCCGCGACGAGAAGAGGTTTCCGATGGGTGTCGAACTCGCCGACAAGGTCAAGGAACTGCTCGACAGCAAGAGCTTCGCCGTGGTCTCCACGGTCCAGCCCGACGGGAGCCCGCAGGCTTCGGTGGTCTGGGTCACGCGGGACGGCGACGACATCCTCTTCTCCACCGTCCAGGGCCGCCGCAAGCACCTCAACCTGGTCCGGGACCCGCGGGTGTCGCTCCTCATCAACTCGACGGACAACCCGTACGAGTACTTCGAGGCGCGCGGCGAGGCGACGATGACCACCGAGGGCGGGCGGGAGCTGATCGACGAGCTGTCCCACAAGTACATGGGCAAGGACTACGGCTTCGACGGCCCGGAGGACGTCCGGGTGGTCGTCCGGATCTCCCCGCGCAAGGTGGTCGGCAACATCTGATCCACCCGCCCGCCGTCCGGCGTTTCCCCGGGACCGCACCCCCGTTGTCCCGGGGAATGTGGCGGGGCACCCCCCGTCGCCCACTACGCTTGACGCTGTGAGCATTCGTCTGTACGACACCAGCACCCGCCAGGTACGCGACTTCGTCCCGCTTGTACCGGGTTGTGTCTCGATCTACCTGTGCGGCGCTACCGTCCAGTCGGCGCCACACATCGGGCACATCCGGTCCGGGCTCAACTTCGACATCATGCAGCGGTGGTTCGCCTACCGCGGCTACCAGGTGACCTTCGCCCGGAACGTCACCGACATCGACGACAAGATCATCGCCAAGGAGCGCGAGCTCGGCACGCCGTGGTGGCAGATCGGCTACGAGAACGAGCGCGCCTTCAACGACGGTTACGACGCGCTGGGCTGCCTGCCGCCGACCGTCGAGCCGCGGGCCACCGGGCACATCCCCGAGATGATCGAGATGATGCGCGGGCTCATCGAGAAGGGCCACGCCTACGCGGTCGACGGCAACGTCTACTTCGACGTGCGGTCGTACCCCGACTACCTGGCGCTCTCCAACCAGAAGCTGGACGACCTGCGCCAGCCCGAGGGCGAGGGCGAGACCGGCAAGCGCGACCAGCGCGACTTCGCGATGTGGAAGGCCACCAAGCCCGGCGAGCCCAGCTGGGAGACCCCGTGGGGCCGCGGCCGTCCGGGCTGGCACCTGGAGTGCTCGGCGATGGCCCACAAGTACCTGGGCCCCGCCTTCGACGTCCACGGCGGCGGGCTCGACCTGATCTTCCCGCACCACGAGAACGAGATCGCCCAGTCCAAGGCCTACGGCGACGACTTCGCCAACTTCTGGGTGCACAACGCCTGGGTCACCATGGCCGGCGAGAAGATGAGCAAGTCGCTGGGCAACTCGGTGCTGGTCTCCGAGATGGTCCGGACGTGGCGGCCGATCGTGCTCCGCTACTACCTGGCCGCCCCGCACTACCGCTCGATGATCGAGTACAGCGAGGAGTCGCTGCGCGAGGCCGAGGCCGGCTTCGGCCGGATCGAGGGCTTCGTCCAGCGCGCCGTCGAGCGCTGCGGCACGGTCGACGCGGCGCCCGAGGTGCCGCCGGCCTTCGCCGAGGCGATGGACGACGACTTCGGCGTTCCGCAGGCGCTGGCCGTCGTGCACACCGCCGTCCGCCAGGGCAACAGCGCCCTGAACGCGGACGACAAGGAGAGCGTGGTGGCGCGACTGGCCGAGGTCCGTGCGATGCTCGGTGTACTGGGCCTCGACCCGCTCGACCCGCACTGGGCCGGAACGGAGCGCGGCGAGGACCTCCACGGCGTGGTCGACTCGCTGGTCCGCCTGGTCCTGGACCAGCGGCAGGCGGCGCGCGAGCGCAAGGACTTCGCCACCGCGGATGCCATCCGCGACCAGCTCGGCCTGGCCGGGCTGGCGATCGAGGACACCCCGTCCGGCCCGCGCTGGACGATCAACAGCCAGTAACCCCATCCGACGATCGGGGTGATGGGTGGGCCGTACCGGACCGGTGCGGCCCTCCCGCATGACGTACGCATGTCGTCGGCCGCCACCGGGCAACACCGGGGCGGCCGGGGCATGCCGGACAGACAGGAAGTACAGCCATGGCCGGCAACAGCCAGCGCAGGAACCGCCGCAACCCCGGATCGAAGAAGGGCGCGTCTGTCGGTACCGGCGGGCACAGCCGGAAGGCCCTCCAGGGCAAGGGCCCGACCCCGCCCGGCGCGGAGCGCAAGGGCCACCCCAAGCAGCGCGCCGCCAACGCCGCGCTCAAGCGCGAGCGGGACGCCAAGGCCCGGGCCGGCATGCGCCGGGCCGGTGCCGGCGGCCGCGGTGGCCGCGGCGGCGCGGGCAGCGCCGAGCTGGTCTTCGGCCGCAACTCGGTGGTCGAGGCCCTGCAGGGCGACGTGCCGGCCAACGCGCTGTACGTCCAGCAGTTCATCGACACCGACGACCGGGTCCGCGACGCCTTCCAGGCCGCCAACGACCGCGGCATCCCGCTGATGGAGGCCCCGCGGGCCCAGCTGGACCAGATGACCGGCGGGATGAACCACCAGGGCCTGGTGCTCCAGGTGCCGCCGTACGAGTACGCGCACCCCGAGGACCTCCTGGCGGACGCCGCCGACGCCGGCCAGGACGCGCTGATCATCGCGCTGGACGGCGTGACCGACTCGCGCAACCTGGGCGCCGTGGTCCGCTCCGCCGCCGCCTTCGGCGCGCACGGCGTGGTCATCCCCGAGCGCCGCGCGGCCGGCATGACCGCCGGTGCCTGGAAGACCTCCTCCGGCGCCGCGGCCCGGCTGCCCGTCGCCCGGGCCACCAACATGACCCGCGCCCTGGAGGCCTACCAGAAGGCAGGCCTGATGGTGGTCGGCCTGGCCGCCGACGGCGAGGCCGAGATCGGCGACCTGGAGCTGCTGACCGGTCCGGTGGTGATCGTCGCCGGCAGCGAGGGCAAGGGCCTGTCCCGGCTGGTCTCGGAGACCTGCGACATGCGGGTCCGGATCCCGATGTCCGGCCTGACCGAGTCGCTGAACGCCGGTGTCGCGGCGGGCATCGTGCTGTACGAGGCCGCGCGGCTGCGCGCCAAGCGCTGAGGACTGAGCGCTTGGCGTTGAACGCTGAGCGCTTGGCGCTGAGCACTGAGCGCTTGGCGTTGAACGCCGAGCGTTGAGCACGGGCGGGGTAGGGATCGCAGGCGATCTTCCGAATTCCCCGCAATCCGAGTGGAAGGCGATCGGGCCCTGATCGGGCCCGATCGCTTTTTTCATGATCACTTCAACTATGCGCCGGACGCCCACCCGGGAGAGTGTCCTAAGCGGCCGTCACCCGGTTAGACGGGCGTGGACACCAGAACACCTCGGCGCCCCCTGTTCGGCGACGGCAGCACCGGGATAGACGCGGGCCCCGGCCTCAACACCGTCAAGGTGGAGTCCGACCCTTCGCGGCTCAGCAGCACCCAGGCGAGCTTCCGGCTCCGGCTCGGTGCCCCCGTGGCGCCGCTGATCGAGGCCCCGGCCGGACTGCTGTCCACCGGTGCCGCGTTCGGCGACCCCTACGCCAACCAGGGCCTGATCCGCCGTCCGCTGGTCACCCCGCAGGTCGTCGTGCCCGCCTCCGCCGTCCCGGCGCTGGCCGGGGCCGGGGCCGGCGGCGGGCCGCGCCGCAAGGGCCGGGTCACCGCCGTCACCTGGACCGGCCAGGCACCCCCCGGAGACCTCGCGGCCACCCAGCTGCTGGAAGCGGTGCGCGTGGGCGGCACCCCGGCCGGCGGTGTCCGCCTGGTCGAGGCGGACACCCAGCTGCTCCCCTCCCTCGCGGGCGCCCGGGCCCTCCCGCGCCAGCCCCGCGAGGGCGCCGGCACCGCCACCGACGCGGGCGTCGGCCCGATCGGCGAGCCGCACGGCTGGAGCCCGAGCGGCGAGCTGCCCGAGGTCTCCGCCGCCGACGCCGAGGGCAAGCAGCCCTGGTACCCGGGCCGCCGGGTCGACCTCGGCCTGGTGCTGCTGCCGCTGCGCGCCGTCCTCGGCTCGCTCTCGGTCTACGCCGGGTTCAGCAAGCTCTGCGACCCGGTGTACTTCGACGGCGGCGAGCGCGGCTCGATGATGCGCTGGCTCTCCTCGCTGCACCCCTGGAAGGTCGCCGAGCCGCTGCTGGCCTTCGCCATGGCGCACCCGGTGGGCGCCGGCCTGGTGGTGTCGTTCACCCAGATCGTGGTCGGCGTGCTGACCGTCCTCGGCCTCTGGCAGCGGCTCGCCGCCGCCGCGGCGACGGCGCTCTCCGCCGCGCTGCTGTTCACCGTCAGCTGGCGGGCCGTCCCGGTCTACGACACCCCGGACCTGATCTTCCTCGCGGCGTGGAGCCCGCTGCTGATCGCCGGGGCGCCGTTCGCCTCGCTGGACGGGCGGCTCAGCCTGGAGGCCTGGCGCCGGTTCGGCGCGGACGCGTCCGGGGCGCTGCGCCGCCGGGTGCTGCGCCGCGGCGCCGTGGTCACCACGGTCGTCGTCGGCCTGACCCTGCTGCTCGGCTCGATGCTCGGTGCCGCCGTCCGCACCGGCGCCCGGGCGCACCAGGCGCCGGACCGTCCGGCCACCGACTACGGCACCCCGGTCTGGCCGTCCGGCGGCCCGTCCGGCGCCCCCGGCGGGAAGGGCACGTCCACCACGCCCCCGCCCGCCGCCCCGCGCCCGGCCACCCCGACGCCGAGCGCCACCGCCCCCGCCACCACGCCGCCCGCCAAGTCGGCCACCCCGACGCCGAGCGGCAAGGGGCACTCCGGCAAGGCGGACGCCGGGTCGGGCGCCTCCCCGGCCGCGCCCGCGCCGTCCGGCGGTTCCGGCGGCACCGCGCCCGCGTCGCGCAGCACCCCGGGTGCCGGCGGCGCGGGGGCGGGGTCCAAGGCCAGCCCGAGCTCCGGCGGGCTGCTGGGCGGGGTACTGGGCAGCGCGCCGCTGGCCGACCTCTCCGGCGGCCGGACCTCCCACCCGGGGGCGCCGACCGCGACCTGAGGCCCCGGTGACGGCGATCGGCCGGGTGCTCCGTGGGGGAGCACCCGGCCGATCGCCGTGTGCGGGCCTGCCCGCGACCGCGCGCCTGCCTGTCTGCCTGCCCGCCCGCCCGCGGCCGGGTGCGGGCCGTTGTGGTCTGCCGGCTAGCGGGGCGCCCGGCCGGCGCCGGAGGCGAGCTCCTTGGCCGCCTCGGTGAGGTCCTTGGCGGTGTCGATGGCCCGCCAGTACACGCCCTGCGGCAGCTGGTAGCCAGCCAGCCGCTTGCCGCGGGCGAGCTGGGGGAAGGTGGTGCGCTCGTGGTCGCCCACGTCCGGCAGCAGCTCGGCGAACTCCGGGCTGAACACGTACAGGCCGGCGTTGATCAGGAAGGGCGAGGGCGGGGCCTCGATGAAGTCCAGCACGTTGCCGAACTGGTCGGTCTCCACCGCGCCCCACGGGATCCGCGGCCGGGCCAGCGCGAGCGTCGCGACGGCGTCCCGCTCGTGGTGGAAGGCGGCCATCTCGCGCAGGCTGAAGCGCGTCCAGATGTCGCCGTTGGTGGCGTACCAGGGCTCGTCCGGGCGGGGCAGCGCCTTGGCCGCGTACTTGAGCCCGCCGCCGCGCCCGAGCGGCTCCGCCTCGACCACCGTGCGCACCCGCAGCGGCAGGTCCGCCTTGTCCAGCCACTCCTCCAGCACGTCGGCGAGGTGCCCGCAGGAGATCACGACGTCGGTGACGCCCTCCTCGGCCAGCCAGGCCAGCTGGTGGCCGAGGATCGGCGTGCCCGTCCCCGGGATCTCGACCAGCGGCTTGGGACGGTCGTCCGTGTAGGGGCGCAGCCGGGAGCCCTGGCCACCGGCCAGGATGACGGCCTGGGTGACGGGCGTCGTGGTCGGCCGGGCCGCGTGGGGCTGCGGGGGCCGGGCGGACGGGAGGTCGGCGGTGGGGCCAGAGTCAGCGGTCATGCCTGAACCATAAGGCGGCGGACGGGGGTGTCCGCCGCCTCCGGGACCGGCTCTCCTCCGTCCCGCCGGATCCGCGGCGGGACCCCTCAGGCGCCTGGATCCCCTGCGGGTCCCCTCGGGCCCCTCAAGCCCCTCAGGCCTCTCAGCCGACGACGCCGGCCGCGAACGACCCGTCGCAGACCGGGCGGGCGAAGGAGCGGGCCCGCTGGACGTCGCCCTGGTACTTGCGCACCGCCGCCTTGCCCAGCTCGCCGGCCAGCGAGGTGCAGTACGGCGTCAGCGAGGGCTGCTCGCGCATCGAGCGCTCCAGCAGGTCGAGCGCGGCGGACGGGTTCTTCGCGCGGAGCTCGTCCAGCAGGGCCACCCGCAGCGAGTCCTGCGGGGTGAGCCCGTCCGAGGCCTTGGTCGCGGCGCCGGCCGCGTTGTTGGAACGCCCGATCCCGGCGCCGTCGCCACTGGACGCCGCCACGACCTGCTGGTCGAGCCCGGTCGGCGGGGCCCACGGGACCCGGGTCACGGCGAGGGTGCCGGTGGTCACCAGGACGACCGGCAGGGTCAGGGCGACGGTCTGGCCGATACGGCGCACTAGCTGCTTCACCCTCAGGAGAGTAGCGGTGGGTGCGGGCAGGATCGCCCTCCGTTACACCATCGAGTGACACACTGTCCGGTTTCGTCCCTCCATCGTGTTGACGCGGGGACGGACGGAGCCCGCCGGACCACGGGGGTCCGACGGGCTCCGGGACGGCGCGAGGTCGCGTCAGTTGCTCAGGCGCAGGCCGGAGCTGGTGGAGAAGACGTGGGTCTCGTTGGCGATCGGCACGACGTGGATGGTCTCGCCGCGGGCCGGGATCTGGCGGCCGGGCACGCGGACGACCAGCTCGTGGTCCTGGCCGCCGATCTGGGTGGTGCCGTAGACGAAGCCGTCCGAGCCGAGCTCCTCGACCACGTTCACGGTCACCGCGACGCCCTCGATGCCGCCCGACGGGACGACCTCGAAGTGCTCGGGGCGGATGCCGACGGTCACCGTCTTGTCGCTGCCGGCGCCGGCCAGGTCCTCGCGGGAGATGTTGACGACCGAGCCGCCGAACTTCACGCCGCCGTCCACCAGCGGCACCTCGACCAGGTTCATGGCCGGCGAGCCGATGAAGCCGGCCACGAAGAGGTTGGCGGGCTTGTCGTACATGTTGCGCGGGGTGTCGACCTGCTGGAGCAGACCGTCCTTGAGCACCGCGACCCGGTCGCCCATGGTGAGCGCCTCGGTCTGGTCGTGGGTGACGTACACCGTGGTGATGCCCAGGCGGCGCTGGAGGCCGGCGATCTGGGTGCGGGTCGAGACGCGCAGCTTGGCGTCCAGGTTCGACAGCGGCTCGTCCATCAGGAAGACCTGCGGCTGGCGGACGATCGCGCGGCCCATCGCGACGCGCTGGCGCTGACCGCCGGAGAGCGCCTTCGGCTTGCGGTCCAGCAGCGTGGTGAGGTCGAGGATCTTCGCGGCCTCCTCGACCTTGGTGCGGATCTCCGCCTTGTTCACGCCGGCGATCTTGAGCGCGAAGCCCATGTTGTCGGCGACGGTCATGTGCGGGTAGAGCGCGTAGTTCTGGAACACCATGGCGATGTCCCGGTCCTTCGGCGGCAGGTGGGTGACGTCGCGGTCGCCGATCCGGATCGCACCGGCGTTGACGTCCTCCAGACCGGCCAGCATGCGCAGGCTGGTCGACTTGCCGCAGCCCGAGGGGCCGACCAGCACGAGGAACTCGCCGTCCGCGATCTCCAGCTCCAGCGCGTCCACCGAGGGCTTGTCCGCCCCGGGGTAGATACGGGTCGCCTTGTCGTACGTGACAGAAGCCATGGTTGTTGCTCTCCTTCACCGGCAGGAACGTGCCGGACGATCCGAGTAAAGGGGGGTGTCGGTGCTCCGCCGACCCGAGCAGTGGTCTGAACCACTGCACGAACCGGCTCCCGGCGACGCTACCTGCGCGTCCGCGACTTGTCAGCCCCCACCCGCCCCGATTTCGGCATCGGTTCCATCACGCCCACCCATCCCACCAACCCCCGGATATCCCCCCATCCCGTCACCCGAGCCCGGTAGACTGCCCCCGGTGCCGCCGTGATCCATCGCGGACGGCCACCGTGCCTCCTTAGCTCAGCTGGCCAGAGCACCGCTCTTGTAAAGCGGGGGTCGTCGGTTCGAACCCGACAGGGGGCTCCGTAGCGGAGACGCCAGAAGGGCCAGCTTCACCGGGGGGATCCGGTGGGGCTGGCCCTTCGTTCGTGGCGGGGTCAGTTCGGGGGGAGGGTGAGGGTGGCGAGGGCGCCGCCGGTGGGGTGGTTGGTGAAGGTCAGGGTGGCGCCGATGACGCGGGCGTGGCCGGTGGCGATGGTGAGGCCGAGGCCGTGGCCGCGGCCGCGTTCGGGGGCGTTGGTGCGGAAGCGCTGGGGGCCGTGGCGGAGGAGGTCCTCGGGGTAGCCGGGGCCGTGGTCGCGGACGGTGATCCGCGGGCCGTCGACGTGCAGGTGGATCGGGCCGGCGCCGTGGCGGTGGGCGTTGAGGAGCAGGTTGCCGAGGATGCGGTCCAGGCGGCGCAGGTCGGTGCGGACCTGGCGGTCGGCGGTGATGTCGACGGTGACGTCCAGGCCGGTGAGGGAGACGGTGCGGCGCGCCGCGCGTTCCAGGGGGACGGCGGAGAGGTCGGGGGACTCGGCGTCGGCGTCCAGGCGGGAGACCTCCAGGAGGTCCTCGACCAGGCCGCGCAGTGCCTGGACCCGGTTCTGCACGAGCTGGGTGGGGCGTCCGGGCGGGAGGAGTTCGGCGGCGGTGACGAGGCCTGTGAGCGGGGTGCGCAGCTCGTGGGCGACGTCCGCGGTGAAGCGCTGCTCGTCCTCCAGCCGCCGGTGCAGGGTGCGGGACATCAGGTCGACGGCGGCGGCGAGGTCGGCCACCTCGTCCCTGCCGTCGACGAGTTCGCCGATCCGGGTGTCCGTCCCGCCCGCCGCGATGCCCCGGGCGGCGGTGGCCGCGGTGCGCAGCCTGCGGCTGATCCGGTCGGCGACGAGCACCCCGGCCAGCACGGTGGTGAAGACCGCGGCGACGACGGTGAGCAGGATGATCCGGTCCAGGTCGGCGATGGCCTGCCGGTCCTGGGTGAAGTCCACCCGGACGGACAGCACCCCGTTCTGCACCGGGCCGGCCGCCCACATCGACTCGCCGGTGCCGTCGGTGGCGAGCAGCGAGCCGTGCCGGCCGCCCTCGGCGAGGGCGCGCAGCCGGTCGGGCAGGGCCGGGTCGTTGACGGCGGCGCCGCGGCCGGCCACCTCGCCGCTGCGGCCGTAGCCGGCCAGCGCGGATTCGAGGCCGGCGAGGGCGGAGGAACGGGCCTGGTCGACGTGCTGACGGATCATCGCCTGGTGGACCAGCAGGCCGACGGCCACCGCGACCAGGACGGCGATGGCGGCGACGGCGGTGGCGATCTGGCGGCGCAGGGTCATGCCGGGCGCCGCAGCTTGTAGCCGAACCCGCGGACGGTCTCGATCCGGCCGGAGCCGATCTTGGCGCGCAGCCGCTGCACGTGGACGTCCACGACCCGGGTGTCGGCGCCCCACTCGTAGTCCCAGACGCGTTCGAGGAGGGTGGAGCGTTCCAGCACGATGCCGGGTGCGGCGGTGAACTCCAGCAGCAGCCGCAGTTCGGTGGGGGTGAGCGGGACGAGGCGGCCGTCCACCCGGACCTCCATGCTCTCGGTGTCCACCTGGAGACCGTCGAAGCTGCGCACGGACGGGGTGGGGGTGGGTGTGGGGGCGGGAGCAGGGGTGGGCGCGGTGGCGGTGACGGGGGATGCCTGGGGGGCCTCGGGGGCGTCCGGGGGCGGTGGGACGATCCGGATGCGGCGCAGCACCGTACGGATCCGGGCGACCAGTACGGCGCTCTCGAAGGGCTTGACCACGTAGTCGTCCGCCCCGGCCTCCAGCCCGGAGACCACGTCCACCGGGTCGGTCCGGGCGGACATCATCAGGATCGGCAGCTGGCTCTCCTCCCGGACCCGGCGGCAGAGGCCGACCCCGTCGAGCAGCGGCAGCATGACGTCCAGCAGGAGCAGGTCGGGCCGGACGGCGTGGAAGGCCTCCAGCCCCTCCAGGCCGTCGGCCGCCGTGGTGACCGGGAAGCCGTAGCGTTCCAGGGCCATCCGGGTGGCCTCGCGGATCACCTCGTCGTCCTCGACCAGGAGGATGTGCGGGTGGGCGGAGGTGCCGGCGGCGGGGGTGCCTGCGGGGGTGGTGCCGGTGGTGGGGGTGCCGGTGGCGGGGGTGCCGGTGGGGGTCATCGCTTCGCTTCCGGGAGCACGGCTGGGGCGGAGGGTGCCGAGGGCACGATGGGCGCCGAGGACGCGAAGGGTGCGAAGGGCGCGACGGGCGCGACGGGCGAGGAGGACGGCCGGGCGGCGCGCGGGGAGGGGACGACGACCCCGGGGGCCGGCTGCTTCGGCGCGAACGGGGTGGGGCGTACCGGTGCCGCGCCGGACTCGGGCGCGGCGGTGTCCGGGCCGGTGGGCGGGAGCAGGCCGACGCCCTCGTCCTTGCGTTCCTTCAGGACGAGCCTGTTGGTGTTCCACTGGTAGAGGCTGGTGGTCCGGGCGTAGGCGCTGGTCGGCTCGTACAGCCACAGGTCGGTGCCGACGGTCGCGGCGCTGAACGCCGGCTGGACGTGTACCTGGAGGACGGGCAGCAGGCGGTCCCCGGCGAGGGCGTAGACGTGCAGCACGACCCGACCGGGGGTGGTGACGACGGTGATCAGCTCGGGCTGCCCGTCCCCGGAGAGGTCGCGGAACTCGGGGACGCGGATCTCGCACCCGGCGCAGGAGTCGAGCGCCTGGCGCTCCTCCGGGCCCGCGTTCGGGTCCTTCGCGAGGACGGCGCGCACGTCGACCGCGGTGATGTCGTGCCCGGGGACCGTCAGGTCCGGTACGGGCTGCGGCGGCTCCTGGGTGGCGCCGGCCGGGGTCGTGGCCGGCGGCGGGGAGGTGGGCAGCTTCGGCCAGAGCGGCTGGGGCACCGGCGGCGGTGTGACGGCCCGGGTCGGGCCCTGGTCGCGCAGGTCGCCGGGGGTGGCCCGGCCGAAGGCCAGGGCGGCGAGGGCGAGGACGACGACCAGGCCGGCCAGGGTGGCCACCTGGACGGCGCCAGGCCGGCGGCGGGGCGGTGGTGTCCGTGTCGGTGTCGGTGTCGGTGCTGCCACGGTCGGTGTCCGTCCTCCTGATCTGCGGTGACGCTCCGGTCGTAGCTTCGCTGACCGCCCAGGTGGTAGGTCGCGCGGACGGCGGCCGGCGGTTCCGCGCGGCCGTGCTCCGTGCGGGCCGTGCGGGCCGTGTGGCCCGCACTGGCCGGCCGTCAGGTCCTCGGGCCGGCCGTCAGGTCCTCGGGCCGTCAGGTCCTCGGGCCGTCAGGCCAGGTCCGCCAGCACGATGATGTTGTCCGTCCAGTGGCCGTCCGAGCCGATCCGTCCGCCGCAGGTGATCAGCCGGAGTGCGGGCGCGGGCGTGTCGCCGTACACCTGCTCGGTCGGGAAGTGGTCCTTGGCGGCCTGGAGCAGCGTGCGGACCTTGAAGTCCACGGTGCCGCCGTCCGCGCGCCGGATCCGGATCAGCTCGCCGGGCCGCAGTTTCGGCAGCTGCTTGAAGACGGCCGGGCCGTGCGCGGTGTCGTAGTGGCCGATGAGCACGGCGGGGCCGGTTTCGCCGGGGGTGGGGCCGTTGCGGTACCAGCCGACCTCGTCGCCCCGGTCGGCCGACGGTACTTCGACCGTGCCGTCGGGGTTCAGGCCGAGGTCGGCCACCGGTGCGTCCACCCCGACGGAGGGGACCAGCAGGCGGGTCGGCGGCGAGGCCGGGTACGGCTTCGGGGCGGTGGGCGCGGTGGGCGCGGTGGGAGCGGTGCCGGTCGTGGCCGACGTGCCGGTCGTGCCCGTCGTGCCCGGGGCCGCGGCCGGAGTGTCGGTGCCGTGCCCGGAGGTCTCGACCCGCACCACCGGGGTCTCCCGGCCGGACAGCGCGAGCGAGGTCCCGAGCACCAGGCAGAGCAGGCCCGCGGTGCCGAAGGCGGTGCGGCGCAGCGGGCCCGGGCCGGGCCGGGCGGCGCGGCGGCGGCCCCGCCGGTGGTCCTTGGCGCGCCGACGGGTGGCGGTCCCCGCCACCGGGGCGGCCCCGGCGCCGCTTCCCCGACTGGCCGGGTTCGGGGAAGCGGCGCCGGGGTGCCCGGCGGTCTCGGGACCGGTGTCAGCCGCGCGCACCGGCGCGGCGGCGCAGGACGGCGAAGCCCAGGGCCGCGGCGCCGACGGCCGCGACGGTGCCGCCACCGGCGAGCATCAGGCCGGAACCGTCGGAGGCGGTGGAGCCGTCACCGGCCTGCGCGGCGCCCTTGGGCACCTCGCGGACCTGCGGCGGCTGACCGCCGGCGGGCGCGACCGGGACGGGCGGGACGGCGCCCTTGGGGACGGCCACGGCGGGCGAGGCCTCGGGCTTCGGGGCGGACGGGGTGGGCACGGCGGTCTTCGGCGACGCGTCGCCGCTCGGGGCGACGACGCCGGGGGCGGACGGCTTCGGCGCGGCGTCGGCCCAGGCCTGCCCGCCGCTGAGGGTGGCCATCAGCGCGGCGCCGGTCAGGGCGCAGACCGCGAGGACGCGGCGGGCGGGCGAGTGGTGGGTACGGCTCCTGCTCATGCGGGGTCTCCATCATCTGCATCGATCGGTACATGGGTGGCGCGCCGGTCCGCGGTGCGGTTCGCGGGGCCCGGTGTGCTGGTGTCGCGGGGGCGTACGTCGTCGGCGCCGGACGCGTACGTCCTCGTCGCGGACGCCTCCGGCCGGTGCGGCCGGTTCGACTGGTTCGACCGGCTCGATTGGTTCGGCCGGCTCGACCGGTGCGGCCGGTGGCGTCGAGGACGACGGTAGGAGGGCCGTGTCGCGGTCCTCGGCCGGTCGTGTCACGGCCGCCCATCGGCTGCGTAACGGCGCGGCGGCGGGCTTCGAGCCTGCCGCCCGAAGCCCGCCGCTGACGCCCCGAAGCCGTCCGCTACCGCCCTGACCGCAGGCGGCGGAGGGTCCAGTCCGGGCCGAGTGGGCGGGTGTGGGCGGTGAAGAGTTCGGCGGCCCGGCGGTAGGAGAGGCGGGCGTGGCCGGTGTAGGGGCAGCGGTCGCGGGTGGGGGTGCCGGCGGGGGCGCGGCGGTCGGTGAGGAAGAGCGGGCCGGTGGCGCGGCCGGCCACCAGGAGGGGGAGCAGTCGGGCGGTGCCGGACTGCCAGTGGAGGGTGGTGTGCCCGGGGCGGGTGCGGCGGCGGGGCAGGTCGAGGTGGTCGGTGTCCAGGGTGAGGACGGTCTCGATCGCGGCGCCGGACTCGTGCAGCAGGTGCCAGAGCGCCTGTTCGCGCAGCGGCGCGCGGAGGGCGAACAGGGCGCGCAGCTCCTCGGGGGTCAACGGGCCGGTGGCCGTCGCGGGTCGGGGCAGTGGGCGGGCGGTCAGGTCGGTGGTCGGGTCGCCGTCGAGCCAGCCCCGGGCCCGCCACCAGGCGACGGCGGCGCGCAGGGTGGAGAGCTCCCGGTTGAGGGTGCGCGGGTCGGTGTCGGCCGCGCGCCGGGCGGCCGCGGCGCGCAGCCGTTCGGCGGCGTCCGGGTGGTCGAGTAGGGCGAGCGGCAGGACGGGCGGCCGGGCCCGCCGCCGTTCGGGGCCGGTGGGGGCGGGCCGGTCGGCGAGCGCCCAGGCCCAGGTGTCCAGCGCGATCCGGTAGATCCGCCGGGAGCCGTCGGCGAGTCCGGAGGCGGCGAGGTAGCGCTCGACGGCGACGGCGTACTCGACCGGCGGGAGGCCTGGCACAGTTCCTGCCGCAGTTCCTGTCACGACCGCCACCATCGCCTTCTTCCGCAGTAAATCAGCCCGACAAGTCTGCTTGAACCATAGCCGGAATTCGCAGTAAAGGGCAGGTGGAGAGGTATGAGAGAGGGGATTTACTGCGGCAGGTCGATCGGCTCGGAAAATTGATTCGAAAAGGCTCAAGTTTTTCGCCGGAAACTCTTGTAGCGCCCCTCGCCGAACCGCAGACTTGCTGCACATGGCAGCGCAGACCGAACGGATCCCGGCCCGCAGAAGGCGTCCGGGAGGCCGTCTCGCCGTGCTCGGCGAACGCGAGTTCAGATGGTTCTTCCTCGGATACACGACCTCCCTGGTCGGCTCCTCGATGGCGCCGGTCGCGGTCGCCTTCGCGGTGCTCGACGGCGAGGGCGGCAGTGGCGGTGCGGGCGGTGCCGGCGGTAGCGGCACAGCCCTGGGGTGGGTGATGGCGGCCCGGATCCTCCCGGTGGTGCTGGTGCTGCTGGCCGGCGGAGTGATCGCCGACCGGCTCGGCAGCCGCCGGGTGATGCTGGGCTCGGACCTGTTGCGCGGCCTGGTTCAGGCGCTGTTCGCCGGGCTGCTGGCGGCCGGGCCCGCGCCGGTCTGGGCGATGGTCGTGCTGGTGGCGCTCTGGGGCGTCGGCGAGGGGCTGTTCATGCCGGCCTTCGGCGCGATCGTGCCCGACCTGGTCCGCCGCAAGGAGCTGATGGCGGACGCCAACACCCTGCTGGGGCTGGCCCGTTCGGTGTCCACGGTGGTCGGCCCAGCCGCCGCCGGGCTGGTCACCGCCGCCTGGGGCCCGGCGACGGTGCTGCTCGTCGACGCGGTGACGTACGGCGTCGGCGCCTTCGCGCTGGCCAGGCTGCGGCTGCCGCTCCGGGCGGCGGCGGGCGGCGGGGATTCCATGATCCGGGACGTGCGGGCCGGCTGGTCGGAGTTCACCTCCCGCCCGTGGCTGTGGATCACCACCGTGCAGATGGGCCTGTTCAACCTGCTGGTCTGGGCGCCCTTCCTGGTGCTCGGACCGCTGCTCGCGCAGCGGGACCTCGGCGGCGCCCGGGCTTGGGGCCTGGTGATGGGCGGGTACGGCGCGGGCGCGGTGCTGGGCGGCCTGCTGCTGCTCGGCCGGACGCCCGCCCGTCCGCTCGCGGCGGCGTCCGTGGCGGCGCTGGCCTGGGCGCTGCCCTCCGGGGCGCTCGCGGCCGGGGCGGGGCTGCCCTGGGTGGTCGCCGGCGCGCTGGTGGCGGGGGCCGGTTCGGCGGTCTGCGGGACGCTCTACAACACCACCACGCAGAAGTGGGTACCGGTGGAACTGCTCGGCCGGATGACGGCCTTCGGCGTCCTGGGCTCCTTCGCCCTCGGCCCGCTCGGACTGGCGGCGGCCGGCCCGCTGGCGGAGCGGTTCGGCGCGGATGCCGTGCTGCTGCTCGGGGCGGTCTGGCAACTGGCGGCCGGGGCCGTAGTGTTGGCCGTACCGGCGGTACGGAACCGCCGCTGGGAGGAGGGCCCGGACAGCTGACCAACCCCTCGGACGGCTTCGGGGCGCACCCCCGGCCCGCCGCGCACCGCGCCCGGCCGGCCCCGGAGCGCGACCGGCTGCCCCTCCCGCGCACGCAGGCCTCCGCGGCGGGCGGGGCGGCCGACCCGGCCGTACGGTGGAGGGCGGGGGAGACGGAGGAGGTCGATCATGCCCGGCTCGCTCACCATCAGCCACCACGGATCCGCGGTCACCCTGGACCACGCGGACGCGGAGCGGCTCGCCACCGTCATGGCGGACCTGGCGTACCTGCTGGAGATCCCGGGGCCGACCCGGATCAGTGACGAACAGCTGGCCGTGCTGTGCGAGGGCCGTGCCCCGGACCGTGCCGATCTGGTGCACTGGTGCGCTTCGCTCGCCCGCGGGCTGAAGGGGCAGCTCTGACCGGAGTCGCCCGGGGCACGGGGCGCTCGCCGCAAGGGCGCTCGCCGGACGACCGCCGCCCGCCGGACGATCACCGGCCGTCATCCGACCGCCGCTCGCCGGACGACCGCCCGCCGGACGACCGTTCGCCGGACGACCGCCCGCCGTACGATGGCGCGTGGGGCGGGGACGCCTCCCGGGTGCCGGGTCGGCCGGTGGCCGGTCCGGCGGCGGGTGGGGGCCCGAGCGTGTCGCAGTCCTGGTCGATGTCCTGGCTCACCGTGCCCACGCCGCTGCCCAGCGGGCCGATGCACATCGCGGTGACCCCGCTCGGAGTGGCCTCTGCCGGTTACACCGGGCCGCGCGAGGCCGAGGCGCCGGCGTGCACCGACGAGTCGAAGATCACCGCCGTCACCGAGCGGATCGGCGCCTACCTGGCGGGCCGCACCCGCGAGTTGGGCCTGCCGGTCGACTGGAGCCTGAGTTCCGGCCCGCACCGCGCGGTGCTGCAGACGCTCTGGCGCGAGGTGCCGTACGGCCGGACCATCACCTACGGTGAACTGGCCGCCCTCAGCGGGGTGTTCGGGGACGTCACGGAGCCCGGCCTGGCCGCCCGCACGGTGGGGCAGATGATGGCGGCGAACCCCGTCCCCCTGCTGGTGCCCTGCCACCGGGTGGTGGCGGCGGACGGGATCGGCGGCTTCGGCGGCGGCCGGGTCGGGATCGAGGTGAAGCGCTGGCTGCTCACGCTGGAGGGCGTGCTGGAGCCGACCCTCGACTGGAACGGTCCGCTGTAACGGCCCGCAGTAACGGCCCGCTGTAACGACGCTTGCGGGCGGCGGAGTTGCGGCGGGGGTTGCAGCGGCGAGGGGCTCGCCGCTGCCGGCGGTCGTCACACCTGGGCGGGCGACACCCCCGCCCCCGACGACACCCGTCCGGCCGCCCGGTGCGGCAGCACCGGCTGGATGCCGGGCACCAGGGTGTACTCGATGCCACGCACGTCCGGTCCCGTCCCCGGGTACCGCGGCCGCTCCCCGAGCGCCAGCCGTACCGCGTCCCACGGCAGGTTGAGGCCGCACAGCCGCAGCTGGTGGAGCCCGGCGGCGGGGCGGGTGTTGACGTCGATGACCACCGGGCGGCCGTCGAGGCTGCGGAACTGGATGTTGGACAGGTACGCCATCCCGGTCGCCCGGACCAGTCGCCGGACGGGCTCCAGGTAGCACTCCTCGGTGGTGAAGCCCCGGCGTCGGCCCTCCTTGGTGCGCCCGACCGCGGTGAGCGGGTTGCCGTCCCGGTCGGCGAGGCAGTCCACCGACACCTCCGGTCCGTCCAGGTAGGGCATCACCAGCAGGTCCGCGGGCTCGCCGCCCGGGCCGCCCTCGGCCGGGGTGGCGGCGCCCTCGGCCAGAGCGCCCCCGGCCAGAGCGCCCCCGGCCAGGGCGGCGGCGACCTGCTCGACCTGCACCCGGTGGTCCCAGCCGACCAGCCGCCGGGCGTCGTAGGGCTTCCGGGTGAGCACCCGGAAGCCCGCACCGCCGGCGCCGGCGGTGGGCTTGAGGCAGGCGGTGCGGCCGGTGCCCTCGATCCGCTCGACGGCGTCCCACAGTTCGGCGGGGGTGCGCACCCGCCACCAGGGCGGGGTGGGCAGCCCGGCCCCGGCGATCGCCGCGTAGCCGTCGGCCTTGCTGGTGAAGGCGGCTATCGCGGTGGCCGGCGGGCAGACCAGCGCGGTGCCGATCGCCTCGAACTCCGGCCGGGCGAGGGCGATGGCGAGCTGGTGCAGCTGCGGGACGAAGACGTCGATCGCGTGCCGGGCGCAGTAGTCCAGGGCGTAGTCGACGTAGCCGGCGTAGCCGTCCGCGGCCGGGTCGGCGGGCTCCGGGGCGCCGTGGTCGGCGGCGGCGAGCACGGGGGAGTCCGGGTCGCCGTGGGTCGCGTGGACCACCACGGGGCGCGGGGCGTCCCGCAGTTGTTCGATGAAGAAGACGTTCTCCGCGTAGGTGCGGTTCAGCCAGACACGTACGGGCGCGCTCATGTGACCTTCTCGGTAAGCGAGTTGACGAAGGGTCAGGGCACCCTAGCGGCCCGTTCGAACGGCCTGGACGGCAGGGGTCCCCCTGGCGGGTCCTGGCGCGGGGTGGCGCGGGCCGGGGTGTCGATGGGGGAGGATGGGGCACGGCGCGCCGATATGTTCGAATAAATAGTCGAACGCATATCGATCGGCTGATCTATTCGTACTATTTGTTCGGCCATTCAGAACCACTCGAACGAGTGATTGCGGGGCGCCCCTGAATGGGCCCACCATGAAGCTGCAACACGCATGTGCAAGGCGACGCTTCATTGGGATATGCGAAGGGCTCCCCTCATGTCGACCGAAACCAATGCCGGTATTCCCGCGCCAGGTGCGCAGTCGGAGATCCGGCAGCAGCAGAGTCTGAGCACGGCGGGCGCGCGGAACCTCGCGACGACCACCAAGTCCGCACCGCAGATGCAGGGCATCAGCCCGCGCTGGCTGCTCAGGAGGCTGCCCTGGGTGCAGGTGTCCGGCGGCACCTACCGGGTGAACCGCCGTCTGCGCCACTCGGTCGGCCGCGGCCGGGTGAGTTTCGTCAAGACCGGCGCCGAGGTGCGGATCGTCCCGCCCACGCTGGCCGAGGTGCCGGTGCTGCGCGGCTTCCAGGACGAGGCCGTGCTGGAGGAGCTGGCCTCGCGCTTCGTGCAGCGGGACTTCGCCGCGGGCGACATCCTGGTGCAGGCCGGGGCGCCGATCACCGAGGTGTTCCTGATCGCGCACGGCAAGCTCGACCGGCTGGGCACCGGCAAGTACGGCGAGGAGACGGTGGTCGGCACCCTCGCCGACGGCGACCACCTCGGCGACGAGGCGGTCCGGCAGGACGGCGGCGACTGGCCGTACACCGTCCGCGCCGCGACCTCCGGCACCGTGCTGACGCTGTCCTGGCCCGCCTTCCAGGAGCTGCACGACCGCTCCGAGGCGCTCCAGCTCCAGGTCATCGAGTACCTGAACGGCTTCCAGCAGGCGCAGAACAAGCACGGCGAGGCCGCGATCGACCTCTCCGCCGGCCACCTGGGCGAGTACGAGCTGCCCGGCGCCTTCGTGGACTACGAGCTCAAGCCGCGCGAGTACGAGCTGAGCGTCGCGCAGACGATCCTCAAGGTGCACACCCGGGTCGCCGACCTCTACAACCAGCCGATGAACCAGACCGAGCACCAGCTCCGGCTGACCATCGAGGCGCTGCGCGAGCGGCAGGAGCACGAGCTCGTCAACAACCCCGAGTTCGGCCTGCTCAGCAACGCCGCGTACGACCAGCGGTTCCAGACCCACTCCGGCCCGCCCACCCCGGACGACATGGACGAGCTGCTCAGCCGCCGCCGCAGCACCAAGATGTTCCTGGCCCACCCCAGGGCGATCGCCGCCTTCGGCCGGGAGCTCAACAAGCGCGGCCTCTACCCGGGGACGGTCGAGGTCGAGGGCAAGCAGATCATGTCCTGGCGCGGCGTCCCGGTCTTCCCGTGCAACAAGATCCCGATCGAGGGGGGCACCAGCTCGATCATCGCGATGCGCGTCGGAGAGGACAACCAGGGCGTCATCGGCCTGCACCAGACCGGAATTCCGGATGAATACCAGCCGAGCCTTTCGGTGCGGTTCATGGGAATCGACGAGAAGGCCATCATTTCCTACCTGGTGAGCGCCTACTACTCCGCCGCGATCCTGGTGCCGGACGCGGTCGGCGTCCTGGAGAACGTGGACATCGCGCAGTACTGACGGATCGCGCGGTACTGACGGATCACGCAGTACCGGCGGTTCGCGGGGCCGCTCGCGGAGCCGCGCCGCCAGTCCGGACCGCCCGGCCGGGGCCGCCCGTCCGCCCCGGCCGGGCGGGTGCGCCCCGGCATCGCAGTCCCGGCACCGCAACCCCGCCACCGCAATCCCGGCCCGCCGTCGGCGGGCCGTCCCACGACAGGCGCCCGACAGGGGGAGACACCCATGACCAGTCCCACGCTGGAGCGGGACCACAAAGAGGGGCACGAGGCGGCGGACATCCTCGCCCGGACCCGCACCCTGGTCGACCCGGTCCTGCGGGCCGCCGTCGACTCGCTGCCCGGCACCATGCGCAAGGTGGCCGGCTACCACTTCGGCTGGTGGGAGGCGGACGGCACCCCCGCCGAGGCCTCCGCCGGCAAGGCGATCCGGCCGGCCATGGTCCTCGCCGCCACCCAGGCCCTGGGCGGCAAGCCCAACGAGGCCGTCGCCGCGGCCGCCGCCGTGGAGCTGGTGCACAACTTCACCCTGCTCCACGACGACGTCATCGACCGGGACGACACCCGGCGCCACCGGCCCACCGCCTGGCGGGTGTTCGGCACCACCGAGGCCATCCTGGCCGGGGACGCCATGCACTCCCTCGCGCTGCGCCTGCTCGCCGAGGACACCCACCCGGCCGCCCACGGCTCGATCCGCCGGCTCGCGGACTGCGTGGTCGAGCTCTGCGAGGGCCAGCAGATCGACTGCGCCTTCGAGCGGCGCAACGACGTCTCGCTGCCCGAGTGCCTGGCGATGGCGGAGGCCAAGACCGGTGCGCTGCTGGGCGCGGCCTGCGCGATGGGAGCCCTGTACGGGGGCGCCTCCGAGGAGGCGGCGCAGGCGCTGGACGGCTTCGGACGGGAGATCGGCCTGGCCTTCCAGCTGATCGACGACCTGATCGGCATCTGGGGGGATCCGGCGGTCACCGGCAAGCCGGTCGGCGCGGACCTCGTCGCCCGGAAGAAGTCGCTGCCGGTGGTCGCGGCGCTGGGTTCCGGCACCGTCGAGGGCAAGCGGCTGGCCGAGCTGTACGCGATCGAACGCCCGTTGAGCGCCGAGGAGTTGGCGCAGTGCGCGGCGGCCGTCGAGGCGGCCGGCGGGCGCGGCTGGGCGCAGGGCGAGTCCTGCGAGCGGATGGCCGCGGCGATGGCGCAGCTGGCCGCCGCCGTCCCGGAGCCGGCCGCGGCGGACGAACTGCTGGCGCTCGCCGAGCTGGTGACCCGCCGCACGCACTGAACGTGACGGCCAGGAGTGGGAAGTCGGCCCGGTCGACTTCCCATTCCTGGTGCCCGGGGCCGCCGTTGCCCGCCGAGCCGGGCGGATCGCAGATCAGCCGAAGGCGGCCAACAGCCGCCGCTCCTTGGCGGGTTCGATGCCCTGCCGCACCGCCGCCCCCGGCCGCCCCTTGCGCCCCTCGGCGTCGGTGTCCTCGGCCGGCCCGCGCCGCCGCAGCCACTCCCAGGTGTCCCGCGCCGTCTCGGCGAACGGGCGGCAGCGCAGCCCGGCGACCTCCGCCCGGCCGGTGTCGGCCAGCCAGGTGCCCGCCATCTCCGGCAGGTCCGGTGCCCAGAGGGGGAGTTCGGTCCACGCTTCGACCCGGTCCGGCCCCTCGGCGAGCAGCGGCCCGTCCGGCACCCAGACCAGCTCGGTGTCCGCGGCGCCCGCGACCTCCCGGCAGGTCGCCAGCCACTCGCCGAAGCGCAGTCGCCCGGGCGGCGCCGTGGTGACGTAGCGCCCCGCCGTCCCGGCCGACAGCCGGTCCAGCCCGAAGGCGGCGAAGTCACGGACGTCGATCACCTGCATGGTCCGCCGCGGATCCCCCGGGGCGAGCACCCGCCCGCCGCGCGCCATCCGCTCAAGCCACCAGGGCAGCCGGCCGCCGAACTCGTACGGTCCGACGAGCAGCCCGCTGTTCAGCACCAGCGTGCGCTCGGCGCCGAACCCCGCCAGCACGGCGCGCTCGCAGCCGGCCTTCAGGGCGGTGCCGGGCGGTTGGCCGGGCGGGGTGTCGGCGGGGCAGGGGTGCAGCGCGGAGTCCTCGTCGATCACCCGGGCGGGCCAGTCGGCGAAGGCGTGCACGGAGGAGACGAAGGTGTAGTGGCCGGCCCGTTCGCGCAGCAGCCGGGCGCTGAGCGCGGCCTGGGCGGGCTGTTGGGCGGAGGTGTCGACGACGGCGTCCCAGCTGCGGCCGTCCACCAGCCGGGCGAGGTCCCCGGCGCTGTCGCGGTCGCCCCGGACGGCCTCGACGCCGGGCAGGTCGGCGGCGCTGCGGCCGCGGTTGAAGGTGGTCACCCGGTGGCCCCGGGCGAGGGCCTCGGCGGCGTAGGCCCGTCCGAGGAAGGACGAGCCGCCAAGCAGAAGGATCTTCATACCGAGGACTCTCCCTCGGCCGCACCGCCCGTACGCCCGGATTAGCGGTCAGCAGATCTCGGTCGGCACCTCGGGCCGGAGGCCGCCGCAGGGTGTCCGGCAGCCCGACGTGCCGCCCCACCCGGCCCCGCTTAGCATCCGAGGTGTACCGCGGTCGGCGACCGGACCCGGTCCGGCGCCCGCCCGGAGCACGGGCCCGGAGCACGGGCCCGGGGCACGGCCCGGACGGTCGGACCCGTCGGCCGCCACCGGTACGAACGGCCCGCCGACGCCGAGCAACCCGGCCCACGCCGAGCGCCCGGCCGACGCCGAGCAACCGGCCGACGCCGAGCACCCGCCGACCGGCTGCCCGCCCGCCCCGGACGAAGGACCCGCGATGAACCAGCCCGAGCTGGAGGCCCTGGCCGCCGACGCGTACGTCTACGGCTACCCGCTGGTCGCCGGCCTCACCATGGTCGAGCGCTTCACCCGGGGCGGCCTGGGCACCCTGCCCGCGGCGCCGTTCAACCAGCTCAGCCACGCCACCCGGCTGGCCGGTCCGGCCGACCACTTCGTCTCGGTCAACAACGACACGGTCTACTCGATCGCCCAGCTCGACCTCTCCGAGGGCCCCCAGGTGCTGCGCGTCCCGGACACCGCGGGCGCCTACTACGTCCTGCAGGTCATCGACGCCTGGACGGACAACGTCGCCTACCTCGGCCGCCGGGCCACCGGCACCGGCGCCCAGACCTGGCTGATCGTCCCGCCCGACTGGCACGGCACCCCGCCGGACCCGAACCGGGTGATCGAGCTGCCGACCACCGTCGGCACCCTCGTCGCCCGCTTCGCCTGCACCGGGCCGGACGACCTGCCCCGGGTCCGGGCCCTCCAGTCCGCCCTGGAACTGGAGCCGTTGGAACCCGGCGGCCTGGTCGCCGGACTGCCCGAACCGGACGGGGACGTCCCCGAGCGGCTGGCCTTCTTCGAGCGGCTGCGGGTCTGGATGCAGGCCTTCCCGCCCGCCACCACCGACATCGAGTACCAGCGCCGCTTCGCCCCGCTCGGCCTGCTGGACGACGGCGCCTCGCCGTACCGCGCGGCCGCCCCCGAATGGACGCTGGCGCTGGCCAAGGGCCTGGCGGCCGGCCGCGAACGGGTCGAGGACGCCACCCGCCCGCCCGAGGACCACCCGCCCGGCGAGTGGCGCGGCGCACTCCACCTGTTCGACTACAACACCGACCACCTGGGCCCCGGCACCCTGGACGACCCCGAGTGGCGCATCCCCGACCGCCGCGCCGCCTACCTCAGCCGGGCGGCCGCCGCCCGGGCCGGCCTCTGGGGCAACCACGCCTACGAGGCCTCGTACGCGATGACCTACGACGACTCCGACGGCCGGCCCCTCACCGGCGTCCACGACTACACCCTGCGCTTCGAACACCCGCCCCCGGCCGGGGCGTTCTGGTCCGTCACGATGTACTCCGTCCCCGACTACTACCTGGTGGAGAACCCGATCGACCGCTACTCGATCGGCGACCGCACCCCCGGACTCGTCCACGGCGAGGACGGCTCCCTCACCCTGTTCCTCCGGCACGACCAGCCCGAGGACCCGGCCGCCGCCGCCAACTGGCTCCCCACTCCGCCCGGCGAGTTCCGCCCCATCCTGCGCATCTACCAGCCCGAGCCCGCCGTCCTGGACGGCAGCTACCAGGCCCCGCCGATCCACCGGGCCTGACGCCCGCCCGCGCGCCGCCACGCCCCGGCCCCCTGGGCCCTCCCGGTGGCGTGCCGGGTTGCCGCCTCGCACGAGAAGTCGGTCTGGTCGACTTCTCGTGCATCCTCGGTCCGGTCCCGGGCGCCTCCGCATCAACCCGCCCGTGCCCGCCCCCTGTTGCGGCCGACACTGCGGCGCTCCTGGCTAGAACGGAGGCTCCTGGGCGAGCTCGCCCACCGGGGCCCAGGGATCGTCCTGCTCGCGCAGCTCCGCCGCCTCCCGCTCCCGCCGCTCGGCGGCCGCGCGCTTCTCGGCGATCGCGGGGATGGCGGCGAGGGCCTCGGCCGGGCGGCCGTGCCTGACCAGCATGTCGGCCAGGTCGCGGTCGGCCGAGTCATGGGTGGACGAGCGGAGAAGCGCGAGGGCCTCCTCCAGCCGCCCGTCCTGCTCCAGCAGCCCCGCCAGCGCGGTGTCCCACTCGCCGGGCTCCCGCTCGTTGAGGGCGGTGGCCTCCGAGATGCCCTCCGCGTGGCGGCCCGCCTCGCCCAGCAGCCAGAGCCGCAGGTGGAGGACGTCGTCCGGGTGCCCCTCGGCCCACGCGCCGGTGAGCCCGTCCAGGAGTTCGAGCGCCCGGCCGGGCCGACCGTCCTCGACGAGCAGCTCCAGCGCCCAGTGCAGGAGGTTCCAGCAGTCGTAGTAGTCGTAGGTGGGCCGGCCGGTCTCGACGGCTTCGTCGATCCTTCCCTGGCGGACCAGCAGACGCATCAGCGCCACGCGGTCCTTTGGGTGGTCGTGGGCCTCGATCGCCTCGAGCAGCAGCGCCTCCGCTTCGGACGCCCGCCCCGCGTCCTCCAGCGCCTTCGCGTACACGTCGAAGGCGGAGCGGTGTTCCGCGGCGGCCAGGGCTCCCAGCTCCTCGATCAGGCCCAGCCGGGCGAGGAGCTGCGCGTAGTGCTCCGGGACGTTGACGGGATGAGGCCGCCCCGAGGCCGTCTCGGTGTGCAGGACCTCGACGGCCTCGTCCGTACGCCCGGCCCGTTCCAGGACCCGGGAGACCAGGAGCAGCACGTGCCACCGGTCCGTCCGGTCCGTCCCGCACGATTCACCGCAGTGCCCGCATTCCGCGCTCTCGGCACGCTCCATGCGCTCCCCCTCCTGCGCGAGCAGGTCCAGAACCCGGTCGTCACGCCCCTGTCCCTCGGTCACCTCGACCAGGCGGGCCCGGAGCCAGAACTCCCCGAGATGGGGCGTGAGCACGTCGATGGCCTCGTCGGCCCGCCCCGCCTTCGACAGCAGCTCGGCGTAGCGCGCGCACACGTGGCCGTCGCCCAGCTCGGCCGCGTCCGGGCGCACCATCGCGAGCGCCTCGGCACCCTCGCCCCGCCGGATCATGATCTCGGCGGTGAGCCACTCGGCGGCCCGCCAACCGATGTCCGTGAACGGGTCCATCAGCGCCAGCGCCCGATCGAACTCCCCGGCCGCGCACAACTCCCGAGCAGCCGCCTCCGCGCAGTTCCAGTCCCCGCGCTCCTGCGCCGCCCGGATCAGCAGCTCCAGCTCCCCCAGGTCGAGGAGGGCCCGCACCATCCGAGGGGAGACGCCGCCGTTGTGGCTCGCCTGCCAAGAGAGATCATCGATGTTCACGCGCGCAGCCTACGAACCGCCGCCGACAGCCCCGTTCGTAGAAGCCCTCGAACCCGACGGTCAGACTTCGCCGAGACGGCTCATCGGCCCGTCCCGCCGGCGAGCTGGGCCGCGACCTCGCGTGAGAAGTCGGCCGGGCCGACTTCTCGTGCATTCTCGGTCTGTGTCCGGGCAGGTCCCGGGGCCCCGACCTCCGCATCCACCGGCCTGCGCCTGTTGCCCTGGCGCCCGGGCACCTCGCATGTGCGCGCTGGGCCCCCACGTTGCACGAGAAGTCGGTCTGGTCGACTTCTCGTGCACCCACGCCGGTTCGGGTTGTGGGATGGAATCTGTAGACCGGTCTACATGACCACTGATGCTGGCCCGCTTGAGCGTGAGAAGTCGGCCGGGCCGACTTCCTGCGCAGCGGCGGGGTGGCGGGCTGTCCGGTGGGTGCGGGGAAAATCAAGGGGAGCAGGCGCCGGGGCGGTGCTACGGTCGGGCGCCATGAGCTGGCTTCCCGATGACTTCGTCCATCCCCTCCAGGTGCCGCTGCCGGGCGGGGCCCATCACCTGCGGCCGGTCCGGGAGACGGACGCGCCGATGGACTACCCGGCCGTGATGGGCTCGCGCGAGCGGCTGTGGACCATCTTCGGTCCGGCCTGGGGCTGGCCCGCCGCCACCATGACCTTCGAGGCCAACCAGGCCGACCTGCTGCGGCACGAGAAGGAGATCGCCGCACACCAGTCGTTCAACTACGCGCTGCTCGACGCGGAGGAGACGGCCCTGCTCGGCTGCATCTACATCGACCCGCCCGCGAAGGCCGGCGCGGACGGCGAGATCTCCTGGTGGGTGGTGGACGACCTGGTGGGCAGCGAGGTCGAGCGGGCCATGGACGCGCTGGTGCCGCAGTGGATCGCCGCAGAGTGGCCGTTCGCGCAGCCGCGCTTCCTCGGCCGCGGGATCTCCTGGTCGGACTGGCTCGCCCTCCCCGCACACCCCGACGCGTGAGCTGACTCGGAGCGCCCGTGCCCCGGCCCGCCGCCGGGGCACGGGGATGGGGACGGGGATTAGGCTTCGAGGAAGTGGTCGAACTCGCCGGCCTTGGCGCCGTGGAGCCAGGCGGCGAGCTTGGCGGGGGTAGTCGTGACGATCTGGGTGGGGTCGTCGGACTCGCGAAGGCAGACGCAGCCGTCGACAGAGGCCACTTCGATGCAGTTGGCCTCCTCGCCGCTGAAGCTCGACTTCTGCCAGACGAACTGGTGCATGACTACCTTCCCTGGCTGGTACACGCGGACGGGTCAGGCTTCGAGGAAGTGGTCGAAGTCGCCGGCCTTGGCGCCGTGGAGCCAGGCGGCGAGCTTGGGGCGGGTGGTGGTGACGATCTGGGCGGGGTCGTCGGACTCGCGGATGTGGACCAGCTCACCGGCGGAAGCGATTTCGACGCAGTTGGCCTGGTCGCTGCTGAAGCTGGACTTCTGCCAGTTGAGCTGGTGCATGACTATCTTCCCTGGACCTTGTAGCGGATGTGTTGGATCAAACCCAGCGAGTCCCGATGGGCGGGCGATGACGCGGACGTGGCCGAAGACAGGGGAGGAAGAGCCAAGGCCCTGAGTCGGTCGAACTTCCGGTCAAATGTTGTCACGACCTCAGGGTCTCCAATGAAGTTCGAGCCATGCGGATGCTCAAGTAGAACCGTGCCGAGCCGGGCGTGAGCGCCACGGATGAGCAGGAAGGGTGAGTCGTTCGACGCGAAGACGGTGCAGTCGAACGGGAGGATCTGGATCGTGACGTTGGGCAGCCTGCTCATCTCGATCAGGTGATTCAGCTGGTCCCACATGACAGCTGCGCCGCCGTACATCATGTGCAGGGCTGCTTCGTGGATCACGGCACGGTACTGAGGGGCGTTCTTGCCCGTCAGTACCTTGTGACGTTCATGGCGGAACTCGATCTTCTTCTCGGCGTATCCCTGGATGACCTCGCTGTAGGCCTTGGTCTGTAGGAGGCCAGGGATCAGGAGGGATTCGTAGTTGTCCAGGCCCATTGCACGCGACTCGGCCTCGGCCAGGTCGAGTGAGCTTCGCGTGACGTGTGACTTGAACTCGGTCCACCAACCCTTGCCCGAGCTTTCGCTCATCGCGGCGAGGCCGGCCCGGTATTCGGAGTCCGTGATCTCGCACAGGTCGAGCCAGATGTTCAGTCTCGGAAGGTTTAGGCCCATCCGGCCAGATTCGATGTGGCTGACCGCCGGCCCCTTCACACCGATCGCCTGTCCGATCTCCAGCGCTGAACGTCCAGCGGCATCGCGTACACGGCGGAGCTCCTCGCCGAACCGGCGCTGACGTTCGCTGATCCCACTCCCGAATGCCATGGGCGTACCTTCCGTTGCGGATCGTCACCTACGGAAAGTGTAGGGCCATGTGCGGAGCGTGTTGCCAACTTTGCTGGGAATCCCCTAAAGTTTCACTGCACTGCTCGCCGGATGAGGCGTCAGGTCTCTCTGTGCGTAGCTCATTTGAGCTGATGGGAGATTCCCCCATGTGTGACCCCAACCTCAACTCCCCCTCCCTCACCGTGTCCCGCGAGGTGTTGCGCGACGCGATGTTGCGCGCCGGGTACCCCACCCCGGCCATCGGTGACGCCGAACTCGCCCTGATGGAACTGGTCGTGAACGCGTGGCGGCACGGGTTGACGGCCTCGCCCGTCGTCACGGTCGTCTACTCCGGCCGCACCCTCCGCGTCACCGTCGCGGACCGCAGCTCCGAGCTGCCGCAGCCTCAGAAAGCCAGCATGCTCGCCGAGTCGGGGCGGGGGTTGCAGCTGGTCGAGGGGCTCATGCACCGCTGGGGTGTCGAGCCGCAGAAGCTCGGGAAGCGGGTCTGGTTCGAGCTGGACTCCGTCGCGTGAACGCCCTCCACCCCATCCATCCAGCCGATCCGGCCATTCACCACCTCGCCCGTCGCGATCTCGCCGACCTGATCGTGGAACTCCGCACCGAGGGGCGCGAGTTCGGGCTCCTCTGGCCGTCCGCCGAGCCGGGCGAGACCATCCTGAACGGCCAGCTCCTCGTCTCCCTCGGCAATGTTCCGGCCAGCACCCTGATCAATCTGCTCGCGCTCGTCCGCGAGTTCAGGCGGCACCGGTAGCAGGCGCGGGGGGGGGCCCCCCGGCGGGGGGGGGCCCCGCCGGCGCAAAGAGTTTGGCGGTCGCCCGCGGCGGGGGGGTGGAGCCAGGGCACCCCGGGCGCGGCCGGTGAGTGGGCCG
>NZ_JBHXLL010000021.1:0-150236 GCF_042721415.1 Kitasatospora sp. NPDC058444 | reverse complement strand
TTTGGCACGCTGTTGAGTTCTCAAGGAACGGACGCTTCCTTCGGACCGCCTTCCAGCGGACCCTCCGGGCTTCGTTCTTTCGTGTTTCCAGCTTATCAGATGTTTTCCGCTCCGTTTTCCGGAGTTTCATTCATCGGATTCGCTTTCCGCTTTGCCGCCCCGGTTTCCCGCGGCGACTCCGGAACTGTACGGGGACCGGCCCGCCACATGCAAATCGCCCCCGCCCGGGGGACCGGGCAGGGGCGATCGGTGTCGGCCGGAGCCGGCCGGAGTCAGGTCAGCGGACCTCGGTGATCTCCGGACCGCGCGCGAACGGGTCGAGCGAGGCACCGCCGAAGCGGTTGCCGCCCTCCTCGGCTGCGACGGTCGCCGCGCCACCGTCGGCGACCATCTGGGCGTCCTCGGGAAGCTTCAGGACGATCGGATCGCGGGGAGCCATCGGGGACTCGCCGCGCACGACGACCGTCTGCCGGAAGACCTGCTCCAGGATCCCGGCCATCTCCGGCTGCACCGCGGCCTGGCCCGAGATCACACCGCGCAGGAACCAGCGCGGACCGTCGCAGCCGACGAAGCGCACCAGCTGCACGCCCTGGGTGCCGTCCGGCAGCTGCACGGGGACCTGGGCACGGAGGTGCCAGCCGAGCGGGCCCTCCTCCTCCTCGATGAGGCCGCCCTGCGAGGTGATGCCGTTGGCGATCTCCTCGCGGACCTCCCCCCAGATGCCCTCCGACTTCGGGGCCGCGAAGGCCTGGAGCTGGATGGCGCTGTTTCCGAGCACGAGGGTGGCTGCCACGATCGCGTCACCGGCGACCTCGACACGGAGCTCCATGCCCTCGACACCGGGGACCAGCAGACCCCCGAGGTCGACTCGCCCCTCCTCGGGGTTCTCGAGCTCGGAGTGGTCCCACGGACCGTCCGGCCGGGGGGCCGGCGGCAGGCCGACCTTGTCGGCCGGGTCCAGCTCGGTCACGTTCTCGCTCTCGGCGGAACCTTCGACGTCATCGGCCGTCTCGTCGGCGCTGATGGCGTCGTCGGCGAGCTGCTCGACAGCGTCCTCGCTCTTCTGGCGACGACGGAACACGGTCACTGTCCTTCCCGGTCCAAGACCGATGCGAATACCTGCTCGGCTTCCTGCGAGGCCGCGGGCATGCTAGACCGCGGCGTGGCCGCCGGTCGACCCGAACCCGCCCTCGGCGCGTGCCGACCCAGGCAGCTCCTCCACCTCGTGGAAACGGGCCTTCTCGACCTGCTGGATCACCAGCTGGGCGATCCGGTCCCCTCGGCGGAAGCTGACCCCCTCGCGCGGGTCCAGATTGACGACGATCACCTTGATCTCTCCACGGTACCCGGCATCGACCGTCCCCGGGGCGTTCACGAGAGCAACGCCGCAACGAGCTGCCAGCCCGGACCGGGGGTGGACGAAGGCCGCGTAGCCGTCCGGCAGGGCGATGGCGATGCCGGTGGGCAGGACGGCCCGCTCACCGGGGGCCAGCTCGGCGTCGACGGTGGTGCGCAGATCGGCGCCGGCGTCCCCGGGCCGCGCGTAGGCGGGCAGCGGCAGCTCGGGGTCGATGCGCTTGATCAGGACGTCCAGCTGCGGGCGGGGGGTGTCGCTCAAGGGTTCACCTCAAAGGCTCGTGCGCGCTTCATCAGATCCGGGTCGTCGAGGACCTTCTCGATGTCCTCGGGACGACCGTGCGTGGTGAAGTGTTCCAGCTTCACCTGGATGAAGAGGGCCTGCGCGCGCACGGCGACCGGTCCGTCCGGGCCGCCGATCCGCGCCTCGGCGGCGCTGTAGATCTTGCGGCCGAGCGCACCCGTGATCCAGGCGCGCAGGTGCAGCACCGAGTCGACGGGCACCGGGCTGAGGAAGTCGGTCTCCAGCCGGCCGGTCACGGCGGGGGCGTGCAGCAGCCAGTTGAGCGTGCCGAGGGTCTCGTCCATGGCGGTGGTCAGCAGCCCGCCGTGGGCCAGGCCGGGGCCGCCCTGGTGGGCCTCGCGGACGGCGAACTCGGCGGTGACGTCGAGTCCCTCGCCGGCGACCGCGTCGATCCGCAGGCCGCCGGGGTGCTGGGGGCCGCAGCCGAAGCAGTGCTCGTAGTGGGAGCCGAGCCGGGTGCCGGGGGCGGGCGCCTGGGGGTGGCGCTCCGGCAGGACGGCGTCCGGCGGCGGGGTGGTCGGGGTCGGCGGCATGGCGGGCGCCGGCCGGTCGGTGGGGGTGCTGGGGGCTGTCGTACCGGTCACGGGGACCAACCCTACCCAGGGGTAGGAGGCCTCCGGTGGGGGTGGCGTCCCGCACCGGACGTCAGGGCGACCACAATGGGGGGCATGTACGACGAACGCCTCACGGTGCCGCGTTCCTGGTGGCTGCTCCCGATCGCGGTGGGTCTCACGCTCGCGCTGATCCTGATCCGGGTCAGCGGTCCGGCCGCGCTGATCGGGCTGGTGGTCGGCATCGCCGCCGGCGCGGTCGCGATCAGCAGCTACGGCTCGGCCCGCATTCGCGTGGTCCAGGGGTCGCTGGTGGCCGGCCCGGCCCGGATCCCGGTGGACGCGCTCGGCGACGCGCAGGCGCTCAGCCCCGCCGAGGCGGCGGCCTGGCGCGGCCCGAAGGCCGATCCGCGCGCCTTCATGCTGCTGCGCAGCTACGTCCCGACGGCGCTGCGGGTCGAGGTGACCGACCCGGCCGACCCGACGCCGTACCTCTACCTGTCGACCCGGTCGCCGATGAAGCTGGCGGAGGCCCTGGAGGACGCCCGGCGCGGCGCCCGCACCTGAGGCGGGGCCGGCCGCGAGCCGGCCCGGGCCCGGGCACGAGCCGGACACGAGCCCGACGGAAGAGCCCGACGAACCGAAGAAGCCGGACAAACGGAGAGGGACGGTTCCGCTGCTGCGGGACCGTCCCTACGACTTTGTCCTGACCGGTTCGCCGGCCGACTCCGTCCTACCGGGTCCGTCCAGCCGGACGGTACCCGGATCTGCCGTCCGGCCCCGCTGCCCGGGGCCGGAAGGAGCGGTGTGCCGGTCCCGCGGGCGCAGCCGCGGGCACCGGGCCCTGTCCGCCGCGGTGCTCAGGCGCCGCAGTCCCGGCAGATCGGGTTGCCGTTCTTCTCGCTGTAGAGCTGGCTCCGGTGGTGCACCAGGAAGCAGCTCATGCAGGTGAACTCGTCGGCCTGCTTCGGCAGGACGCGGACGGCGAGTTCCTCGTTCGAGAGGTCGGCGCCGGGCAGCTCCATGCCCTCCGCGGCGTCGAACTCGTCGACGTCGACAGAGCTGCCGCCCTTGTCGTTCCGCCGAGCCTTGAGCTCTTCGATGCTGTCCTCGTTGACGTCATCGTCGGTCTTGCGTGGGGTGTCGTAGTCGGTTGCCATTTTTCGCTCTCCCCCTCCGGGTTGTGCGGTGTGTGCGGTATCTCCAGCGCACGTAACGCATGGGGGGCCGGTCTTGTGCCCGACCCGAGGCGGAGATTTTGCCTTACTTCAAGCCCTGTTACTCAATCGACACTCAGCCCGGGCTCCATCGGGGTGATCCCCGGGCTCGTGGAAGGCCTCACGCTGGGCCATCGCCGCCTCTCGTCAACCCCGGAAAACCGGACACGCACAGTGAGCGCGGCCGTTGCGGGTACCCGCGGAATCCCTTGCCCACCAGGGAGGCCGACCGATCCGGTGGACCGGCCGGGGGTCGAAATCCGGTCACGGACGGCGATCGGCACCCCGGAGTCGCCGATCACTCTCCGGGGTTGCCCGGAATCATGGAGCGACACGATGTGAGCTTGGTCACGTTGAGAATCTTCCTGGTCAAACCACGGAAAATCCACCCACTCCGACCGGCGGGTTCCGGGCCTCGGCCGACGGCCCGGAACCCGCCCGGTTCCGGGGCCTCAGTCGGCGGTCTTCCGGGCCGCGCGGCGGGCCAGCAGGGCGGCCTGGCGCTCCTCGAACTTCCGGGCCTGGCCGTCCAGCCCGTCCAGGAAGACGCCCAGCTCGTTCTGCGCCAGCAGGCCCTCCGGGCCGAGACCGCCGATCTCCATGACCTTGAGGTGGCGCAGCACCGGCTGGAGCACGTCGTCGTGGTGGATGCGCAGGTTGTACACCCCGCCGAGGGCGATCTGCGCGGCGGCGCGCTCGAAGCCGGGGATGCCGTGGCCGGGCATCCGGAAGTCGGTGACCACGTCGGCGACGGCCCGCATGGCCTGGTCCGGGGCGATCTCCAGGGCGGCCTTCAGCAGGTTCCGGTAGAAGACCATGTGCAGGTTCTCGTCGTTGGCGATCTTCGCCAGCAGCTGCTCGCAGAGCGGGTCGCCGGCGTACTTGCCGGTGTTGCGGTGCGCGATGCGGGTGGCGAGCTCCTGGAAGGCCACGTACGCGACCGAGTGCAGCATGCTGTGCGCGTTGTCGGACTCGAAGCCCTCGGACATGTGGTTCATCCGGGCCCGCTCCAGCGCCACCGGGTCGACCGCCCGGGTGGCGAGCAGGTAGTCGCGGATGGCTATCCCGTGGCGGCCCTCCTCGGCCGTCCAGCGGTGCACCCAGGTGCCCCAGGCGCCCTCGCGGCCGAACATGGTCGCGATCTCGTGGTGGTAGCTGGGCAGGTTGTCCTCGGTCAGCAGGTTGACCACCAGCGACACCCGGCCCACCGGGGTCACCTGGGACTGCTCCAGCGACCAGGCCTCACCGCCCAGCACGCCGTCGAAGTCGCGGCCCTGGCCCCACGGGACGAACTCGTGCGGCATCCACTCCTTGGCCACGCCCAGGTGGCGGTTGAGCTCCTGCTCGACGACCTCTTCGAGGGCGAGGATCAGCCGCGCGTCGGTCCAGCCGCTCGGGACGAGCGAGGAGCTGCTCTGCACAGGGGCGATGGTCACGGTGGTGCTCCTGAGGGGACGGCACGCGCTGGGACGGGCGCGGACGGGGACACGTCGTTCGGACCCGTCGACGGGCGGGCCGCCGACGGATTCACCTACGGTTGCGTAGGTTACGACACCGTAAGTTGCTCGGGCCGGAAATGACAAGCCGCCCCCGCCAGGCCTTATGTCGTCTTGACGGGCCTGACGGGGGCGGCTGGGAACGGTCGCCTACGGAAGGGGCGTTGGACCCTTACGGGGAGGGGCTGCGGACCCTCATGGCGAGGGGATGCGGACCCTCATGGTGAGGCCGCCGCCGGCGCGCGGCGTGGCCTCGATGGTGCCGCCGTGGGCGCGCACGACCGAGCGGACGATGGACAGGCCGAGCCCGACCCCCTTGTCGCTGCGGGTGCGGTCGGCGCCCTTGATCCGGCGGAACGGCTCGAAGATGTGCTCCAGTTCGTACCCGGGCACCATCGGGCCGGTGTTGGAGACCACCAGCTCGCCGCCGCCGGGCACCGCGGTGGTGGCCAGCTCGACCCAGCCACCCGGGTTGTTGTAGCGGACGGCGTTCTGCAGCAGGTTGAGCGCGAGCCGCTCCAGCAGCACGCCGTTGCCGGCCGCCATGGCCGGATCGAGCTTCGAGCGCAGTTCGACCTCGCGCTTGGCCGCCTCGCCCCGGGTCTGCTCCAGCGCCCGGGTGGCCACCTCGGACAGCTCCACCGGGCGCCGGTCGGTCAGCTCGTTCTCGCTGCGGGCGAGCAGCAGCAGGCCCTCGACCAGCTGTTCGCTGCGCTCGTTGGTGGCCAGCAGGGTCTTCCCCAGCTGCTGGAGGTCGGGCGAGGCCGCCGGATCGGAGAGCTGGACCTCCAGCAGGGTGCGGTTGATCGCCAGCGGGGTGCGCAGCTCGTGCGAGGCGTTGGCGACGAAGCGGCGCTGGGAGTCGAAGGAGCGGTCCAGCCGGTCCAGCATGCCGTCGAAGGTGTCGGCGAGCTCCTTGAGCTCGTCGTCCGGGCCGTCCAGCTCGATCCGGCGGTGCAGGTCGGAGGAGGCCACGTCGCGGGCGGTGCGGGTGATCCGGCCGAGCGGGCGCAGCACCCGGCCGGCCATCGCGTAGCCGGCCGCGAAGGCGATCACGGCGAGGCAGACCAGCATGGTCAGCGACTTGCGCAGCAGGGTGTTGAGCGCGGAGTTGGAGCGGCCCAGGTAGTCGGCGGCCTGCCACTTGTTGAAATCGGTGCTGTCCATGGTGGTGCTGCTGAAGTTGTCGGGGCCGCTGACCTGGACGAGGTTGCCGTTGAAGCTCAGCTTGCGCGGCGCCAGGTACGAGACGGCGTCCTGGAAGAACACGTACATCAGGAGCAGCAGCACGACGCCGGCCATCAGGAACATCCCGCCGTAGAGCAGGGTGAGCCGCATCCGGATGGTGGGGCGGAAGGGCAGCCAGGCCAGCATGCCGTCGCCGGGGACGTAGTGCCCGGGGCGGTGGACGCGCGGCGGGGTGAGGGGCTTGGGCGGGACGGCACGCGGGCCGCCGGCGGGCGCGCCGGAGGCCCCGCCGACCGAAGGCGGGGTGGTCATGATGATCCTCTCGGGGCGTCCGCCGGGGCGGGCGCGTACGGCGGGGAGTCCGGGGGTCGGTGGACTCCGGTCGTCAGATCCGGTAGCCCGAGCCCGGCACGGTGACGATCACCGGCGGGTCGCCGAGCTTGCGGCGCAGCGTCATCACGGTGACGCGCACGACGTTGGTGAACGGGTCGGTGTGCTCGTCCCAGGCCTTCTCCAGGAGCTGCTCGGCCGAGACGACGGCGCCGCCGGCCCGCATCAGCACCTCCAGGACGGCGAACTCCTTGGGGGCGAGCTGGACGGTGCGGCCGTCGCGGATCACCTCGCGCCGGCCGGGGTCGAGCGAGATGCCGGCCCGCTCCAGCACCGGGGGCAGCGGAATGGTCGCGCGGCGGCCCAGCGCCCTTACGCGGGCGACGAGTTCGCTGAAGGCGAACGGCTTCGGAAGGTAGTCGTCCGCGCCGATCTCCAGGCCCTCGACCCGGTCGCTGATGTCGCCGGAGGCGGTCAGCATGATCACCCGGGTGGCCAGGCCCTGCTCGACCACCTTGCGGCAGACGTCGTCCCCGTGCACCAGCGGAAGATCGCGGTCCAGAACGACGACGTCGTAGTCGTTGACCGCGATGCGCTGGAGCGCGGCCTCCCCGTCGTACACCACGTCGACGGCCATCGCCTCGCGGCGCAGGCCGGTCGCGACGGCCTCGGCAAGCAGCTGCTCGTCCTCGACGACGAGAACCCGCACGGTCGTAGTCCCTTCTCCAGGCCGGCCCCGGAAGCGGACGCACGGCTCCGACGGTGCCTCCATCCTGCCTGGTCCGGCGGTAAAGCAGCGATAAGCTGCCCCTCGGGCACGGGGCCCGGGCCCGCGACGGTGACTGTTCGCATCCGTGCCACTCCGGTTGGACTGTGACACGGGCAACTTTCTTCCGCCGGGAGGTTTCCCGGCCGCCGGGGCGGGGAGGACAGCTGCACACCCGCGATCTGGCTGACGGCCGATCGCACCCACCCGCCGTGCGTTCATCCGCGCCGGCCCTGGGGCTGGGACATCACCGGGAGCGGCCGAAGGCCTCTCCGCACCCATCCGGAGCTCACCACCATCCGGCCCGGGTGCTTTCACCGGCTGGACCTCCTCGGGGCGGAGAGCGCACGACCGTGCACGTCCGACACAGTAAGGGGGCCCGTATGGACGCCTTCAAGGCCGGAATCCTGCAGCGCATAGCCAACGCCGAGCAGGACCTGCACCGCGCGATCGAGGCCGGGGACGAGTTCCTCGCCGAGGTGGAGCAGTCCGAGCTGGACGACCTCCGCCGACTCGCCGCCGAGCACGGCGTGGACACGGTGCTGGAGCGCCACCGCACCGCCGCCTGACCCGTTCGGCACACCGACCCGTCGCCGGATCTCCGGCACCAGCGGCCCTGCGGGGGCCGTGCGAAACCCAGGCCCTGGCATCCCCCGTATGTCAGGGCTCTTCGCATGTCCGGGCCCTTCGCGTGTCCGGGCTCTTCGCGTATCCGGGCTCTTCGCGTATCCGGGCTCTTCGTGTGTCCGTGGCCGCCCCGCCCGGGGCCCGTGGGTCCGCGGGCGGGGCGGCCGGAACCGGTCAGTCCGCCCAGGCTCGCAGCGCGGCCAGCCGCTCCTGGAGCGGCTCGTACACCCCCGGGGCGGCGGCCACGGTCAGCTCGCCGTCGGGGCCGTGCCCGGGGCGCCCGCCCACCAGGGCTCCGGCCTCGGCGGCGATCAGGCAGCCGGCCGCCCGGTCCCACGGGGCGAGGCCGCGCTCGTAGTAGCCGTCCAGCCGCCCGGCGGCGACGTCGCACAGGTCCACCGCGGCCGCCCCGCCCCGGCGCACGTCCCGCACCTGCGGCATCAGCGCCAGCAGCACCTCGGCCTGCCGGACCCGTACCGACTGGACGTAGTTGAAGCCGGTGGCGATCAGCGCCTGGCCCCAGGGCGGGGCCGGGCGGGCCGAGAGCGGCCGGCCGCCGAGCCGGGCGCCGCGGCCCAGGACGGCGTGGAACAGCTCGCCGCGGGCCGGGGCGTACACGACGCCGACGACCGCCCGGCCGTCCACCTCGGCGGCCACGCTGACCGCCCAGGAGGGCAGCCCGTACAGGTAGTTGACCGTCCCGTCGAGCGGGTCCACGACCCAGCGCACCCCGCTGGTGCCCGGCCGCTCGGCGCCCTCCTCGCCGAGGTAGCCGTCCTCCGGGCGGCGGTCGGTGATCAGCTCCAGGACGAGCTTCTCGGAGGCGAGGTCCATCTCGGTGACCACGTCGACCGGGCTGCTCTTGGTGCCGGCCACGCCGAGGTCGGCGGGGCGGCCGTCGCGCAGCAGGGCGCCGGCCCGCCGGGCCGCGTCCAGGGCGACCTCCAGCAGGTCGTCGAGGAGCCGGTCGTCGGGCAGGGCGGGGGTGGGCACGGGGTTCTCCTCCGGAGCGACGGGGCGGACGGGACGGACGGGGTCGACAGGACGGGACGCGCGGGATGCGCGCAACGGACGCGCCGGACGGGGCGCGCGGGGCGGACGGTCAGCGCTCGGCGACGGCCGGACGCGGGGCGCGCGGATTCGGACAGCAGGCCACCGCGCACACGTCGTGGCTGGGGCCGAGGGCGCCCAGGGCGCAGCGGGCCACCCGCTCGCCGCGCTCGGTGGCGGCCCGCTCCAGGACGAGCTCGCGCACCGCGGCGGTGAACCGGGGGTCGGCGCCGACGGTGGCGGCCCGGGCCACCGGCAGGCCGAGCTCGGCGGCCTTGGCCACGGCCTCGGTGTCGAGGTCGTACCTGACCTCCATGTGGTCGGAGACGAAGCCGATCGGGACCATCACCACGGCGGGCGCGCCGTCGGCGTGCTGGGCCTCCAGGTGGTCGCAGATGTCGGGTTCCAGCCACGGGATGTGCGGGGCCCCGCTGCGGCTCTGGTACACCAGCTCCCACGGCCGGTCGGCCACGCCGGTGCGTCCGGCCACCGCGGCGGCGATCAGCCGGGCCACGTCCAGGTGCTGGGCGACGTACGCGCCGCCGGGCCCACCGCGGGCCGGGTCGTCCGGGGCGCCGGAGGTCCCGGCCATCGACTCCGGGATGGAGTGGGTGGTGAAGGCCAGCCGGGCGCCGGGGCGGACGGCCTCGGGCAGCTCCTCCAGGGCGGCCAGGACGGCGTCGATCATCGGCTCGACGAAGCCCGGGTGGTTGTAGAAGTGCCGCAGCTTGTCGACCCGCAGGGCGGGCACGCCCTCCTCGGCGAGCGCGGCCAGCGCGTCGGCCAGGTTCTCCCGGTACTGGCGGCAGCCCGAGTAGCCGGCGTAGGCGCTGGTGGCGAGCACGGCGATCCGGCGGTGGCCGTCGGCGGCCAGCTCCCGCAGGGTGTCGACCAGGTAGGGCGCCCAGTTCCGGTTGCCCCAGTAGACCGGCAGGTCCAGCCCGTGGTCGGCGAAGTCCTTGCGCAGCGCGGCGAGCAGCTCGCGGTTCTGCCCGTTGATCGGACTGACGCCGCCGAACATGAAGTAGTGCTTGCCCACCTCCTTCAGCCGCTCCTTGGGGATGCCGCGGCCGCGGGTGACGTTCTCCAGGAACGGGACGACGTCCTCGGGGCCCTCGGGCCCGCCGAAGGACAGCAGCAGCAGGGCGTCGTACGGAGCGGCGCCGGAGGGGGAGGGTTTGCGCGCGTCGGACATGGCACCGATCCTGCCACTGAGGGGCCGGACGCCGTCGCCGGGGCCGCGCTGGTGTCCGGAAAATACCGTTTGCCAACGTACGTAAGCTTTGTTTGCCAGCCTTGTTCCTTACTCCCCCTGCCCGGAGCTCCCGTGCTGTCCAGCTACCGCCAGATATTCGCCTCCCCCGGCACTCTGGCCTTCTCCTCCACCGGCTTCGTCTCCCGACTGCCGATCTCCATGACCGGGATCGGCATCGTGACCATGCTGTCCCAGCTCAGAGGCTCCTACGGGGTGGCCGGCCTGGTCTCCGCCTGCCTCGCGGTCTCCGCCGCCGTCCTCGGCCCGCAGGTCTCCCGGCTGGTGGACCGGCACGGCCAGCACAGGATCATCCTCCCCGCCATGGCGATCACCATCGTCGCCGTCACCGGCCTGCTGCTCTGCGCCCGGCTGGAGGCCCCGGACTGGACGCTGTTCGTCTTCGCCGCCGGCATGGGCGTGATGCCCAGCACCGGCGCGATGGTCCGGGCCCGCTGGGCCCACCTCTACCGCGAGGACACCGGCAAGCTGCACACGGCCTACTCCTTCGAGGCCGTGGTCGACGAGGTCTGCTTCATCGTCGGCCCGATCCTCTCCATCGGCCTGGCCACCTCCGTCTTCCCCGAGGCCGGCGTGCTGCTCGCCGGGATCTTCCTGGCCGTCGGCGTGCTGCTGTTCGCCGGGCAGCGCTCCACCGAACCGCCGGTCCACCCGGCCGCCCGGCACCAGGGCCGGTCGGTCATCCGCAACCGCGGCCTCCAGGTGCTGATCCTGACCTTCGTCGCCACCGGCGCGATCTTCGGCTCGGTCGAGGTGGTCACCGTCGCCTACGCCGAGGCCCAGGGCCACAAGTCGGTCTCCAGCGTGATCCTCGCCCTGTGGGCGCTCGGCTCCTGCCTGGCCGGGGTGGTCTTCGGGACCCTCAAGCTCACCGGCTCGATGGCGGTGCGCTTCCTCGTCGGCGTGCTGTTCATGGCGATCAGCATGGTGCCGCTGCTGCTGGTCGCCCACGCGGTGAACGGCGTCGGCGGGCTGGTCGCGGTCGGCGTCGCGCTGCTGATCGCCGGCATCGCCATCTCCCCCACCCTGATCACCGCGATGGCCCTGGTCGAACGGCTCGTCCCGGCCTCCCAGCTGACCGAGGGCATGACCTGGACCACCACCGGCCTGGCCCTCGGCGTCGCGGCCGGCTCCTCGGCCGGCGGCTGGGTGATCGACGCCTCCGGCGCCGCCGCGGGCTACTGGGTTCCGCTGGCCGCCGGCCTGCTCGGCGTGGTCGCCGCCCTCGCCGGCCTCGGCCGGCTGCGCGCCGGACTGGCCGTCGACACCACCGCCGAGACGGCCGCCGAAGGGGCCGAACGGACCGTAGACGCCGAACGGTGAACTGACTAGTCTCTCGCCCTACCCGCGGGCCCTACCCGCGGGTAGGGCCTGGCCCCTGGATCGTGTCGGACCGGCAATGATCCAGGGGCCAGGCCCTCAGGGCGGCAGCGCCGCCCCGGACCGCGCCGACCCGGTCGGCCACGGAGCAGGAGGCTGCGCAATGCCCCAGGCCAGTACCGCGACCCCCACCCGGTGGACCAACTGGGCCGGGAACCAGAGCGCCCGCCCCGTCCGGGCCGCCGCCCCCGGCACCGTGGAGGAGCTGGCCAAGGAGATCCTGCGGGCCGCCGAGCAGGGCCGCACCGTCAAGGCCGTCGGCTCCGGCCACTCCTTCACCTCGATCGCCTCCGCCGGCGACGGCGTCCAGATCCGCCCGCACGCGCTGACCGCCGTCCGCGGGATCGACCGCGAGGCCGGCACCATCACCGTCGAGTCCGGCCTCCCGCTGCACCGGCTCAACCGGGTCCTCGCCGCCGAGGGCCTCTCGCTGACCAACATGGGCGACATCGAGGTCCAGACCGTGGCCGGCGCCACCAGCACCGGCACCCACGGCACCGGCCGCGACTCCGGCTCGCTGGCCGCCCAGATCCGCGCGCTGGAGATCGTCCTCGCCGACGGCACCGTCCGGCGCTGCTCCCCCACCGAGAACCCCCGGCTCTTCCAGGGCGCCCGGCTCGGCCTCGGCGCCCTCGGTGTGATCACCGCGCTCACCTTCGGCGTCGAGCCGGCCTTCCTGCTCACCGCGCACGAGCAGCCGATGGGCTTCGACGAGGTGCTGGAGCGCCTGGACGACCTCACCACGGTCAACGAGCACTTCGAGTTCTACTGGTTCCCGCACACCGACCGCTGCTCCACCAAGCGCAACAACCGCAGCCAGGGCCCGGCCACCCCGCTGCCCCGGTTCAAGGAGTGGCTGGAGGACGACTTCCTCTCCAACACCGTCTGGGAGGGCGCCTGCCGGGTCGGCCGGCGCTTCCCCGGCTCGATCCCGTCGATCGCCTCGCTGGCCAGCCGGGCCTGGTCCGAGCGCACCTTCACCGACACCGCGTACAAGGTGTTCACCAGCCCGCGCAAGGTCCGCTTCGTGGAGATGGAGTACGCGGTGCCGCGCGCGGCCGTCGGCGAGGTGCTGCGCGAGCTGAAGGCCATGGTCGAGCGCTCCGACTGGAAGGTCAGCTTCCCGGTCGAGGTGCGCTTCGCCCCCGCCGACGACCTCTGGCTCTCCACCGCCTCCGGCCGGGACAGCGCCTACATCGCCGTCCACCTGTACCGGGGCACCGCCGACCAGGGGTACTTCACCGGCGTCGAACAGCTGATGACCGCCCATCAGGGACGGCCGCACTGGGGCAAGCTGCACACCCGCGACGCCGAGTACCTGGCCGGCGTCTACCCGCACTTCGGCGACTTCACCGCGCTGCGCGACGAGGTCGACCCGCAGCGGGTGTTCGGCAACGACTACCTGCGCCGGGTGCTGGGCGCGTAGGTCGTCCTCAGGAGGGCGCGCTCCAGGAGGTCGCGCTTCAGGGGGTCGTGGCGGCCCCGTCGGCCGGCGGCGGGGCCACCGGCGCCTTCGCCGGTTCCTTCACCGGCTCCTTCGCCGGGGCGTCGCTCGGCGCCGGCGGCTGCGGGGTCGTCCCGCCGGTGGGCTTCCCGCCGCCCGCCGACGGGGAGGCGCCGGCCGACGGGGTCGCGCTCGGGCCCGCCGACGGCGAGGCCGTCCCCGCGCCGGTGCTCGGCGTGTCGCCCGGCTCCCGGCTCGGCCGGCCGGTCGCCGGGGCCGAGGCGCCACCGGACGGCGCGGTGTCCTGACCCGGCCGGCCGCTCGGGGCGGGCCGGTCCGCCGGGGCGTCCTGCGGCCGGTCGGACTTGGGCGTCACCGAGCCGCCGAAGGACGTGCCGTTGCCGGACTCGCCCTTGACCGTCGCCGACACCGGCTGCCCGGTGGCCAGTTCGAACACCACGATCGGCGTCATCGCCAGGACGAAGACCAGCCCGGACACCGCCGCGTACGTCTTCCACCCCCACCGCCGGCGCGCCCGCACCACCTGCGGCTCGTTCCACTCCGAGGTGATCACCGGCGGCTGCACCGGCGTCCCGGGCGACTCGCTCTCCGCCGGCACCTGGCGCAGGGTGTTGGCGGCCTGGTTCGGCCCCCGGTCCACCGCCTCGCGCAGCTGCTCGCCGGTCCGCTTGAAGATGTGCTGGAACACCGCACTGCCGGTGGTGGCCCCGACGCTCACCACGGCGGCGCCCAGGATCGTGCCGTACACCCCCAGCTCGGAGGCCAGCAGCGCACCCACCACCGTGGCCAGCGCACTCGCCGCGACCTGAGCCACACTCAGATCGATGCGCCTGCGCTCCTCCTTGGCCTTGCCGCCCTCCTCGACGGGGCTCCGCTCCGGCATCGACATCCCTCGGTCCCTACGACTGTTCCTCGAACAAGACTCTCCATCTTGCCCAAAGAAGGACACAAGGGACGAAAATGCGGTTCTCCGGCCCCGGATTGTGTGAAGATGATCACCGTTCACCCGGCGGTGGTCCGCCATTGGGGGAGCGCGCTCTTGAGATTCCCGTGAATCGCGGGAGACTTGAGCGGCGAGCCGCCCCTGTGGATGCCACGAATGGAGTACTGTTCGTAAAGCCCGAGCCTTGGGTCGACTTGTCGACTACGTCTACACCGGTAGCTTGACGAGGAGCCACGGAACGGGCACGCACGGCGACGCCCGTCCCGGATCGTCGCGAAGCACTCCGCGTGCGAGGACGGCCGGGACACCCAGGCGCGACGCCGACGGACGGCGTGGCAAAAAGGCAACCGTGCCACAGCGGCGCGCGCGGGCGTAAGCCCGACACGCCGGGGAACTCAGCAAGGTTGTGGCCAGTCGCGAGTGGGCAGGCCACACTCAGTACGGGAGCAGCGACGCAGGTGACGTCGGCAGGCACCACCCGGGAGGTAACCGTGCCCGAACTGCGGGTTGTGGCCGTCAGCAACGACGGCACACGGCTGGTGCTCAAGGCTGCCGACAGCACGGAGTACACCCTTCCCATCGACGAGCGGCTGCGTGCCGCCATCCGCGGCGACCGGCCGCGCCTCGGCCAGATCGAGATCGAGGTCGAGAGCCACCTGCGGCCCCGGGACATCCAGGCCCGGATACGAGCCGGTGCCTCCGCGGAGGAGGTCGCCCAGGCCGCCGGGATCTCCGTCGACCGCGTCCGCCGCTTCGAGGGCCCGGTGCTCGCCGAGCGCGCCTTCATGGCCGAGCGCGCCCGCAAGACCGCCATCCGCCGCAACGGCGAGTCCCCCGGCCCGCAGCTCGGCGAGGCCGTCGCCGAGCGGCTCGCGCTGCGCGGCGCCGAGAAGGAGACCGAACGCTGGGACTCCTGGCGGCGCGACGACGGCACCTGGGAGGTCATCCTCTCCTACCGGGCCGACGGCGAGGGCCGCAGCGCCTCCTGGACGTACGACCCGCCCCGGCGCCTGGTCCAGCCCAACGACGACGAGGCCCGCGCGCTGATCGGCGAGAACGTCGAGCGCGAGGAGGAGTCGGTCTTCCCGTTCATCCCGCGGATCGCCCGGCTCCCCCACGAGCGGCCGCCCCGCCCGATGATCGACCGGCCCTCGGCCGACCGCATCATGTCGGCCCGCGAGGTCCGCGAGTCGCGGGAGGCCACCGCCGAGTCCCGGGACTCGCTGACCAGCCTGCTCGACGTGGTCCCCGCCTTCCGCGGCGACCTCGCCGTCGGCGCGCCCGCCCCGATCGAGCCGGTGCCCGGCGAGGTCGCCGAGGAGAGCGAGGAGGCCGCCGCGGCAGCCGCCCCGGCGGTCGGCGCGGGCTCGGCCTACGCCGACATCCTGATGCCGCGCGCCGTCGCCCCGCACCGCGAGCGCCTGGTCGGCACCACCGACCGGCAGGCCGAGGCGGACGGCGTCCGGCCCGGGCGCCGGGCCACCGTGCCCAGCTGGGACGAGATCGTCTTCGGCAGCCGGCGCAAGAAGCAGGAGTAGCAGCAGCTGTGACGTGATGCGGGGCGCCGGCCGAGCCGGCGCCCCGCATCACGTCGTGGCTGTCAGGAGTTCCCGCCGCAGGGCGCGGGCCGGTTCAGCCCGGCTGCCCGGTGACCGCCACCGGGCGCGCGTCGTCGCTCGACCACTCGCTCCACGAGCCCGGGTACAGCGTGGCCGGCAGGCCCGCCACCTCCAGCGCCAGGATCTGGTGCGCCGCCGTCACACCCGAACCGCAGTACACCGCGGTCTCCCGCTCCCCCGCGCCCAGCGCCCGGAAGCGGGCGGCCAGCTCGGCGGCCGGCCGGAACCGGCCGTCCGGGCCCACGTTCCCGGCCGTCGGCGCCGAGACCGCGCCCGGGATGTGCCCGGCCCGCGGGTCCACCGGCTCGCTCTCGCCCCGGTAGCGCTCCCCCGACCGGGCGTCCAGCAGCAGACCGCCGCGCGCCCAGGCCGCGGCACCGTCCCCGTCCACCGTCGGCAGCTGCCCCGGCACCGGCTTGAAGTCGCCCTCCTCGGGCTCCGGCAGCTCCGCCGACACTGGCAGCCCGGCCGCCTGCCAGGCCGCGAACCCGCCGTCCAGCACCCGGACGTCCCGGTGCCCGGCCCAGCGCAGCAGCCACCAGGCCCGGGCCGCCGCCATCGAGGCCGCGCCGTCGTACACCACGACCGGCCGCCGGGCGCTCACCCCGAAGCGGCGCATCGCCGCGCCGAACTCCTCCGGATCCGGCAGCGGGTGGCGACCGCCCTTGCCGGGGGCGCCGGGCGGGGCGGCCAGGTCCCGGTCCAGCTCGACGAAGTGGGCGCCGGGCAGGTGCCCGGCCCGGTACTCCTCGGCCGCGGTCGGGCCGCCCGGCGCGGCACCGACCAGCTGGTAGCGCACGTCCAGCAGCACCGGCGGCAGCGCGGAGGCCAGCGCCTCCCGCAGCCCGGCCGCGGAGATCAGCGGGGAACCGTCGTTGTAGGTGGTCGTCATGGCGGCCATTGTCGCGCAGCGCGGCCCCGGCGGCCGGACATCCCGACCCTTGCCTCGGTCCGACCGGCGGAATCCGACGGAATCCGTCGGGACACGCCCGAACCGCCGCTCTTTGTGGGGTCTTTGCCGGACTTTCCGCGCGGCCCGAGGGTTGGGCGCCCGCCAGGGTGGAAGCATCACCCTCGCGCGCGAGGATTTCCGTGCGCCAACCACCCACGAGGAGGCCCGCATTGCCCGCGGTGGAACTCCGACTGGCCCAGGGCACGCCCTGCTGGGTCAGCCTGCTGACCGACGACCTGCCCGGAGCCCGCACCTTCTACGGCGCCCTGCTCGGCTGGACGTACACGCCCGGGCCCGGCCAGCTCGGCGACTACGTCCGGGCCGAGCTCGACGGGGCGCCGGTGGCCGGCCTCGGCGTCTCCACCGCCACCGGCTTCCCGGTGCAGTGGACCACCTACTTCGCCGTGGACGACGCCGACCGCACCGCCCAACTGGTCCGCGAGTGCAGCGGAACCGTCGCCGTCGGACCGCTCCAGGCCGAGCGCGCCGGACGGATGGCCATCGCCGCCGACGTCTCCGGTGCGGTCTTCGGCCTCTGGCAGGGCGAGGAACACCTCGGCCGGGAGGCCGGCCGCGAACCGGGCGCCCCGGCCTGGGCCGAACTGCTCACCCCCGACGCGGACGGCGCCGCCGCCTTCTACTCCACCGTGTTCGGCCGCCCGGTCCGCTCCACCGCGGACGAGACCACGCTGCTGGTGCAGGGGCGTCCGGTCGCCGGCATCCGCCACCGCGCCGAGCTGCGCGGCCACCCGCCGCGCTGGCGCACCCACTTCGCGGTCCGGGACGCGGCGCTGACCGCCCGTCACACCGTCGAGCTCGGCGGCCGGGTCCTGGTCGAACCGCACGACACCGCGCGCGGCCGCGCCGCCCGGCTCGCCGACCCGCAGGGCGGGCACTTCTCCGTGCTGGAAGTGACTCCGTAGGGGGTGTCGCCACCCGGGGACGCCGCCGCCCGGGGCGGCACCGCACTCAGGCCTGCTGCTCCTCGAAGGGCAGCACGTCCGGGGAGAGCACCGAGGCGCGCGCCGTCGCGGCGGTCAGCCGGCGGCAGTGGTGGCGGCGGCACAGCACCTCGTAGCCGACCTCGTCCCGGTCCACCGAGATGTCGCCGACCACCACCTGGGCGCCCTCGACCACCATCACCCCGCCGACCGTCCGGGCGTTGTGGGTGGCCCGCGCGCCGCACCAGCACAGCGCCTCGACCTGGAGCACCTCCACCCGGTCGGCCAGCTCGATCAGCCGCTGCGAGCCCGGGAACAGCCGGGTGCGGAAGTCGGTGGTGATGCCGAAGGTGTAGACGTCGATGTCCAGTTCGTCCACCACCCGGGCCAGTTGGTCGACCTGCTCGGCGGCGAAGAACTGCGCCTCGTCGCAGATCAGGTAGTCCACCCGGCCGCCGGCCGAGAGCCGGTGCACCACGTGCGCGTGGAAGTCGAAGTCGTCCGTCACCTCGACCGCGTCGGCGCGCAGGCCCAGCCGGCTGGAGATCGTCGCCGCGCCCGCCCGGTCGTTGCGGGTGAGGATCACGCCCTGCCGGCCGCGCGCGGTGTGGTTGTGGTCCATCTGCAGCGCCAGCGTCGACTTGCCGCAGTCCATCGTGCCCGAGAAGAACACCAGTTCAGCCATGGGTGGAGCAAAGGCCTTTCAAATCAAGGAAGTTCGGGCACAGAAGAGTCAAGTGGGCGATCGGGACCGGCTAGCCGCGGACTTCCAGCAGCGGCACGAACTGCTCGACCGGGGTCATCGAACCGTGCAGACCGATCATCGCGGACTCGCCGGGCTCGTTGCGGGAGGCGACGATCGCGATGTCGTCGCGCGCCGCGGCCACCACGTCGCCGATCCGCGCGTACACCCGCTCGTCCACGGCCGGGCCGAACCAGCCCGCCTCGATCGCCTGGTCCCGGGTGGCCACCCACATCCGGTCGCCCAGCACCTCACTCCAGACCGCGTGCACGTCGGCCGCCGCACCCGGCACCGCGTACACGTGCCGGGCCCGGCCCTCACCGCCGAGCAGGGCGACGCCGGCGCCCAGCTCCCAGTCCTCGTCGAAGTCGATCCGGTCCTCCGGCGCGATGTCGATCATGCCGTGGTCGGCCGTCACGTACATCGCCGAGCGCGGCGGCAGCTGCGCGGCCAGTCGGCGGGCCAGCCGGTCCACCGCGTCCAGCGTCATCCGCCACTCGTCCGAGTCCACCCCGAAGCGGTGGCCGGCGCCGTCCAGCTCGCTGACGTAGGTGTACACCAGCGCCCGGTCGTGCTCGGCCAGCCAGGAGGCCGCCAGGTCCATCCGCTCCTCGCCCGTGGTACGGCCGAGGAAGGTGCCGCCGGACAGCGCCACCCTGGTCAGCGGGGTCTGGGCGAACAGCGGGGACGAGACCTGCGCGGTCGCCACCCCGGCCTGGTGGGTCCGCTCGAAGACCGTCGGGTACGGCTGCCAGGCGTGCGGCTCGGTCGGCGGCTGCCAGCGCAGCTGGTTCATCAGGTAGCCCGCGCCCGGCACCGCCACCGTGTACCCGGCCAGGCCGTGCAGGCCCGGCGGCGTGCCGGTGCCGACCGAGGCCAGCGAGGTCGCCGTGGTGGACGGGAAGCCCGCCGTCAGCGGACGGCCGCTGCCGCCCAGCGAACTCCCGACCAGCGAGGACAGGAACGGCGCGTACTCGGGGTGGCGCAGCAGCAGCTCCCAGCCCAGGCCGTCCACCAGGAACACCACCACCCGGTCCGCCGGGGCGATCGGGAGCGTCGCGGTGAACCCGGGGACGCCCAGCCCCGCCGCCACCGAGGGCAGCAGGTCGCACAGCGAGCCGCCGCCGTACGGGGGCGCGGGGGCCGTGGCCGGGTCAAGGATCTCGAAGGCGTCGTAGCCGTCGGCAGGAACGAAGGACATGGAACCGGATTCGTAGCGGTGCGGGCGGTCGGATGCGGCGGAGCTCAGCCCCGCGGGCCGTTGCTGATCGTCGCGTCGGACAGCGCCCGGGCGAACACCAGCGCCTGCGCCACCGTCTCCGGGCCGTCGCCGGCCTCGCTCACCCGCAGGGAGAGGTCGTCGGCCGTGGCCGAACCGGTGTAGCCGTGGTCCGCCTCGCAGTTCGGGTCCGAGCAGCCGGCCGGCTCCAGGTCCAGGCGCTGCACCGCGCCCCAGCCGATCGTCAGCACCACCTCGCGCGGCAGGGTGCCCGGGGTGTACGTCTCCGGGTTCGCCACCATCCGGCTGAGCACGACCGAACCGATCCGGTCCAGCCGGACGCTCTCCGTCGACGTCGTCGCGAACGGCACCGCCGGGCTGCCCTCGGCCCCGGACTGCTCGTCGGTGTGGCTCACCACGAAGCGGGTCGGGGTGAGCACCAGCACCGTCACGTGCCGGCGCACCTCGTTGGCGTCGAACGTCGTCTCCTGGTGCACCAGGTAGGAGCTGATCGGCTCCGGGCCCACCGCGGACTCGACCGCCTCGGACACCAGGGCCGGGTAGTAGCCGCTGCGCTCGATCGCCGAGCGCAGGTCCTGAGTGGTGGTGGTACCGGTCTTCGCCATATCTCCATCCTGGCATGGTCCGCCGACGAAGCGGGCGGCACGGCGCCGAGCTTCGGACAACAGCGCCCGGGCAGGGCGCAACCAAGGAAGGTTACAGCGTGCTCATCGCGCGCGGGCCCAGATCACTGCGGACCGGCAGGGGTGCCACCCGCACCCGCGCCCCCAGGATCGCCAGTCCGTGCGGGGCCACGACCACCGGTTCGAGATCCACCGAGGCGATCTCCGGCACGTCGTCCACCAGCTGTGACACCCGCAGCAGCAGCTCCTCCAGCGCGCCGGTGTCCACCGCCTCGGCGCCGCGCCAGCCGAACAGCAGCGGCGCCGCCCGGACCTCCCGGATCAGCCCGGCGACGTCCTGGTCGGTGGCCGGGACCAGGCGGTGCGCCGTGTCGCCCAGCAGTTCGGCCGGCGCACCGGCCAGGCCGAAGGAGAGGATCGCGCCGACCGCCGGGTCCACCGTGGCGGCGATCACCGTGTCCACGCCGCGCGGTGCCATCCGCTGGACCACCAGCTCGGCCTGCGCGGCGCCGCCGAGCAGCGCGTCCAGCTCGCGGTGGGCGCGGCGCAGGCCCGCCTCGCCGGTCAGGTCCAGCCGGACGCTGCCCAGGTCGGGGCGGTGGCGCAGGTGCGGGGCGGTCGCCTTGAGGGCCACCGGGTAGCCGAGCGAGGCCGCCGCCGCGACGGCCGACTCCTCGTCCGGGGTGGGCAGCGTCGGCGAGACGTCGATGCCGTAGCGGGCCAGCAGTTCGCGGGCCTCCGCGTCGGACAGGGTGATCCGGGCGCCGCCGGGCTGGGTGCGCGCGGCGACCGCGGCCCGGGTGCTCAGTGCCGCCTCCACCAGCCGGCGGGCGCCGGGCTCGTCGATCCGGTCCAGCTCGGGGACGCGCGCCGTCTCCTCCGCCGCGGCCGTGCGGCGGCGCCACTGCGCGTAGTGCACGGCGTGGGTGAGGGCGTGCACGGCCCGCTCGGGCGCCGCGTAGGCGGGGATGCCGCCGGGGCGCAGCCGGGTCGGCAGGTCGGTCAGCGCCAGGTGGGTGAGCAGCAGCGGCTTGCCCAGCTCCCGGGCCCGCAGGCCCGCTTCGAGCAGGGCGGCGGCGATCTCCGGGTCGTCCGAGCCCATCGCCGGGTCGTCCTCACCGGTCAGCCGGCCCCCCATGAAGGCGTGCGCGGAGGTGCCGATCGGCGGGATGGCGACGGCGATCACCGCGTCCACGGACGGGTCGGCGAGCGCGACGTCCAGGGCGATCCGGAAGTTCTCGCCGGTCGCGGCGGTGGTGAGGTCGACGGGGGTGCACGGGCGCAGGCCCGCGCTCAGCAGGGCGTCGTAGGTGAGCAGGCCGAGCGAGTCGGAGTTGCCGACCACCGCGACCCGGTCCCCCGGCGGCAGCGGCTGCTGGGCCAGTAGCTCGCCGGTGTCGTACAGCTCGGTGATCGTCGCCACCCGGGTGACGCCCGCCTGTTCGAACAGTGCGTCCACGGTGGCGTCGCGCAGGCCGGTGGCGGTGGCGGGGACGGCGTGGCCGGGCGGCAGGCTGCCGGTGTGCCGGGCGCCCTTGACCACCACGACCGGCTTGACGGCGGCCAGCCGGCGGGCGATCCGGGTGAACTTGCGCGGGTTGCCGAAGGACTCCAGGTACAGCAGCACCACCTGGGTGGCCTCGTCCTCGGCCCAGTACTGGAGGAAGTCGTTGCCGGAGACGTCGGAGCGGTTGCCGACCGAGGCGAAGGAGGAGACGCCGAGGCCGCGCTTGTGGGCGGCCTCCAGCAGGGCCACGCCGATCGCGCCGGACTGGCAGAAGATCCCGAAGCCGCCGCGGCCGGGCAGGCGCGGGGCGAGCGAGGCGTTCAGCGGGTGCTGCGGGTCGGTGTTGATCAGGCCGAAGGCGTTCGGGCCGATCACCCGCATGCCGGCCGCACGGGCCTGGCGGACCAGCGCGCGCTGGCGGTCCCGGCCCTCCGGACCGGTCTCCGCGTAGCCGGCGGTGACCACCACCAGGCCCTGCACCCCGTGGGCGCCGCAGTCGGCGACGGCGGCCGGGACGGCGCCCTCGGGGACGGCGATCACCGCGAGGTCCACCGGTCCGGGAATGTCCAGAATCGAACGGTGGACCGGGACGCCGTCCAGCTCGGTGCCGGGCGCGGCGTTGCGGTTCACCGCGTACAACGGGCGGTCGGCCTGGGCGGCGTCCCCGAGCAGGTCGCGCAGGATGGCCCGGCCGACGGTCTGCGGGGTGCGGGAGACCCCGATCACCGCCACCGAGCGGGGGGTGAGCAGGCGCTGCACCGAGCGCGCCTCGGCGCGGTGCTCGCGGGCGCGCATCACGGCGAGCGAGCGGTCGGTCTGTTCGAGGTCGAACTCCAGGTGCACCACGCCGTCGGCGAAGCTGCGGTGCTGGGTGTAGCCGGCGTCGGTGAAGACCTTCACCATCTTGCGGTTCTCCGGCAGCACCTCGGCCTGGAAGCGGCGGATGCCGCGCTCCTGCGCGACCGCCGCGATGTGCTCCAGCAGGGCGGAGGCCACGCCGCGGCCCTGGTGGGCGTCCTGTACCAGGAAGGCCACCTCGGCGTCGGTGCCGGTGTCCGAGGGGCGGCCGTCGGCGTCGATCCGGTCGTAGCGGACGGTGGCGATGAAGCGGTCCCGGACCACCACCGCGAGGCCGACCCGGTTCACGAAGTCGTGGTGGGTGAAACGGCGGACGTCCTTGTCGGAGAGCCGCGGATAGGGGGCGAAGAAGCGGAAGTACTTGGACTGGTCCGACACCTGCTCGTAGAACTCCACGAGCCGGCCGGCGTCGGCGGGGGTGATCGGCCGGATCCGGGCCGTGCCTCCGTCGCGCAGCAGGATGTCCGCTTCCCAGTGCTGCGGATAGTCGGGTTGCTCGGGGTTCGCCACCGCGGGGTCTTCCACATTCGTCAGGTTATCCGGAGGTGGGCCGAATGGCGCCGGGCGCGTGCTCACGGCAGGGTGGACAGGACCACCGACCGGTGTTTATGCCCCGAAAAGAAACAATCACAACTCCTGAACGCAGCGGTTTCCAGGGGCCACCTGCGTGCAACACTGGTCTAGACAACATGGCCGCTTCCCCCGCTCCCCCGAGCACGGCCGTGACCAGCTTCACCGGAAAGGCACGTCTCATGGCCGAGCGCCGCGTCACCATCGGTTGGGCCGAGGGCCTGCACGCCCGTCCCGCCTCCGTCTTCGTCCGGGCCGTCACGGCCACCGGCGTGCCGATCACCATCGCCAAGCCCGGCGGCAACCCGGTCAACGCCGCCTCCATGCTCGGCCTCCTCGCCCTGGGCGCCCAGGGCGGCGACGAGGTCATCCTCGCCTCCGACGCCGAGAACGCCGACGACGCCCTCGACCGCCTCGCCAAGCTCGTCTCGGAGGGCCTCGACGAGCTCCCCGCCGCGGCCTGAGGCCTCGCAGCACGCACCCGATCGGGGTGTCGCCACACCTGTGGCGGCACCCCGATCGGCATGTCCCGGCCGCAGCGCGGCGCGGCCGGCCGGGTCGGCCGGTCAGCCCTTGACGCAGACCACCTGCTTGAGGTGCGCGACCACCTCGACCAGGTCCTTCTGCTGCTCGATGACCTTCTCGATGTTCTTGTAGGCGCCCGGGATCTCGTCCACCACACCGCCGTCCTTGCGGCACTCCACGCCCTTGGTCTGCTCGACCAGGTCCTGCTCGGTGAACCGCTTCTTCGCGGCGTTGCGGCTCATCTTGCGGCCGGCGCCGTGCGAGGCGGAGTTGAACGAGGCCGCGTTGCCCAGACCGCGGACGATGTAGGACCCCGTCCCCATCGACCCGGGGATGATCCCGAGGTCGCCGGAGCCGGCCCGGATCGCGCCCTTGCGGGTCACCAGCAGGTCGACACCGTCGTACCGCTCCTCCGCCACGTAGTTGTGGTGGCAGCTGATCACCTCGTCGAAGGCGACCTCCGCCTTGGTGAACTCGCGCCGGACGACGTCCTGGAAGAGCGCCATCATCACCGCACGGTTGTGCTTCGCGTACTCCTGCGCCCAGAACAGGTCCTGGCGGTAGGCCGCCATCTCCGGCGTCTTGGCGAGGAAGACGGCGAGGTCCCGGTCGATCAGGCCCTGGTTGTGCGGCAGCGAGCGGGCGGTGCCCATGTGGTGCTCGGCCAGCTCCTTGCCGATGTTGCGGGAACCGGAGTGCAGCATCAGCCAGACCGCACCAGTCGTATCGACGCACAATTCTATGAAGTGATTTCCTCCGCCGAGCGTGGCCATCTGCTGCATCGCCCGCTCGCGCCGCCACTTGACGTCCTCCGCGATGCCGTCGAAGCGCCGCCAGAAGTCGTCCCAACCCGCCGTACGGAAGCCGTGCAGCTTGGTCGGGTCGACCGGGTCGGAGTGCAGGCCGCGTCCGACCGGGATGGCCCGCTCGATCTCGCGGCGCAGGCCGGAGAGGTCGTCCGGGAGGTCCTCGGCGGTGAGCGAGGTCTTCACCGCGCTCATCCCGCAGCCGATGTCGACGCCGACCGCCGCCGGGCAGACCGCGTCCTTCATGGCGATGACGGAGCCGACGGTCGCGCCCTTGCCCAGGTGGACGTCGGGCATCACGGCGAGGCCGTGCAGCCACGGCAGGGAGCTGATGTTGCGCAGCTGCTGGAGGGCCTGGCCCTCGACCGTCGCCGGGTCGGTCCACATCCGGATCGGCACCCGGACGCCGGGCACCTCGGTGTACGTCATGGTTGAACGACCTCCAGGGGTCAGGGAGTTCAGGAGAACGGATTGCCGCGCACAGAATCCCGGTGCGGCTCGGGGAAGTTCGGGCTACGCGCTCAGGCGGCCAGGGCGGAACAGGGGAGATACGGCCTTGGGGAGCGTCGTATGGTTCGCTCGACCCGCATGGTGACCGCCTCCTTCACTGTCGTCCGCAGTGCGCACGTGCTGTGCGCCGGGGAACATCTATCCACGGAACGGGTGGGGCCCGCAACGGATTTAAGAACGCGTCCGGCCCGGCGGAGCGGGTGCTCCACCGGGCCGGACGGTGATCCGACGAACGGATCAGCTGACGACGGTGACCTCGCCGATGCCGAGCGCCCGCACGTCGTCGGCGATCACGGCGGCGTCGCCGACCAGGACGGTGACCAGCCGGTCCGGCGGGAAGGCCGCGACGACCGCCTCGGTGGCCGCGGCGGTGCGCAGTTCGGCGAGCTGCCGGTAGACCTCGGCCTGGTAGTCGTCCGGGAGGTACTGCTCGACCTGGTCGGCCAGCGTGCCGGCGACCGAGCCCGCGGTCTCGTACTTCAGCGGCGCGACGCCGACCAGGAACTGCACGGCCTCGTCGCGCTCGGCGTCGGTGAGGCCCTCGGCGGCGAGGGTGCGCAGGATGGTCCAGGTGTCGGCCAGCGCGGGGGCGGTGGAGGCGGTGTCCACCGAGCCGCTGATGGCGAGCATCGCGCGCCCGCTGCCGTCGGCGGCCGAGCGCAGCGGCTGGGCGAAGGAGCGCACGCCGTAGGTGTAGCCCTTCTCCTCGCGCAGGACGCGGTCGAGGCGGGAGGTGAGGGTGCCGCCGAGGCAGTAGGTGCCGAGGGTCTGGGCGGCCCAGACCGGGTCGTGGCGGTCGGGCCCGATCCGGCCGATGAGCAGCTGGGTCTGGACGGAGCCTGGGCGGTCCACGATGACGACGCGGCCGCGGTCGTCGCCGGTGACCGGGGCGTGGGCGGACGGCTCGGCCGTCGTCCCGGTCCAGGTGCCGAGGGTGCTCTCCAGCAGGGCGGGCAGGTCCACGCCGGTGAGGTCGCCGACCACCACGACGGTGCTGGTCGCCGGGCGCACGTGGGCGTCGTAGAAGGCCTTGACGGCGGCGCGGTCGATCGACTTGACGGTGTCGGCGGTGCCGGCGCGGGGCCGGGAGAGCCGGTCGGCGGCGTCGAAGAGCTCGGCGTACAGGGCCTTGGCGGCGCGTCGGGCGGGGTTGGCCTGCTCGTGGACGATCTCGTCCAGGCGGTTGGCGACCAGCCGCTCGATCTCCGCCTCGGGCAGCGCGGGGGCGCGCAGGGCGTCGGCGAGCAGGGACAGGCCGCGCTGGAGCCGGGAGGCGGGGACCTCCAGGGAGATCCGGATGCACGGGTGGTCGGCGTGGGCGTCGAGGGTGGCGCCGGCCCGCTCCAGCTCGGCGGCGAACTCCTCGGCGCTGAGGGTGTCGGTGCCCTCGCTGAAGGCGCGGGCGAGGATGCCGGCGATGCCGTCGAGGCCGTCGGGCTCGGCGGCGAGCGGAGCGTCGAGCAGGACCTCGACGGCGACCAGCTGCTGGCCGGGCCGGTGGCAGTGCAGGACGGTGATGCCGTTGCCGAGGGCGGCCCGCTCGGGGGCGGGGAAGTCCCAGGGGCTGGGCGTGCCCGGCCGGGGCTGCGGGTGGAAGGTCATGGCGGGGACGTAGTCGGTGCTCATACGGCGGCACCCTCCTCTTCGGAAGCGGCGTCGGAGTCGGCGTCGGTCTCGGCGGCGGCGGTCTCGGCGGCGGCGGCGGTCGGCTCGTAGACGAGGACGGCCCGGTTGTCGGGGTGGATCCGGGCCTTGGCGATGGCCTGGACCTCCTCGGCGGTGACGTCGAGGACCTTGGGGAGGGCGTCGTTGAGCAGCTTGGGGTCGCCGAACAGGACGGCGTAGCGGCACAGTTCGTCGGCCCGGCCGGCGACGGTGGTGAGCCGGTCGAGCCACTCGCGCTCGATCTGGGCCTGGGCGCGTTCGAGCTCCTCGGCCGTGGGCCCCTCGGCGGCGAAGCGGGCGAGCTCCTCGTCGACGGCGGTGCCGATCTGCTCGACGGTGGCGTCGCCGGAGGTCTTGACGTCGAGCCAGCCGAGGCTGGGGGCGCCGGCCAGCCGCAGCAGGCCGAAGCCGGCGGCGACGGCGGTGCGGTCGCGGCGGACCAGCCGGTTGTAGAGGCGGCTGGACTCGCCGCTGCCGAGGATGGTGAGGGCGAGGTCGGCGGCGTCGGCCTCGCGGGTGCCGTCGTGCGGGAGGCGGTAGGCGGCCATCAGGGCGCGCGAGGGCACGTCCTCGTGGATCTCCTCGCGGATCTCGCGGCCGACGGTCTCGGGGAGTTCGCCGGAGCGCGGGGGCTGCTTGCCGTCGTGCGCGGGGATGGAGCCGAAGTACTTCTCGACCCAGGCGACGGTCTGCTCGGGGTCGATGTCGCCGACGATGGACAGGACGGCGTTGTTGGGCGCGTAGTACGTCCGGAAGAACGTGCGGGCGTCCTCCAGGGTGGCCGCGTCGAGGTCGGCCATGGAGCCGATCGGGGTGTGGTGGTACGGGTGGCCGTCGGGGAACGACAGCGCGGTGAGCTTCTCGAAGGCGGTGCCGTACGGGACGTTGTCGTAGCGCTGGCGGCGCTCGTTCTTGACGACGTCGCGCTGGTTCTCCATGGATGCCTCGTCGAGCGCGGCGAGCAGCGAGCCCATCCGGTCGGCCTCCAGCCAGAGGGCGAGCTCCAGCTGGTGGGCGGGCATGGTCTCGAAGTAGTTGGTGCGCTCGAAGCTGGTGGTGCCGTTGAGCGAGCCGCCGGCGCCCTGGACGAGCTCGAAGTGCCCGTTGTTGGAGACGTTGGCCGAGCCCTGGAACATCAGGTGCTCGAAGAGGTGGGCGAGGCCGGTGCGGCCCTTGACCTCGTGCCGGGAGCCCACGTCGTACCAGAGGCAGACGGCGGCGACCGGGGTCAGGTGGTCCTCGGAGAGGACGACGCGCAGGCCGTTGGCCAGGCGGTGCTCGGTGATGGCGATGCCTCGGCTGGAGGCGGGGGCCGGGTTGGCCATGCGCTCGGGTCCTTCCCGTCGTCGATGTCGGGGTTCGTGTGGCGTCCCCCATTGTGGTGCAACGCGCGGGAGCCGTGTTCGTGTCCGCGCGGACGGGGCCGTTCGCCAGGGGCGGAAGAGGGCCGCTGACCGGGAGTGTCGGCGCGAGGGTCCACAATGGGGGCGCCGCGCCCTGTCGGCGGCACCCGGTTGACGGGTCCGGCGACGGGACGGTGCGGAGACGACCGACGACCGCCCCCAGGTGTTCGACGGCCGAACCGACGACCGACCGAGACACAGCCAGCGACACGTAAGGGAGCCCCGCCGCGATGGCCCGCCGCAGTTCGCAGACCCCGCCGCCCGGAGACTTCGAGGAGCGGATCCTCGACGTCGACGTCGTGGACGAGATGCAGGGCTCCTTCCTGGAGTACGCCTACTCGGTGATCTACTCGCGTGCACTGCCCGACGCGCGGGACGGCCTGAAGCCGGTGCACCGCCGGATCCTCTACCAGGCCAACGAGATGGGCCTGCGCCCGGAGCGCGCGCACGTGAAGTGCGCGCGCGTGGTGGGCGAGGTGATGGGCCGGCTGCACCCGCACGGTGACGCGTCCATCTACGACTCCGTGGTGCGCATGGCGCAGCCGTTCTCGATGCGCCTGCCGCTGATCGACGGCCACGGGAACTTCGGTTCGCTGGGCAACGACGACCCGCCGGCCGCGATGCGCTACACCGAGTCGCGGCTGACGGCCGCCTCGATGGCGATGGTGGAGTCGATCCACGAGGACACCGTCGACTTCGGCCCGAACTACGACGGCAGCGAGCAGGAGCCGCTGGCGCTGCCGGCCGCGTTCCCGAACCTGCTGGTGAACGGCGCGACGGGCATCGCGGTGGGCATGGCGACGAACATGCCGCCGCACAACCTGTCCGAGGTGGTGGCCGCCGCCCGGCACCTGATCAAGCACCCGAACGCCGACCTGGACACGCTGATGCGGTTCGTGCCCGGTCCGGACCTGCCGACGGGCGGGCGGATCGTGGGCCTGTCGGGCATCCGGGACGCGTACGAGTCGGGCCGCGGCACGTTCAAGATCCGGGCGACGACGTCGGTGGAGGCGGTGACGGCCCGCCGCAAGGGCATCGTGGTCACCGAGCTGCCGTACAACGTCGGCCCGGAGAAGGTCATCTCGAAGATCAAGGACCTGGTCAACGCGAAGAAGCTCCAGGGCATCGCGGACGTCAAGGACCTGACCGACCGCGAGCACGGGCTGCGGCTGGTCATCGAGGTGAAGAACGGCTTCGTGCCGGAGGCGCTGCTGGAGCAGCTGTACAAGCTGACGCCGATGGAGGAGACCTTCGGCATCAACAACGTGGCGCTGGTGGACGGCCAGCCGCTGACGCTGGGGCTGAAGGAGCTGCTGGAGGTCTACGTCGACCACCGCTTCACCGTAGTGCGCCGGCGCAGCGACTTCCGCCGCCGCAAGCGCGAGGAGCGGCTGCACCTGGTCGAGGGCCTGCTGGTGGCCCTGCTCGACATCGACGAGGTCATCGCGATCATCCGGTCGAGTGACAACGCGCAGCAGGCGAAGGAACGCCTGATGGAGCACTTCTCGCTGTCGGAGACGCAGACCGCGTACATCCTGGACACCCCGCTGCGCCGGCTGACCCGCTTCGACCGGGTCGAGCTGGAGCAGGAGAAGGAGAAGCTGACCGCCGAGATCGCGGACCTCACCGAGATCCTGGAGTCGGACACCAAGCTGCGCAGCGTGGTGTCGTCCGAACTGGGCGCGGTGGCGAAGCAGTTCGGCACCGAGCGGCGCACGGTGCTGCTGGAGGCGGGGGCAGTGCCCTCGGCGGCGCTGTCGGTGCCGCTGGAGGTCGCGGACGACCCGTGCCGGGTGCTGCTGTCCTCGACGGGGCTGCTCGCGCGGACGGCGGACGGCGAGCCGTTCGAGGTGTCGGAGAAGCGGGCGAAGCACGACGTGATCGTGTCGGCGGTGCACGCGACGGCCCGGGCTGACGTGGGCGTCGTGACGTCCGCGGGCCGGGTGCTCAGGCTGCCGGTGATCGACCTGCCGGCGCTGCCGCCGACGCCGTCGCCGACGCTGGCGGGCGGGGCCGCGGTGGGCGAGTTCCTGCGGCTGGAGGCCGGGGAGCGGGTGCTGGCGCTGACCACCCTGGACGAGTCCTCGCCCGGGCTGGCGCTGGGCACGGTGCAGGGCGTGGTGAAGCGGGTGGTGCCGGAGTGGCCGGCGAACAAGGACGAGTTCGAGGTGATCGCCCTCAAGGAGGGTGACGAGCTGGTGGGCGCGGTCGAACTGCGCACCGGCGACGAGGACCTGGTCTTCATCGCCTCGGACGCCCAGCTGCTGCGCTACCCGGCGGGCCAGGTGCGTCCGCAGGGCCGCCCGGCGGGCGGCATGGCGGGCATCAAGCTGTCGGACGGCGCGCGCGTGCTGTCCTTCACGGCAGTGGACCCGGCGGCGGACGCGGTGGTGGTCTCGGTGGCCACGACCACGGGCACGCTGTCCGACGGTGAGCAGACGACCTGGAAGGTCACCCCGTTCGAGCAGTACCCGCGCAAGGGCCGCGCCACCGGCGGGGTGCGCTGCCAGCGCTTCCTGCGCGGCGAGGACGCCCTGGCCTTCGCCTGGGCCGGCGCCGCCCCGGCCCAGGCCGCCACCGCCAAGGGCGCCCCGGTCGACCTGCCCGAGCGCGACCCGCGCCGCGACGGTTCCGGCACCCCGGTCACCACCCCGATCGCGGTGGTCGCCGGCCCGGCGTAACGGCCCCCTCATGAGCGGAGGGGTACCGGAGACCATCCGGTACCCCTCCGCTTTTTCGTGCCCGTCCGACCGGGAATACGGAACGGCGATCCCCAATTCCCGGGCATGGCCGGAACTTTGCCCACTCATGGGTTAGGTTCACCGAACAGGTGCCCCAACAGACCATCACCATCCTTGGGGGGACGGGGAGTTGGCCGAGGAATTCAAGATCGACATGGGCCGGATGAGAACGGTGTCCAAACAACTCGACGAATGCGGCACCCGCATGAAGACGGTCGCCAAAAGCCTCGAGAACGCCGGGATCGCCCGCCAGACCGGCAACGCCTGGCTCGACTCGGCATGCCTGGGCTTCGAACGCCACTGGCACGGCGCCATGGGGCGGATGGGCAAGCTGGCCCACAACCTCCGCGAGGGCCTGGACGAATCACTCAAGGCTTACTCGGACAACGATCAGGGCGTCGCCAAGGCCTACGGCGCGACCTGAGCCGACCAGCAGCAGGGGGCATCCACCATGAGTGACAAGAACTGGCCGGGCCTCGGCTTCTGCCCGGCCCCGGGGGACCTCACAGCCATCGCCAAGATGTACGCGGACGTCGACGCCGTAGCCCGGGAACTGGAAGAACTGCAGACCACACTCGCCGGCATCGGCTCCGACGGTGGCGCCTGGGAAGGTGAAGCGGCACGCAAGTTCGTCGACAAGCTGGGCCAACTGCCCAAGTACCTCACCCAGGGCCACGAGTCGATGGCCACCTGCTCACGGGCCCTCAAGGCCTGGCACACCCAGCTCTCCGGCATGCTCACCGCCGGCCGCACGATGGAGGCCGAGGCCGTCGAGCTGCGCGCCCGGCTGGCCGACACGGACGGCCAGGTCACCGCCCTCGGCAACACCCTGAAGGGCTACGCGCAGAACGGCGGGCAGACCGCCGACAACGTGATCAACCGCGCCCAGGCACAGTTCGACGCGGCCAAGGAGGCCAGCACCCGCGGCCACCACCAGCTCGACGAGGTCATCAAGCGCGCCCACAAGCAGCTGGAGGACCACCGGCACAAGGCCGAGGCCGCCGCCAAGGCGATCGTGGAGGCGTCCCGTCACCACCCACCGGACCCGGGCCTGTTCAAGCGGATGCTGGACAACGTGAAAAAGGCCTGGACCAAGTCGTTGGACTTCCTGTCCGACCACGCCGACATCCTGTCGATGATCTCGGCCGGGCTGACGATCGCCGCGCTGTTCACCCCGTTCGGTCCGGTGCTGGTCGCCGGGGCCGTACTGACGAGCGCGGGCGCGCTGAGCGGGCACGGCATCGCCAAACTCCGTGGCAAGGACGTGTCGTGGCTGACCCTCGGACTTGACACGTTGGGTTTGGTCCCCGGCTTCGGGCTGGTCAAGGGCTTCGTCACCGCTGCCAAGGGAACCCGAGCCGCGAGCGCCGGCGGCAGCGCGCTGGCCATGGCCAGGCTTCCGCTGTCCACCAAGGCCGTCACCACGTGGATACCCAAGGGCGCGAGCTGGGTCAGCCAGTCGGAAAAGGCACCCAAGGTCGCCCGCGTCTTCTCGGAAAAGGTCGCGTCCCGCTTGTCGGCGCTCGATCCCGCGAAGGTCACGGCCAGTGCGAAGGCGGCCTCCATCGTCTACGGCACGTACAAGCAAGTGGACAAAGCGATCGAGAGGAGGGCGGCGGCGCAGCCCGTCGTGCTCCCCGGGCCACTCGCGAGGCCCGCGGTCCGGCCGACGTCCGCCCCGTTCCTGAACGCCGTCGGCTGAGAGGAGAGACCCATGGCCAAGGACCTCCATGCCACGCTCCCCGTCGAGGGCGGACGGATCGCCTCGGTGCCCGAGGTGGCCGAGGCCGCACGGCGGGCCGAAACGCTCTACGGAATCAACCTGCTGCACGACTACGTGGCACGCGATGTGGTGACCAAGCACCTGCGGATGCAGAACCAGCAGGACTGGTACTCCGAACTGGCCGGCCTGTTCATCATCGGGGGAATCGCGGGTGCCGTGTTCCTCGGCGCGTCGATGAGCTCGCCGGCCGAGGGACGACAGGTGGCCGCCCTGGTGGTGGCCATCCTTGCGATCCCCGTCGGCATCTGGATCGGGATCCGCGGCATGTCCTGGGAGGCGGAGAAGAGGACCGCCTCCGTGCACTTCACCACGTACGTGGGCCTGTTGAACCGGGCACGGGGAGCCGGTCTGACGGTCACGTTCCCCCCCGAGTGGGGAGTCGCCGCCGAGCGGGCCTCATGGGAGGAAGGCACGACCGCTTCACCACAGCCGCCGGCCGCCCCCGGCACGTCCTCCACCAGTCCGGCTCCCCCGCAGCCGGCCGCGGCACAGCCGACCTCGTGGTGGCCGGCCGACGCCGTGATCGACCCGAAGTTCCCGGTGCTTCCGGCCGCCGTACTCGCGCACCACTGGGCCCTGGCCAGCCGGGCCCGCGAACTCGGCTCTCCGCACGGCCTCGATTTCCTGGACGAACAGGCGGTCCGGGGACTGCTCATCACCGTGAAGCGGTCCCGCCGGTGGATCAGCCTCTGGGGCAGGACGTTCGTCCTCACCGTGGTCGCCGGCATGATCGTCGCTCCCATGGGCATGGACCCCGCCGGTGCCGAGTACCGCCGACAGCTCACCTCCCTCGGCGCGGGCCTGATCGCCATCGGCTTGCTCGCTGCCGTCCCCGCGCTGAAGGAGCTCTGGACCTGGCGCCGCTCCGGCTTGCGCGAGCGCGCCAATGCCTACCTCGACCTGCTCGTCGAGGCCCGCTCGTACGGCGTCCCGGTCCCCGTCCCGCCGTCCTGGCTGGACGTCCGCAACCGGATCCGCAAGCCCTCATGAGCTCCGTGGAAGGCCCGATGTCCGACATTCCGATAGCCGACCGTCCCGCTCCGGCCGAGGACGCACCGCTCCAGATCCGCTTCATCGTCCCGCCCGCCTTCCACGAGGTCCCGGTGTTCGGCACCGAGGAGCAGGTGGTGGAGGCGCTCTGGGAGATGGTCTGCGAGGTACTGGCCTCCCGGTCCGAGGAGGACCGGGCGAGCTGGGCCATGATGCTGGCGGAGCTGATCCCCACGATGGCCGAGGCCGGGGTGATCCACGCCGGGATGTGCCTGGTGGACGTGGACGGCCGCCCGAGCATGGCCACGATCACGGCCTCGGTGTGCCCGCTGGAGGGCACCGACTACGCGGGCGCCGTCGACTTCCTGCTCGCCCGGCTGGCCCGGGCCCGTCCGGAGGCGGAGGTGACGGCGATCGAGCTGCCCGCCGGCCGGGCGGCGGCGGTGATCGACGCCGTGGCGACCGCGCTCGACGACGGGTCGGCCCCGCTGGACGGTCTGGCGGTTCCGCTCGTCGACGGGGTGCTGACCACCTCGGTGATCCAGGTGCACCTGCCGCTGCCGAACGAGTCCCAGCTGCTCTCGCTGGAGCTGAGCACCCCGTGCCCCGAGGACTGGGTGCTGTACTCGGAGCTGTTCGCGGACGTCGTCCGCAGCATCCACCTGGAGTTCGCCGACCTCCCGACCGTCTCCGAGCCGCTGTACGACACGGTGGACGAGGCGGTCGCGCAGCGGGTGAGGGCCGCGTTCGGGTGATCGAGTGAGGGCGATCAGGTGAGGGTAGCCTTGCCGGCGTGAGCACCTGTGCGACCGTGTCGCGTGAACTTTCGGAGCCGCTGGCCGCGACGGCGGCGGTGGCCGGCACCTGGCTGCTGGTGGAGCAGAACGGGCCGTGGGGCGCGAAGGCGCTGGGCGAGAGCCATCTGGACGCGGCGGTCGGGCGGGCGCTGGAGGCGGCCGCGGCGGGGACGGGCGTGCGGGTGGCCCTGATCCGGCGGCCCGGGCGGCACGCCGACTGTCTGCCGACCGCACGCCACGAGGTGCTCGTGGCGCACACCGTGCCCGGCCGCGGCTGGGTGCGCCGGGCGGCGGTGGCGGATCCGGCGGAGCTGCTGGGTCTGGACTTCGCCGCGCTGGGCGCCGGTGACCACACCGGTTTCGGCACCGAGCACGTCGGCGGCCCGGTGGCCCTGGTGTGCACCAACGGTCGTCGGGACCGCTGCTGCGCGCTGCTGGGCCGTCCGCTCGCGGCGGAGCTGGCGGCGGCCGGGCACAGCGAGGCGTGGGAGGTCACCCACCTGGGCGGGCACCGCTTCTCCCCCACGATGCTGGTGCTGCCGTACGGCTACGCGTACGGGCGGCTGACGCCGGAGACCGCCAAGGAGGTGCTGTCGGCGACGGCGGCCGGGCACATGGTGCCGGAGTGGTCGCGGGGCTGCTCGGGCTGGGACCGTCCGGGCCAGGCGGCCGAGCACGCGGTGCGGGAGCTGATCGGCGAGACCCGGGTGGACGCGCTGACGCTCACCCAGCGGCCGGACGGCGAGGGCCGCTGGCTGGTCGGGGTGCTGCACCGGGACGGCCGGTCCTGGGAGGTGGACGTGATCGAGGCGGCCAGCGAGCCGGCGCGTCCGGAGAGCTGCGGCAAGGCGGCGGGGACGCCCTCGCGGATGGACGTGCTGTCCGTACGAGGGGTCTGAGACGCGGCGGCCCCGCGCCCGTGGGGGTGGGCGCGGGACCGCGGCGGCGGGGGTCGCCGGGGGTGGGGCCGCAGGCGACGGGGATCAGCCGGTGGCCTTGCCGACGAACTCCGTGGTGTACGTCCTCGCCAGGTCGATCGAGCCCTCCTTGCCCTTGACGTCCGGGTGGAAGGCCGCGAGCACCGCGAGCACCGTCTTCGGCCCGTCGGCCGGCATCACGCCGTCCGTGGTGAACATCGGCAGCGTCGCCTTGATCGCCGCCGCGTACTGCTCGGCGCCGCCCTGGGCGTAGTCGGCGGGCATCTTCGCGGCGATCTCCTCGGGGGTGTGGGTCGACATCCACTTGAGGGTCTTCACGAAGGCGTTGGCGAGCTTCTGGGTGGTGTCCTTGTTCTTCTCCACCCAGTCGGTGTTCATGTACAGCGAGGACGAGGGGTACAGCCCGCCGAGCGCCTCGCGCGAGCCCTCGGGGGTCCGCATGTCGTACAGGACCTTGCCGAGGCCCTTGTCCAGGATGTTCGCGACGGTCGGGTCGGTGGTCATCCCGGCGTCGATGCTGCCCTGCTGGAGCGCGGCGATGAAGGTCTGGCCGGCGCCGACCGCGATCGGGCTGAACTCGCTGACGGCGGTGCCGTTCTTGACCGCGAGGTACTTGGTGAGGAAGTCGGTCGAGGAGCCGATGCTGGTGACGCCGAGCTTCCTGCCCTTGAAGTCGGCGCCGGACCTGATGGCGTCGGCCTGCTTGGTGGAGACGATCTCCACCTCGCCCGGGGCCTGGGCGAACTGCACCACGGACTCGACCTTCTTGCCCTTGGCCTGGAGGTCGATGGTGTGGTCGTAGAAGCCGACGGCGCCCTGGACGTCCCCGGCGAGCAGCGCGGTGGTGGCGTTGACGCCGGCGGGCTCGGTCATCAGCTCGACGTTGACGCCGGCCTCGGCGAAGTGGCCGAGCCGCTGGGTGAGCATCGCGGGCAGGTAGATGACCTTGTCCAGGCCACCGACCATGATCTTGACCTTGGGCCCGTCGACCTGCTGCCCGGCGGGAGCGGCGACCGCGCCGTGGCCGGCGGTGGCGGCGTCGTTGGCGCAGGCGGAGAGCGGGAGGAGCAGGACGGCGGCGAGGGCCGCCGCGACGGATCTGCGCATGGGTGGGGTGCCTCTCTCTTCTGGCGGGGTCTTACCGGCGGGGGGTGTCAGCGGCCGTCGCCCGCGTCGGCGGGCTTCCAGCGGAACAGCTTCTTCTCGGCGAAGGTCAGCAGCCCCTCGGTGAGCAGCGCGACGACGGCGAGGATGGTCATGGCCGCGTACACCCCGGCCGCGTTGAACGTGCCCTGGGCGGCCGCGACGAGCAGGCCGAGGCCCTTGGTGGCTCCGATGTACTCGCCGACGATGGCGCCGATCAGCGCGAAGCCGAAGCTGACGTGCAGGCTGGTGAAGATCCAGGTGGTGGCGGCGGGGATGACCACCTGGAGGGTGACCCTGCGGTTGTCGGCGCCCAGGATGCGGGCGTTGGCGACGAGGTTGCGGTCCACCTCGCGGGCGCCCTGGAAGGCGTTGAAGAACACCGGGAAGAACACCAGCACCACAGCGGAGGCGACCTTGGAGGCCGGGCCCAGGCCGAACCAGATCAGGAAGATCGGCGCGAGCACGATCCGCGGGATGGCGTTGAGCACCTTGATGTACGGCCCGAAGACGTCGGCCAGGAAGCGGATCCGGCCGAGCGCGATGCCCAGCAGCACACCGCCGATGACGCCGATCACCCAGCCGGTGAGGGCCTCGTAGAGGGTGTAGCCGATCTGCTCGCCGAGCGAGCCCTGCGCGGTGCCGTGGGTGATCCACTGCCAGATCTGGTCCCAGATCCTCGACGGCTGGGAGAAGTTGAACGGGTCGATGACGTCCGTGCGGGCGCAGACCTCCCACAGCCCGAGGAAGGCGAGCAGCACCGCGACCCGGGCGCCGTAGACGCCCAACTTCCGGTTGCGGGCGGCCCGTTCACGGGCCTCGGTTCTCGTCGTGACGGCCGCCGGCTTCCCGGCGACGCCCGGCGCCGGCACGGCTCCGGACCCAGCCCCGGACTCGGACTCTGGCACGGACTCTGGCACGGACTCGGACGCGGTCTCAAGCGGCACGACCCGCTCCTCTCTCCCGGGTGATGCGCACCTCTTCGCCGAGCGAGGCCCAGATCTCGCGGTACAGCTCGACGAACCTCGGTTCCAGCCGGACGGCCTCCACGGTGCGCGGGCGCGGCAGGTCGACGGTGAAGATCTCCTTGACGGTGGCCGGTCCGGCCGTCATGACGACGACCCGGTCGGCGAGCGCGATGGCCTCGTCCAGGTCGTGGGTGACGAAGACGACCGAGGAGCCCGTACCCGCCCACAGCTCCAGCAGCTGGTCCGACATCAGCGCCCGGGTCTGCACGTCCAGCGCCGAGAACGGCTCGTCCATCAGCAGGATCGCCGGGTCGTTGACGAAGGTCTGGGCGAGCGCGACCCGCTTGCGCATGCCGCCGGACAGCTGGTGCGGGTAGCGGTCCTCGAAGGCCGCCAGGCCCACCCGGGTGAGCCAGTCCCGGGCCCGCTCCCGCGCCTCGGCGGCGGGCACACCGCGGAAGCGCGGCCCGGCCATCACGTTGGACAGGACGGTGCGCCAGGGGAAGACGGCGTCCTGCTGGAAGACGAACCCGACCTTGGGGTCGATCCCGCGCACGGGCTCGCCGTACACCCGGACCTCGCCCTCGGTGGGCTCCTCCAGGCCGCTGACCAGCGTCAGCGTGGTGGACTTGCCGCAGCCGGTGGGGCCGACGACGGCGACGAACTCGCCTTGGGCGACGGTCAGATCGAGATCGCGGACGGCGGTGTGCAGCGCCCCGGAGGGGGTGCGGAACCGTTTGGTCGCGCCGGTCAGCTCGATCGCCGGGGTGGTGTTGCTCATGTCGATCCTCCCGGGTCTGTGCCTGCCCCGGAAAGGTAGGAGCGGGCCCGGCCCCGGCGGGAGCCTTCTTCGCGTAGTGCGACTTCTCCGCATAGAGGGGTGTTCTGCTCGTTTTGCTTCCGCTACAACTGCGGGGACGCGGCTGACAGGAACACCCCGGAAACATAGGGTGTCCCGACCCCACCCACCGGCGCCCCGACCGCCCTCCGAGGACGCCCGATCCCCCGCAGCCGCCGAGAGGAGGCCCGGATGAAGCTCCCCCGCGGACCCCGCCGGGTCTTCGCCCAGTTGCTGCTGAGCCAGACCGTCGTCACCGTCGGTGTCACCACGGTGACCGCAGGGCTGTTCCTGGCCCCGGTCAGCAGCGAGCTGGACCACGACGCGATGCAGCGGGCGCTGTCGATCGCCCAGGCCACCGCCACCGACGAGAACATCGCCCGGGCCGCCGCCGGCCGCGACGTGGTGGCCGCCCAGCGCAACGCCGAGCAGATCCGGCTGGCCACCGGCGCCAGTTTCGTGGTGATCACCGATCTGGACGGCATCCGGCTGTCGCACACCGACCCGGGCCGGATCGGCCAGCGGGTCAGCACCGATCCGGAGCCCGCCCTCAGCGGCCGCAGCGTCACCGCCATCCAGGAGGGCACCCTGGGCCGCACCGCCCGCGGCAAGGTGCCGCTGCGGATGGCGGACGGGCGGATCGTCGGCGAGGTGTCGGTCGGCATCAGCGACGACTCGATCCGCCGCCGGCTGCTGAAGATGCTCACCGGCATCCTGCTGTGCGCGGGCGCCGGCCTGGCCGCCGGGACGCTCGCCACCCTCCTCCTGGCCCGCCGGCTCAAGCGCCGCACCCACAACATCGCGCTGGCCGACATCTCCGCACTGCTGGTGGAGCGGGAGGCGATGCTGCACGGCATCCGCGAGGGCATGGTGGCGCTGGACGAGCGCGGCCGGATCCGGCTGGCCAACGACGAGGCCCTGCGGCTGCTCGGCCTGCCCGAGGACTGCACCGGCCGCCCGATCGGCGCGGTGCTGCCGCCGGGCCGGCTGGCGGACGTGCTCTCCGGGCGGATCTCCGGCGCCGACCTGCCGGCCGTACGGGACGACCGGGTCCTGGTGGTGAACCGCACGGCCACGCCCGAGGGCGGCGCGGTGGTGACCCTGCGGGACCGCACCGAGCTGGAGTCGCTGGTCCGCGAGCTGGACACCACCCGCAGCCTGACCGAGGCGCTGCGGGCCCAGGACCACGAGCACGCCAACCGGATGCACACCCTGCTGGGCCTGCTGGAACTGGGCCGCCACGAGCAGGCGGTGGCGTTCATCTCGGAGCAGTCCGGCTCGCACGCCGTGGTCACCGCGCGGATCGCCGAGCAGGTGCAGGACCCGCACGTGGCGGCACTGCTGGCGGGCAAGACCTCGGTGGCGGGCGAGCGCGGGGTGCTGCTGGCGCTGGCTCCGGCGGCGCACCTGCCGGACGCGGTGGTGGACGCCCGGGCGCTGGTGACGGTGCTCGGCAACCTGATCGACAACGCGGTGGACGCGCTGGCCGCGGACGGCGGGGGCCGGGTGGAGGTGAGCCTGGCGGCGGCCGGGCCGACCCTGCTGCTACAGGTCGCGGACAGCGGCCCGGGCGTGCCGGAGGAACTGCGCGAGCAGGTCTTCGAAGAGGGGTGGACCAGCAAGGACGCGCCCGCGCACCGTCCGCGCGGGCTGGGGCTGGCGATGGTGCGGCGGCTGGTCGAGCGGACCGGCGGCCGGATCGTGCTCGACACCGGGCCGCTCGGCGGCGCCCGGTTCACCGTCGAGCTGCCCGAGGCCCTGCTCACCACTCGGCTCGTGGAGGCGTGATGATCGACGTACTCGTGGTGGACGACGACTTCCGGGTCGCGGACGTGCACGCCGCGTACGTGGCCAAGGTCCCGGGCTTCCGGGCGACCGGCACCGCGCACTCGGCCGGGGAGGCGCTGGCCGCCCTGGAGCGCCGCCCGGTGGACCTGCTGCTGCTCGACCACCACCTGCCGGACGAGACCGGCCTGGCCCTGGTGCGCCGGCTGCGGGAGCGCCAGGTCGCCTGCGACGTGATGATGGTGACGGCCGCCCGGGACGTCTCGACGGTGCACGCCGCGATGCAGCACGGCGCACTCCAGTACCTGGTCAAGCCGTTCACCTTCGCCGGGCTGCGGGAGAAGCTGGTGGCGTACGCCCAGCTGCGCCACGCGCTCGCCGCGCCCGCCCGGGAGGCCGGCCAGGACGAGGTGGACCGGCTGTTCGCGACCCTGCGCAGCGCCGCCGCCCCGGCCGGCCCGCTCCCCAAGGGCCACTCGGCGCCCACCACGGACCTGGTGATGGGCGTGTTGCGCCGGGCCGGCCGGCCGCTGTCCGCCCAGGAGGTCGCCGACGCGACCGGGCTGAGCCGCTCCACCGCGCAGCGCTACCTCAAGCAGCTGGAGCGGGACAGCCGACTGCGGCTGACCCTGCGGTACGGCGACACCGGCCGGCCGGAGCACCGCTATGGGCTGCCGGCCCGGGCGTAGGACGGGTCCGCGCCCGGGGGCCGGCCGACGACCGGGAAAGGCGACCGGACAGGAGCCGGACAGGAGCCGGGCCGGGGCCGGGAAGGACGGGACCCGGACAGGGGCCGGACAGGGGCCGGACAGGGGCCGGACAGGGGCCGGACAGGGGGGAACCCCGGCGGCCCCAGGCCCGCCGGGGTTCCCCGGGCGCGACGGCTCAGGCCGCGCCCGCACCGGTGAGGGCACGTACCTCCAGCTCGGCGAACCGGTCCGGGTCGGCGGGCTCGGACGAGGTGACCGTCCCGACCCAGCCGGCCAGGAAGCCCAGCGGGATGGAGACGATGCCGGGGTTCTCCAGCGGGAACCAGTGGAAGTCGAGGCCCGGGAAGAGCGCCTCGGCGGAGCCGGACACCACCGGCGAGAAGATCACCAGCGCGATCGCCGGGATCAGCCCGCCGTACACCGCCCAGACCGCGCCGCGGGCGGTGAACCGCGACCAGAACAGGCTGTACAGCAGCACCGGCAGGTTGGAGGAGGCGGCGACGGCGAAGGCCAGGCCGACCAGGAAGGCGACGTTCAGCTGCTGGGCGAAGAGGCTGATCACGATCGCCGTCGCGCCGATCCCCGCGGCGGCGATCCGGGCGACCACCACCTCCTGCTGCTCGCTGACCTCGGAGACCGACTCCTTCCCCGACCGGGAGGCCGGGACGGTCTCGCCCCGGCGACGCCGCCCGTGGCCGTTCTTCACCTGCTCGCGGCCCGGCCGGGCCCGCCAGGCGCCGGCCCAGATGTCGTGGGCGAAGGCCGCGGAGGAGGCCAGCGTCAGTCCGGCGACCACCGCGAGGATGGTGGCGAAGGCGATCGCCGAGATCAGGGCGAACAGCACCACCCCGCCGGTGCTGCCGTTGCCGCCGCCGAGCACCAGGGCGAGCAGCGGAACGGCGGTGTTCCCGGCCGAGTTGGCGTGCCGCACCTCGGTGGAGCCGATCAGCGCGGTGGCGCCGAGGCCGAGCACGATGGCCATCAGGTAGAAGCTGCCGACCAGGCCGATCGCCCACATCGTGGAGCGGCGGGCGGCCCGCGCGGTGGGCACGGTGTAGAACCGGGACAGGATGTGCGGCAGGCCGGCGGTGCCGAGCACCAGGCCGAGGCCGAGGCTGACGAAGTCCAGCCGGCTGGTGATGCTGCCGCCGTACTTGAGCCCGGGCTCCAGGTAGCGGTGCCCGGCGCCGCTGTGCTGGGCGGCCTGGCGCATCAGCTCGCCGAGGTCCCCGTGGAAGCGGACCACCAGCAGGACCGTCAGCAGCACCGAACCGCCGGTCAGCAGGAAGGCCTTGATGATCTGGATCCAGGTGGTGGCCCGCATCCCGCCGATGGTGACGTAGACGATCATCAGGGCGCCGACCGCCATGATGGTCCAGGTGCGGGCGTGCGGGCTGCCGGTGCCCAGCAGGAGGGCGACCAGCGAACCGGCGCCGACCATCTGGGCCACCAGGTAGAGCAGGGTGACCACGACGCTGGCGCCACCGGCCGCGGCGCGCACCTTGCGGCGGCGCAGCCGCAGCGCGAGCACGTCGGCGAGGGTGTACCGGCCGGCGTTGCGGACGAGTTCGGCGACCAGCATCAGCACGACCAGCCAGGCGACCAGGAAGCCGATGCTGTAGAGCACGCCGTCGTAGCCGTACAGCGCGATCAGTCCGGCGACGCCCAGGAAGGACGCGGCGGAGAGGTAGTCCCCGGAGAGCGCGAAGCCGTTCTGCAGCGGGGTGAAGTCGCGGCCGCCGGCGAAGAAGTCCTCGGCGGCGTTGCCCTGGCGGCCCACCCAGAGGGTGACTCCCAGGGTGACCAGGACGACGACGGCGAACAGCGCGATGGCGAGCGAGTGGTGGTCGCCGGTGGGGGCGACCGGTGGCGGGGTGGCGGTCGACACCACGGTCCGGACGGCGGTCTGCACCGCGGACTTGGCCGCGTCGGCGGGCACGGAGGTCATCATCGGGATCGTCATCGCAGCTGGTCCTGGGTGTCCCAGCGCAGGCCCAGGGCGGCGCGGTCGCGCTTGGTCCGGGCGTTGCGGGCGTAGAGCCAGGCGAGCAGGAAGGTCGAGGCGAACTGCAGGAGCCCCAGCAGCCAGGCCACGTTGAGCGGACCGGCCACCGCGCGGCGCATCAGGTCGGGGGCGCCGGCCTGGGCGGCGACGAACAGCAGGTACCAGGCGAGGAAGGCGCCGGTGATCGGGAAGACGAAGGTCCGGTAGCTGCGGCGGATCTGCCGGAAGGCGGCGCTGGCCTGGACCTCCCGGTAGACCTCGGTCCGGTCGGCGACCGGTTCCTCGTCCAGTGGCGCGAGGGATGCGTGCGGTGCGGCCTGGGCCGCTGGATCGGCGGTGGTGGTCTGGGCGAACGGCTCGACGGCGGGCCCGTGGATCGGTGCGCCGACGGCCACAGGCTCGACGACTGCCTCTGCCGACCGGTCCGTACGGACGTGATCCGTACGGATGGGGCCCGACTGCGCCGGTACCGCCGATCGGCGGTGCGCAGCCGATGACTCGGCGGGCTCAACGGGGGTGCCGGCGGCCGGAGCGGCCCACCAGTCGAATCGCTGCCCCTGACCGGGGCTGCTCGTCTGCTGCTGTGGCACTGCTGCTCCTGGACGGCCGGATGTTCTGACCCGAACCATGATGGCGGCCCCTGAGCAGCGCCCCTGACCATCGCAGATACGTTCACTCGATGAGGTGATCGATCATCCGACAGACACTCATCGGACTACTGCTGCGTCCCGGTGATTCCGTGTCGGAAGGCGTAGGCGACCGCCTGAGCCCGGTCCCGCACCGCCGTCTTGGCGAACAGATTGTTGATGTGGGTCTTCACGGTCGCCTGGCTGACGAACAGCCGTTGGGCGATCTCGGCGTTGGACAGTCCCTCGGCGATCAGCGCCAGCACCTCGGCCTCCCGCGCGGTCAGCCCGTCGGGCAGTTCCCCCGGCCGGGCGGCGGGCCGCTCGGCGGCCGGACCGGAGTCGTCTCGCCGCTCCGAAAGCCTTTCCAGCAACCGGAGTTGGACCCGCGGGGAGAGCCCGGCGGCACCCGAGCGGACGTCCGCGATGGCCCGGGCGATCTCCTCGGCGCCGGCGTCCTTGGTGAGGTAGCCGCGCGCCCCGGCCTGGAGCGCCGAGAACAGCGAGTCGTCGTCGGCATAGGTGGTGAGCACCACGACCTCGGTCTCCGGGTGCGCCGCGCGGATCCGCCTCGTCGCCTCGACCCCGTCGCAGCGCGGCATCCGCAGATCCATCAGCACCACGTCCGGGTGATGACGCTCCACCAGGGCGACGGCCTCCTCCCCGTCCCCGGCCGCACCGACCACCTCGATGCCGGGCAGCAGCCCCAGCAGCATCACGATGCCCTCGCGCACCACCGTCTGGTCGTCCGCGACCAGCACCCGGGCCGCCCGCTCCGCCGTCATGCCGGCACCCGCAGCAGCACGCGCCACCCTCCGTCCTGCGGGCCCGCCAGCAGCGTGCCCCCGAGCAGTTCCGCGCGTTCGCGCATTCCCAGCAGACCGTACCCGCTGCCGCTCGCGGCCAGCTCCTCCGGCGACGGCTCACCCGCGGACTGGCCCCGCGGCGGCCGGGTGTTGCGCACCTCCAGCTCCACCGCGCCGGCCAGGTAGCGCAGTTCGACGGAGCAGCGGGCGCCGGGCGCGTGCTTGCGGACGTTGGTCACCGCCTCCTGGGCGGTGCGCCGCACCGCCAGGGCCGCCTCGGCGGCGACCGGGCGGGGTGTGCCGGTGACGGTGAGGGCGGCCCGCTCCCGCCCGGTCAGCTCGACCAGGAACTCCCCGACCGGGGTGAGCTCCCCGCGCAGCGCCGACAGTGCCTGCCGGGTCTCGGCCAGCCCGTCCTGCGCCATCCGCCGGGCGGCGACGACCCGTTCGCGGATCTGCTCGCGGTCCGTCCCGGCGTCCAGCATCAGCCGGGCCGCCTCCAGGTGGACGAGCTGCGCGGAGAGGCTGTGGGCGAGCACGTCGTGGATCTCCCGGGCGATCCTGGCCCGTTCGGCGAGCGCCGCGCTCTCCGCCTCGGCGGCCCGGGCGGCCCGCTCCTGGGCGAGCAGTCGGCGGGAGGTGCCTCGTGCCTCGATGTCCAGCCGCAGCAGGTAGCCGACCAGGACGGAGCCTCCGACCGTGGCGGCGATGCTGAGCCAACTCGCCGGGGAGGCCGCCGTGTACGAGCCCAGCGCGGCCGCCGCGGCGAGCAGGGCGGGCGCGGGCGGCAGCCGGATCAGGGCCGTCACGGCCAGTCCGATCCAGAGGAAGTCGGCCAGCGTGTAGGCCATCCCCTGGTTGGCGAGCCAGCCGGCGCCGACCACGGCGGCGGTCAGCAGGTAGGACAGGGCCGGGCGCTGCTCCCGGGTGGCCCGCAGGTACACCGCGCAGAGGGCGGTCGCGGCGGCCAGCCCGGCCGCCGCGGCCGCCGCCGTCCAGCCGGCGTACCTGCCGCCGGAGAAGGTGCCCCAGCCGACGACGACCAGCAGGACGGTCCGGCCGACCACGGTGAGGACCCGCCGCGGCCGGCTCTCGGCCTCGCGTTCCAGCCCCTCCCGGGACGGCCAGCGGGTCCAGTACCACCCGGCCAAGGGTTCCTCCTCGGTACTCACGGCGACGGAAGACAGAAGACGGAAGACGGAAGACGGAAGTCAGTGCAGCTCGGCGGCCCGCCGCGCGGGCTCCAGGGCCCGGGCCCTCCAGTTGACCACGAGCGAGCGGACCAGCAGCAGGACCGCCATGCCGAGCATCAGCGAGCTGCCCGCCTGGTGGACGCCCAGGGCCGAACCGGTCGCGTACAGGCCGATCCGGACGGCGATCATCCCGCCCCAGGCGGCCACGGTGGCCTTGGTGCCCTTGACCAGGACGGCGCCGTCGGCGGCCCGCCAGATCCGGACGGTCCAGCCCCAGACCGATCCCATCGCGAGCACGGTGACCAGTCCGACGGCGAGCAGGACGGCGGACAGCGCGGTGTGCCGGTGGTCGATGATCTGCGGATCGCGCAGCGCGAGCGCGCCCAGGATCAACGGCAGCAGCCAGAAGCGGCGTTCGGTGTCCAGGCGCTGGACGCGCATCTGGCGCTGGACCACCAGGACCACCACCGCGGCGATCACGAGCAGGTTGGCTACGGAGCCCATCGGACTTCTCCGTCCCGGAGAGAGGCTTGTCACTGACCTCTCCGACGCTACGGATCCGGCGCGCCGCCCTGATCGGAGCGGGGGTGGACCCCGGGTGGAACCGGACGCGCGAGGGCCCTCCACCCGTGGGTGGAGGGCCCTCGCGCGCGTACCGGACCGGCGGACGGGATCAGGCGTCGATGCGCGAGCGGTCCAGGGTGGCCGCCGAGTCCACGATGAACTCCTTGCGCGGGGCGACGTCGTTGCCCATCAGCAGGTCGAAGATCCTCTCGGCCTGCTCCAGGTCGCCCAGGTTGATCCGGCGCAGGGTGCGGTGGCGCGGGTCCATGGTGGTCTCGGCCAGCTGGTCGGCGTCCATCTCGCCCAGACCCTTGTAGCGCTGCACCGGCTCCTTCCAGCGCTGGTTCTTGCGCTGGAACTCCAGCAGCGTGGAGCGCAGTTCGGCGTCGGAGTAGGTGTAGTGGTACTTCTCCTGGCCGCGCTTGGGGTTGGTGAGCTCGATCCGGTGCAGCGGCGGCACGGCCGCGAAGACCCGGCCCTGCTCGACCATCGGCCGCATGTAGCGGTGGAAGAGGGTGAGCAGCAGGGTGCGGATGTGCGAGCCGTCGACGTCGGCGTCGGCCATGAAGATGACCCGGCCGTAGCGGGCCTGGTCGATGTCGAAGGTGCGGCCGGAACCGGCCCCTATCACCTGGATGATCGCGGCGCACTCGGCGTTCTTGAGCATGTCGCTCACCGAGGCCTTCTGCACGTTGAGGATCTTGCCGCGGATCGGCAGCAGCGCCTGGAACTCGGAGTTGCGGGCGAGCTTGGCGGTGCCGAGCGCGGAGTCCCCCTCGACGATGAACAGTTCGCTGCGGTCGACGTCGTCGCTGCGGCAGTCGGCCAGCTTGGCGGGCAGCGAGCTGGTCTCCAGCGCGGTCTTGCGGCGCTGGGCCTCCTTGTGCTGCCGGGCGGCGACCCGGGTGCGGGCGGCCGCGACGACCTTGTCCAGCACGGCCCGGGCCTGGAGCTTCTGGTCCTTCTTGGCCGAGGTCAGGAAGGCCTTGAGCTCCTTGGCGACGACGGCCGCGACGATCCGGTTGGCCGCCGAGGTGCCGAGCACCTCCTTGGTCTGGCCCTCGAACTGCGGCTCGGCGAGCCGGACGGTGACCACCGCGGTGAGGCCCTCGGTGACGTCGTCCTTGGTGATGTCGTCCTCGGCGACGCGCAGCAGCTTGCTCGCGCGCAGCGCCTCGTTGACCGTCTTGGCCAGCGAGCGCTCGAAGCCGGTGATGTGGGTGCCGCCCTTGGGGGTGGCGATGATGTTGACGAAGGAGCGCAGGGTGGTGTCGTAGCCGGCCCCCCAGCGCAGCGCGATGTCCACGCCGAGGTGGCGGGTGACCTCGGTGGGGGTCATGTGGCCGAGGTCGTCCAGGACCGGCACGGTCTCCTTGAAGGTGCCCTCGCCGCGCAGCCGCAGCACGTCGCAGACCGGCTTGTCGGGGGCCAGGAACTCGCAGAACTCGGCGATGCCGCCGTCGTAGCGGAAGACCGACTCCTCGACCCGCTCGCTCTCGGTGAGCCGCTCGTCACGCACCACGATGGTGAGGCCGGGCACCAGGAAGGCGGTCTGCCGGGCGCGGCTGTGCAGCGTCTCCAGGGAGAGCTTGGCGTCCTTGAGGAAGATCTGCCGGTCGGCCCAGTAGCGGATCCGGGTGCCGGTGCGGGTCTTCGGCACCTTGCGGGTCCTGGTCAGGCCGTTGCCGGGCTCGAAGGGCGCGTCCGGGCTGGTCTCGGTGAAGAGGCCGGGGGTGCCGCGGCGGAAGCTGATCGCGTGGGTGTGCCCGCCGCGGTCGACCTCGACGTCGAGGCGGGCGGAGAGCGCGTTGACGACCGAGGCGCCGACGCCGTGCAGACCGCCGGAGGCCGCGTAGGAGCCGCCGCCGAACTTGCCGCCGGCGTGCAGCTTGGTCATCACGACCTCGACGCCGGACAGCCCGGTCTTGGGCTCGACGTCGACCGGGATGCCGCGCCCGTTGTCCCGGACCTCGACCGAGGAGTCGGGGTGCAGCACGACGTCGATGCGGTCGCAGTAGCCGCCCAGCGCCTCGTCGACGGAGTTGTCGATGATCTCCCAGAGGCAGTGCATCAGGCCGCGGCTGTCGGTCGAGCCGATGTACATGCCGGGGCGCTTGCGGACGGCCTCCAGGCCCTCCAGGACGAGCAGGTGCCGCGCGGTGTAGTTGGAACCGTCGTCGCCGGCCAGCAGCGCGGACGGCACGGTCGTTTCGGCACTCACGCGGCACTCTCCTCGGTGAAGTTCTGTCTCATCGGTCACATCCGGACGCATCCGGACCAAACGCCAGTGCAGCACGCCGCACCGACATCCGTCGCCCTGCGTGCCCGACCGCCTGCGCCGGGTGCACAGCACGACGGGCCGGTCCCGCGCAGCTTGTACGCGCTGCGCGAACAAGCACCGCACCCGGTTACGGGCCCCGGGGGCGCCATCTCCTCCCGGTACCACCGGTCCTGGCGGATCGTGGGGCCCGGCGCAGGCCCCGGAACTGCCGTTATGCAGGCTACCGGGGCCCGGGACGGGGCTTATGCTCCAACCCGGCAGAGGATTATGCTACGCGGACCTCGCACCCGATCCCGATCGGGCGTTCGAGCGACGGGCGGATCCCGGGATTCGGCACGCATGAACCACCGACGCCCGGGGCACGTCCTCATCAACACAGCAGAATCCTCAGAGAAGAAAAGCCACGAGCGGGAACGTTTTCGGCCTGGTTGGATGTTGACCCTGGTACGACAGCTCGTCGAGCTAGAGAAGAGGCGACGTGACTACTGTTCTGACCCCTGCGAGCCCGCTCACCGCGGCTGACCGCTGCGACCGCTGCGGCGCCCAGGCCTACCTGCGCGTCGTACTCGCCAGCGGCGGAGAGCTGCTCTTCTGCGCCCACCACGGCCGGAAGTTCGAGCCCGAGCTCAAGAAGATCGCCGTGGAGATACAGGACGAGAGCGGCCGTCTCACCACGACCACCGCCACGGCGTCCGACAACGAGCGCTGATCCCGGGCGCCAAAACCAGCAGACGGCGTCGAGCTGTGTCCGGTCGCGCACCGCGCGCGACCGGTGAGCCGGGCGACCGACCCCCTCGGGGGCCGACCGCCCGGCTCTGCTGTACCCCGGAGGCGCCCTCCGGGGCCCGGCGCCGCATCGGCCACGACGGCCGACACGGCGTCAGAATCCGGCGTCAGCACGTGATCGGGCATGCACCCACCGCAACGTGCGCGGCGCCGGGCACGCTGCGTCCGCAGGCACTCACCGGACCGGGCACGCCAGGTCCGCAGGTGCTCACGGCATCGGGCACATCGCGTACGCAGGCGCTCACAGGACCGAGCGCACCGCGTCCGTGACCGAGGACACCCTGGTGTAGACGCCCGGGTGGGCCGCCTCGGCGCAGCCCGTCCCCCAGGAGACCAGGCCCACCAGCCGGCCCTCGACGATCATCGGGCCACCGCTGTCACCCTGGCAGGCGTCCTTGCCGCCCCTCTCCTCGCCCGCGCACACCATGCCGCGGGCGTCGAACTTCCCGTCCTGCCCGCCCGGATACGCCTGCGCACACGCCCCGTCCGGCACGATCGGCACGGACACCCCGCGCAGCGTGGGCGAGTAGTCGCCCCGCCCGGTGGTGTCGCCCCAGCCGTACACCTGCGTCGTGGTCCCGGCCGCGTACGGCTCCGTCTCGCCCTGGCCGACCAGCTGGACCACCGGCAGGGCGCCCTGGGACTCGGCCAGGGTGAGCACCGCGACGTCGTTCATGTTGGCGTCGAAGGAGTAGTCCGGGTGGATCCAGACCGACCGCACCGCCACCTCGCGGCCGGCCGTGCCACGCATGTCGTCCCGGCCGACGATCACCCTGAGGCCCGGCCGCTCCACCCGGCCCTTGCCCTCGTCGTAGAAGCAGTGGGCGGCCGTGACCACCTTGGTCGGGGTGACCAGCGCGCCCCCGCAGAACTGACCGGAACGGCCGCTGCCGAACTGCTGGCGGCTGGACAGCGCCACGATCCACGGGTGGTCCGCGGTGCTCACCGCGCTGCCGCCGACCACCCGGCGCTGCGCCTCGGCCGGCGCCGCGCCGCCGAGCGCGACCAGCGGGACGGGCACCGCGGCCAGCAGCGCCAGCGCGGCGACCCTGCGGCGGCGGCCCGCCCGGCCGGTTGCCGGATCGGCCGCCCCGGCGGGGTCCGCCGGGTGTGCCGGCTCGGCGAGGTCTGCCGGGTCGGCGAGATCTGCCGGGTGTGCCGGCTCGCCGGGGTCTGCCGGGAACGGGATGGGCGTCGGCAGGTCAGTGCGGTCCGGCTCGGTCGGCACCGTGACTCCAGGAGGCTCGGAAGCAGGCAACCGGCACAGCGTAGGTGACCGACTACACCGAGCGACCGCTTCCCGCCGTGCCACCACCCGGACGAGGGACAACCACCACCCGGACGCTGACACGCCCGGGCCCGGACAGCCGCGAAGGCCCGGAGCCGTGCGGCTCCGGGCCTTCGCGTGGAACGACTGCCGTCGATCAGTCCAGGTAGTCGCGCAGCACCTGGGAGCGCGACGGGTGGCGCAGCTTCGACATGGTCTTCGACTCGATCTGGCGGATGCGCTCACGGGTGACCCCGTACACCTTGCCGATCTCGTCCAGCGTCTTCGGCTGGCCGTCGGTCAGGCCGAAGCGCATCGAGACCACGCCTGCCTCGCGCTCGGACAGGGTGTCCAGCACCGAGTGCAGCTGCTCCTGGAGCAGGGTGAACGAGACCGCGTCGGCCGGGACGACCGCCTCGGAGTCCTCGATCAGGTCACCGAACTCGCTGTCGCCGTCCTCGCCCAGCGGGGTGTGCAGCGAGATCGGCTCGCGGCCGTACTTCTGGACCTCGATGACCTTCTCGGGGGTCATGTCGAGTTCCTTGGCCAGCTCCTCCGGGGTGGGCTCGCGGCCCAGGTCCTGGAGCATCTGGCGCTGGACGCGGGCCAGCTTGTTGATGACCTCGACCATGTGCACCGGGATGCGGATGGTGCGGGCCTGGTCGGCCATGGCGCGGGTGATCGCCTGGCGGATCCACCAGGTGGCGTAGGTCGAGAACTTGTAGCCCTTGGTGTAGTCGAACTTCTCGACCGCACGGATCAGACCGAGGTTGCCCTCCTGGATCAGGTCCAGGAAGAGCATGCCGCGACCGGTGTAGCGCTTGGCCAGCGAGACCACCAGACGGAGGTTGGCCTCCAGCAGGTGGTTCTTGGCCCGGCGGCCGTCCTCGGCGATGATCTCCAGCTCGCGCTTGAGCTTCGGGGCGAGCTTGTCGGCGGCCGAGAGCTTGTCCTCGGCGAACAGGCCGGCCTCGATGCGCTTGGCGAGCTCGACCTCCTGCTCGGCGTTGAGCAGCGGGACCTTGCCGATCTGCTTCAGGTAGTCCTTGACCGGGTCGGCGGTGGCGCCGGCGACGGCGACCTGCTGGGCCGGCGCGTCGTCCTCGTCGTCGTCGGAGAGGACGAAGCCCTCCGACTCCTCCTCCGGACCGGTGCCCTCGGCCTCGGCCTTGTCACCGGGCAGCGCGACGTCCTCGAGCAGCTCCTCTTCGCCGAGCAGCTCCTCGTCGCCCTTGGCGGCCTTGCCGGCGGCGGTCTTCTTGGCGGCGGTCTTCTTGGCCGGCGCGGCGGTCTTCTTGGCCGCGGCCTTCTTGGCCGGGGCGGCCTTCTTCGCGGGAACCGCCTTCACCTCGGAGGCGAAGGTGGTCGACCCCTCGGCGGTGATCTCGGCGGAGACGGTGGGAGCCGGGGCCGAGGCGGCGGCAACGGCCGGAGCCGCGACGGGGGCGCCGGGGGCGATCCGCACGGGCGGCTTGGTCGGGGCCGACGAAGCGGCCGGGGTCCGGGTGGTGACAGCCTTGGTGGCGGTGCGCTTGGTGGGGCTCTTGGCAGCAACGCTCTTGCGCTTGGCGCCGGCCGGTTCGGCCGCGCTGACCATGAGGTCCACACCCTCCTCAATCAGCACCTGATTGAGGCTGCGCATGACGTTCTTCCACTTGGTGACCGGGATCTGGTCCGCCTCGAACGCCTGGCGCACGTCGTCACCGGCGATCTGCCCCTGGGCCTTGCCCCGCTCGATGAGCGCCAGCAGAGCCGCGGACTCGGCGATCTCGGGGGGAAGCGAACGGGATGTGCTGGCCGACACGAACAACCTCTCGGACGATGAGTGGACTCGAACCCGTACCGGCCGCCCGAGAGGGCGGGGAAGGAGATCGCGCGCCGGACGCGCGGTGTCGATTCCGACCGACTCGGGCTTGAGGACTGGGTTTGCAGGACGGCAGCAGCGCCGCGGACCAACACAGCATTCTGACATGTTGGAGTATTCCGGAGCTGCTTCCGCTCAGGACACATCGCTGCTACTCGTCAAGTGTTACGCATGGCCTTCGTGTCGCGGGTCACACCATTCGGCGCCCGCGACCCGGGGCCGCTTCCCATCATCGCGCACTCGCCGGACGAACTGTTGTCATGGACAAGCCGGTAGCCGGTGCACCTCTCGCCGGCCGCGCCGTCCGGGCCCACTCTCCGAACCCGCCTCGGGCCGTTCTCCGGGCCCGCTTTGGACCCGCTCTCCGGGCCCGCTACGGACCCGCTCTCAGGCGCTCGCCTCCTCGGGCGACCGCCCTGCTCGGGCCGCACGCCTCGGCCGGCAGCCGGCCCGGTCGGCCGACGGCGTGCGGAAGCCCCCCGGCTGCGCCGCGCGGTGCGGCCGGAGGGCTCGGCGGAGCGGCCGCCGCCGTCCGGCGCCTCCGCTCGTGGAAACAGCCCGTTCAGTGCTCCCTGGGCGCGGGAACGGACGGCTCGATCTCGGGGTGGACGGTGAGCAGCGCCCGCATCGCGACCTCTCCCGCGGTGCCGTCGCCGGCGCCCAGCGCGTCCACCAGCCGTGCGTGCAGGCTGACCGAGGACTCGGAGGGACGCTCGCAGGAGATCGCCGGACCGCCCGAGACCTGCAGCGCGCAGGCGACGATCCCGGACAGGTGCTCCAGCATCCGGTTCCCGGCCACCTGGAGGACCAGGCCGTGCAGCTCGGCGTCGGCCCGGGTGTAGGTGGCGAGATCGGCCTGGGAGGCGGCGTGGCCCATGATCTCGACCAGCTCGACCAGGCGCTGCTGGACGTCCTCCCGGCCGTGACCGGCGGCGAGCCGGGCGGCCAGCGGCTCGATCGCCCAGCGGAGCTCGAACAGCTCCCGGCGCTGCTCGTCCCGCTGGGGACCGAAGGCGCGCCACTCGATGATGTCCGGGTCCAGCAGGTTCCAGTCGCCGACCGGGCGGACCCGGGTGCCGACGTTGGGACGGGCGCTGACCAGGCCCTTGGCCTCCAGGACGCGCAGCGACTCGCGGACGACCGTCCGGGAGACCTCGAACCGCTGGCCGATCTCCTCGGGCACCAGCGGGCGGTCGGCACCGAGGTCGCCGGAGACGATCATCTGGCCGAGCTGCTGGACCAGCTGGCCGTGCAGACCGCGACCGCGGCTGCTGGTGGTCTTGCGGCCGACCCGGCCGATGTCGGACTCGGCGCCCTCCCAGCGGGGCGCCGGCGGGGTCGGCCGGTCGGCGTACGAGAAGCGGTCCAAGTCGCCGGGACCGTGGATGGGCCCGTCGGTGGAACGGGCGGGGGTCATGGTGGGGTGCGCAAGGGTACTCACGCCTCCTTTGTCGGCGATCGGCAGGCGTGGCTTGAGAATTCTCGTGAAAAGCACACGAAAGGGTGATCGGCCGTGACTGGATAATTGACTTCTTATCAGGAAGAACCTCGCATTACGGTCACCGCTGGTCGATCTTGGAATTCCCGGGCGGAACCGTACCCGCGAAGCCGCACGCCAAGCACTGCACGAGCGGCTCGGCGTGCTGCGGTCCCGCACGGCGGCTCCGTAAGACCGGGCCCACTCAAGCGGCCCCGCGCAAACGGACGTGCGGCACATGGGCGTGCGGCAACCGGACGTGCGGCAGACGGACGCGCGGCAGACGGACGCGCGGCAGACGGCTCAGCGCGACGCGGCGCTACAGGGCGCGACGGCGGGCCTGGACCAGCAGGGCGGCGAGCAGCAGGAGCCCCGCCGGGGCCGCGACCGCGGCGAGCAGCGCCGGATCGGTCAACGCCGCGCTCCCGGCCACCGCCTGGTGCGCACCGCCGTACACCCAGCCGTAGGCCCACTCGATCCCGGACTGGAACGGCAGCAGTTCGGCCGCCCGGAGCGGCCACGGCCTGCCGGTGTGGCGCAGCAGCAGGGCGACGCCCGATTCCAGCAGCGGCGGCAGCGCGCACAGCAGCAGCACCCCGGCCGCGGCACTGCGGGCCAGCGAAGCGGTCAGCACCCCGGTCCAGCCCGCCACCACGGTGAGCAGGACGAAGGCCAGCAGCGCCGCGGGCACCCCCTGACCGGCCACCAGCCCGAGCGGCGCGAACACGCCCGGCAGGTCGGACAGCCCGGACACCCCGGCGTCGGTCAGCGTCTCGAAGGTCCGGTCAGACACCACGGACGGGGCCGCCGAGGCCACCACGGTGACGCCGTCCGGCAACGCGAGGTGCACGGCCAGCGCGTCGACCAGCAGGGTCGCCGACGCCAGCAGCGCCGCCACCGGACCGATCACCACCAGCTTGGCCAGCAGCAGCCGCACCCGACGCGCGTACGAGACCTGCGAGGCCGGCAGCCCCGGGTGGCGCACCTCGTACCCGTACGAGAGCGCGCCCAGCACCCCGGCACCGAGGGCGGCGAAGGGCAGCGGGATCAGCGGGACGGCAGCGGTCAGCAGCCGCACCCCGGCCGGCGCCGCCAGCGGGCCGTCCGGGGTCTGGTCCGCCAGGACGGCGGCCACGACGGCGTCGCCGAGCAGGACGGCGGCGAGCAGCAGCCAGGTGGAACGCAGGCCGCGCAGGCGGCGCAGCTCGTAGGCCAGGACACGCACGGTTCACTCGCTCCGGTGGTCGTCGGGGGTGGCGGGGGCCGCGGGGATGGCGGGGGCTGCGGGGATGGCGGGGGCTACGGGGGCTGCGGGGGCAGCGTGGGTGGCTCGGGTAACTCGAGTGGCTGGGGTGACGGGGCTCTGGGCGACGGCCCGGACGGCGGTCGAGCCCGCGGCGGGGCGACGGAGGCGCACGGTGTCGTCGGTGAGCAGGTCGTCGGCGCTGGCCCGGCGGCCAGGGCGCCGGAACCGGGCGGGCACCAGCGGCGGGGCCGGGTCGTCGCGGAAGAGACGGTCGACGGCGACCGTGGGGGCGGGGTCGGCGATGGCGTCGGCCCCCGTCTCCGTGGACGGCTCGGGGCGACGGCCGGACGGCTCTGGGCGGCCCGACGAACCGAGGACGGGAAGCGCGGCGGCCGGGAGGGCGGCCGCGACGGCCACGGCGGGCAGCGCACGGGCGGGCAGGGAGCCGTCCTCCCGGGGGCGGCTCGGGGCGCGGCGCTTCGGGGCGGCGGCGCTCTCGGGGGCGGCTGCGGTGGCCGGTTCAGCCGGGGCCGGGGTCGTCGCCGGCTCGGCCGGAGACGTGGCGGCTTCGCCCGGGGCGGGCTCGGCGGCCGGTTCGGGGAGTCGCCCGGCGGCCGGCTTCGGGCTCGGCTCCCGAACGGGCCGCCGGGTCGACTCCTGGCGCGGATCGGCCTCGGGTTCCGACTGGAGACGGAGCCGACCGGAGCGGCCCGAGCCGGCCGGCAGGACGACCCGCGGCACCGGCTGCTCGACCACCCGGTCGGCCAGTTCGTGCAACAGGATCCCGTGGCGGTAGGCGAGTTCGCCGATCTCGGTGCGGTCGACGCCGGCCACCGAGAGACCGACGCCGCCGTCCCGGCGGACGTCCGCCCCCTGGCTGACCAGCAGATCGGCCAGTCGCGCCATCTGCGGCCCCCGGACGGCCACTTCGGGCCTGAGTCTGGTCCGCCGGAACTCCTCGACCGGCTGATCGGCCACCATCCGGCCGCCGTCCAGGGTGACCACCCGGTCCGCGAGCTGCGAGGCCTCCTGCGGGCTGCGCGTGGTCACCAGGACCGTTCCGCCGGCGGCCCCGAAGGAACGCAGGAAGGAGTGGAACCACTCGACGTTGCGCGGTGACAGGCCCTCGGCGGGCCCGTCCAGCAGCAGCGCGCCGGGGTCGCCGAGCAGAGCGGCGGCCAGGGCCAGGCGGCGGTGCATGCCGGGCGAGAAGGTGCGCAGCCGCTGCCCGGCGACGGCGGCCAGCCTGGTCTGCTCCAGCAGTTCGTCGGCCCGCCGGACCGGGACGCCGACGGCCGCGGCGAGCATCCGCAGGTGGCTGCGCGCCCTTCGGCCCGGATGTCCGGCCACCGCGACCTCCGCGGTGCCGGCCAGCAGCACCCCGACCTCGTGCTCGGGGTGGCGCAGCCGGCGGTAGGGGCGGCCGTCGAAGAGCGCGACGCCCTGGCCCCGTTCGAGTTCGAGCATCAGCCGCAGCGCGGTGGACTTGCCCGCCCCCTCGGCGCCGAGCAGCGCGGTCACCGTGCCGGGCCGGGCGTCGAAGGTCAGATCGAGCACCGCGGGCGGGGCGCCCTTGCGGTAGACCTTGGTCAGTCCGGTGATCTGGATCATCGCTGGCTGCTCCCATGCGCTCGGCCGACCTGCGCGACACGGAGCGCCCCTGAAGGGCGGGCATGCACCCGCGCGGCTCCGCGCCAGCACATTAGGGGGCGACGGCGGCTATTCCGGGCATTGCGGGAACGGCACGGGCCCGCCGGCTGCCCACCTCACCCGATCAGGGGACAATCCGATCCTGCGATTCACGAGTGGCCGGTCCGGGCTGGGGCCCGGGCTGCTCCGAGTGGCGTCGGGTTTTCGGAAGCTTCGGAAGCTTCGGAGGTTTCGGTAGCTTCGGGGCTCGGGTGGCTCCGGCCGGGCGGAGCGCCGTGCCCGGCGACGGGGCGCGGCTGCTAGCGAGGCGGCCAGGGCGGGGGCGCGAGCCGCTCGCCGCCGCACACCGCCTGGAACTCGTCGACGGCGGCCCGGCCCTCGACCGTGATCTCGCCCAGCCGCTCCCGCTCGGCGGCCAGCCGTTCCTCCACGGCGGCGATCGCCGCGGGCGCCGCCTGCTCGGCCCGCAGTGCGGCCAGCTCCTGCTCCGTGGCGGTGGTGGTCTTGTCGAGGCTCCGGTAGTCCGCCGCCAGCGCCTCGATGAGGGTTCGCTGGGTGGCGCAGTCCTCGATGGCCATCGCGGGGCTCCCTAGGCCGGCCGGCCTCCGGCCCGACGGCCGGAGCGTCCACCGACACTCTGCGCCGCCGGCCCCGGGTCCGCAGCCAGACCAGGCCATTCGGTTGCCTCGGTCGTCTCCGACCGTGTCGCGTCGGATCAACGGACACGGCATCGAGGTCCGCACATCGCAGGGCGGAGACGGGGCACCCCAGGCACCGGGCCGAGGCCATCGGCACCCGATGACAACACCGGCCAGGTCCGCTCGCTCCCCGGAGGTACCTCCCGGCCGAAGGCCGGTCGACGGCTGGGGCGCGTCGCGCGTCCGGCGGGAGTCGCCGGACACGCCCTGGTCGGGGGCCGCGCCGCGATGGGGCCGGTCCGGGTGGGCCGGGCGTGGAGCCCGGCGAGGCTCAGGACTCCGGGCGGAGCATGGGCGGGTTGAGGACGGTCGCACCGCCGGCGGTGAACAGCTGGGCCGGACGGCCGCCCTGACGCGTCGTCGTGCCGCCCGAGGGCAGCAGGAAGCCGGGGGTTCCGGTGACCTTGCGGTGGAAGTTCCGCGGGTCCAGCGCCACGCCCCAGACCGCCTCGTAGACCCGGCGCAGCTCGCCGACGGTGAACTCGGTCGGGCAGAAGGCCGTGGCGAGGGAGGAGTACTCGATCTTGGAGCGGGCGCGCTCCACACCGTCGGCGAGGATCAGGCCGTGGTCGAAGGCGAGCGGCACGCCGTCGGCCGGGTTCTCCCCGAGGAGTTCGCCGACCGGGGCCCAGCGGGCACTGCTGGCGTCCCCGCCGGCCCGGGGCGTGGGCAGGTCGGGGGCCAGCACCAGGTAGGCGACGCTGACCACGCGCATCCGGGGGTCGCGCTGCGGATGGCCGTAGGTGGCGAGCTGCTCCAGATGGGCACCGGCCGCACCGGGGCCGACCGCGTCGTGGCCGGGGGCGGTGTGGGCGCGCAGGCCGGTCTCCTCGGCCAGCTCGCGTGAGGCGGCCTCGGCCAGGCCCTCGTCCGGGCGGACGAAGCCGCCGGGCAGCGCCCAGTACCCCTGGAACGGCGGCTCGCCGCGTCTGACCAGCAGAGCGCAGAGCGAGTGGTCGCGCACCGTCAGCACCACCAGGTCAACCGTGACAGCGAACGGGGGGAAGGCCGACGGATCGTAACGCGACATGGCGACGATCATAGTCGTCTCTCTGACGATAAGCACAGGCCCTTGCGGGGACGCGCAGGGCCGAGGCCCCCGCACGGCCCGGCCCGGCACGCGCCCCGTCCGCGCGGGCCCGGGGACAGGCAGGCCGGGGATCGGTGACTCGGCGTGACCGCCGCCGGGGCGCAAGCCCCGGCGACGGCTCAGTGGGCGACGAGTTGCAGGTCCGCGGACGCCTCCTCCACCATCGCCACGCCGATCCGGCTCACCCGGACGGAGAAGGGCTCGCCCGCCACCCGCAGACCGGTCAGTTCCAGCTCGCCGAGTGGTGCGGTGCTGGCCGGCCGGACCAGCACCCGGCCGCCCGGGACGTCGGGCCGGACCCCGGCGAGGGCGAACACCGCGTGCGCGGCAGCGGCCGCGGAGACCGCCGCCGGGCGGCAGGCGGCCGGGTGCGGCACCGGCGGGCAGCCGGGGGTGCGCTGCTCCCCCGCGTACATCTCCGGCAGCCGCCCCTCGAAGTGGGCGCTCGCGGCGAGCAGGCCCTCCAGCAGGGTGCCGGCCTCGTTCTCGTGCCCGGCCTCGGCCAGTCCGGCGATCGCCAGTGCCGTCTCGTGGACCCGCACCGCACCGCCGCGGTGGCCCAGCGGGTTGAAGCGGGGGGACTTGGCGCTCAGGGTGCGCAGGCCCCAGCCGCTGTCCAGCTCCGGGGCGACCAGGCGCTGGGCGAGCAGCCGGGTCTGCTCGCGGTCCAGCAGGCTCTCGTACCGGCCGCCGTCGCCGGCGAGCCCGGTGTCCAGCAGGTGCACCAGGGAGGAGGCGAGGGCGGGCAGCGGCTGGCCGCCCGGGGCCAGCCCGGCCGCGGGACGGCCGCCGGACAGGTCGTCGACCCAGAACCGCTCGCGGAAGCGCCCGCGCAGCGCGGCGGCCCAGCCGCGCCAGTCCTCGGCGCCCGGCCTGCCGAAGGCCTCCAGCAGCTCGGCCCCGTGCAGGGCGGCGCGGTGGGCCTGCGCCTGGACCTCGGCGCGGGCCGCGACCGGGTGGGCGGAGCGTTCCTCCACCGGGCGGCTCAGGTCGGTGACGAAGCCGTCCACCAGGCCCTCGCGCAGGGCGGCCAGGGCCCGCTCGGCGGCCGGGAGCAGCTCCGCGACCTCCGCCGGGGGCAGGCCCCAGCGCCAGGCCTCGGCCAGCACGGTGACGAACAGCAGGGTGGCCTCGGTGGCGGTGCAGGTGGGCGGCAGCTCGGGACCGCCGTGGCGCAGGGCGCCGGGCAGCAGGCCCTCGGTGCGGCCCGGGGCGGGGACGAGCTGCTGACGGCGGGCCAGTGCCCGGAGGGTGCCGGCCGCCAGCCGGGTGCCGAGCGGCAGGGTCAGCCGGGCCGCCCAGAGCGCGTCGGCCGGGGCGAGGCCGAAGCGCCAGGGCGCGCCGGACGCCGGGTAGAGGTCGGTCGGGCGGTCCGGGTCGGCGAACAGCAGCCCGCCGAGGGCGTCCAGCGAGCGGGAGACCAGCAGGGCCGCCCGGGCGTCGTCGCTGCGGACCTCCGGCTCGGACCAGGGCAGCGGGACGCCGGTGCCGCGGCCGCCCGGCGGGCGCGGGCCGCCGACGGCGCTCTCCAGCTCGGTGTGCAGCTCGACCGACCAGCGGGCGCCGGGCTGGACCTCCAGGTCCCAGCGGAGCACGCCGGCGCCGGCCAGGACGGCGTGCGGGGAGGGCTGGGCGCTGACCACGGCGCTGTGCACCGGCCCCGTCCAGCGCAGCCCGGCGGACTGCACCTGGCCCGGCAGGTCGGGTTGGCGGTGCCCGGCGGCGATCTCGGCGACCGGGCCGAGGTCCGTGCCGAGGGCTATCTCCAGCGGCAGCCGGGCGGGCCGCGGACCGGAGTTGCGCACGACCACGGTCTCCACACCGTCCGCGTGCCGCAGCCGCTCGACGGTGAGCGCCGGATCCGGGTCGAGGTCGCCGGGGAGGCGGACGGCGCCGAGGAAGCGGGCCTGGGCGGTGCTGGTCAGGGTGCCCTGGAGCGGCAGCGGCTCCATGCCGCCCAGCCGCAGCTCCATCCTGGCGAGCACCCGGACGCCGTTGCGGTAGAAGCCGTGCAGGCCCTGGCCGCGCAGCTGACCGTCGGGGCCGGAGGCGGCCATCGCCGGGGCGTTGACGCAGATCACCGCGTGGTGGACGGCGGGCGGCTGCGGGCGCGGCGGGGCCGCCGTCCGGCCCGGGCCGGACGGTGCGCCCACGGGCCCGGCCGCCGGGACCTGGTCGGGGCGGCCCACCGGCCTGGGCGGCGCGCCGACCACGCTCTCGGCCGGCATGGCCTGTGGTGGCCTCATGGCGGTCACCGGACTCTCCTCCCCTCGGCGGTCCGGTGGCCGGGTCAGGCCGGCGGGCCGCGAGCCTGCTCGATCGCGTGCTGATGGTGCCGGGCCGACGGGGCCGTCCCGTCGGCGGATGTGCCGTGTCTGGCCGTACCCTGCGGCGGGTCGTGCCATGCGGTGCTCGGTACCGGGTGGGTACCGGCGCGCCGCGCCTTCGTTCCGGGGCCCGTCACCGGGCCCGGCACGCCGTCAGGTCCGACGCCCCGGCCTGCCGGTGACGCCCTTCCCCCGCGGCCCGTTCCCTGCGGCCCGTCCGGCCCCGTGGCGGCGACCGGTCGTGGCGCCACGCGCGGTCACCGACCGCTGACGGTGCCCGGGCGGCCGGGCCGCACCTCCCGGCGATCGGGCCGCCCGGACCGGGCGCAGGCCCCCGGGGTCAACGCCGCGCACCGCCGCCAGGTCACGCCCCAGCGCTGCGCCGCTGGTCGGGGCGGCCCCGTTCGGCGGTCGTACCACTGCGTCGGATCGTCACCAGGGTCTTGCCGCAGGCGCGTCACCGTCCGCGGTCCGGGGCCGGCAGCCGTCTTCCGGGCCGCCGGCGGGACCGGCTCGGGCCGGGCGCCGACCGGGCTCGGCCGTCCGGTCGGACGGGCGGGACGGGCCAACCGGTGCTCGACCGCCGCCAGGATACGGTGCGGGGGTCGCGGCCCCCGCACCCGGTGACCCCGTGATCCGCGACGCCACCGCTGTGACCAGCAGAGACCGAGGAGTTGCATGTCCACCATCAGCCGGCTGCCCGGGATTGTCACGACCGACCACCTGCTCCAGCTGCCGCTCGACCACGCCGCCCCGCAGGGCGAGCAGATCGAGGTGTACGCCCGCGAGGTGGTGGCCGCAGGCCGCGAGCGGGACGACCTGCCCTGGCTGGTCTTCCTCCAGGGCGGGCCCGGCGGCAAGGCCGCCCGCCCGCTCGGCCGCGACTCCTGGCTGGAGCGCGCCCTGGACGACTACCGGGTGCTGCTGCTCGACCAGCGCGGTACCGGGCGGTCCACCCCCGCGACCCGGCAGACCCTCGCCCGGCGCGGCGGCCCGCAGGAGCAGGCGGACTACCTGGCCCACTTCCGCGCGGACTCGATCGTCCGGGACGCCGAGCTGATCCGCGAGCGGCTGCTCGGCGCCGACCGGCGCTGGAGCGTGCTCGGCCAGAGCTTCGGCGGCTTCTGCACCCTCACCTACCTCTCCATCGCCCCCGAGGGCCTGACCGAGGCCTTCATCACCGGTGGCCTCGCCGGGCTGGGCAGCTCGGCCGACGACGTCTACCGCGCCGCCTACTCGCGGGTGGCCGGCAAGAACGAGGACCACTACGCCCGGTTCCCGCAGGACGTCCAGGCGGTGCGCCGGATCGCGGCCCACCTCGCCGACTCCCCCGCCACCCTGCCGGACGGCGGACTGCTCACCGTCGAGGCCTTCCAGGCGCTCGGCCTGCTGCTCGGCGGCGGCAGCGGCTCCGGCACGCTCCATTACCTGCTGGAGGAGGCCTGGGTGGAGGGCCCGGCCGGGCCCGAGCTCTCCGACACCTTCCTGGCCGGCGCCCAGGCCCAGCTCTCCTTCGCGGGCGGTCCGCTGTACGCGGTGCTGCACGAGTCGATCTACGGCCAGCGGTCGGTGGACCAGGGCGGCACCGCCTGGGCGGCCGAGCGGGTCCGCAAGGAGTTCCCGCAGTTCGACGCCCGGGCCTCGCTGGAGTCCGACGCGCCGGTGCTGTTCACCGGGGAGATGATCTACCCCTGGATGTTCGACACCGACCCGGCACTGCGTCCGCTGAAGGAGACCGCGGACCTGCTCGCCGCCCGGACGGACTGGCCCGACCTGTACGACCGGGCGCGGCTGGCCGCCAACACCGTGCCGGTCGTGGCGGCCGTGTACCACGACGACATGTACGTGGACACCGCCGACTCGCTGGAGACCGCTCGCGCGGTGCGCGGGCTGCGGACCTGGATCACCAACGAGTGGGAGCACGACGGCCTTCGGGTGGGCGGCGGCAAGGTGCTGGACCGCCTGATCAGGATGGCGCACGGCGAGGCGTAGCGGTCCTCGGGGCGCCCCCACGCGGAGGGGCTCAGTGCGCACGGTGGCCTCCTCTCCCCGCCCGCCGGACGCCCCGGCAGCGGTGGAGGCCGATCCGGGCTGCGGCGGGCGCGCACACGGTGGCCCGGCCGAGCCGCAGACCCCGGGCGGACCGCTCTCCGGCCGCCCGGGTGTGCCCGGGCGGCGTGACCCGTCCGGGCGCCGGCAGCAGGGCGACCGCCCCGGCGGCGCCACCGGCCGGCGCCGGGCCCTCGGGGCCTTCCGGGCCGTCGGGCGCACCCGGGCCCGGATCGGCCGGAGCCGATGCCGTGGACGAGCCCTTCCGGCGACCGCCCCGCCGGTGCCGTCGGGCACCGGCCGCCCGCCCGGACCGTTCGCCGGCTGCCGCGCCCGTCTCCGGGGCGGCGGGCCCGGGGCGGGCTTCGGCACCGATCGGCGCCCCTCCGGCCGGCGGGGACACCCCGGCGCCCGGGGCTCCGCCGGCCGGAGGCCGCGGCTCCCCGGCCGGGGCCGCCCCGGCCCCGGGCTCCTCTCGCCGCCGCCGCTGGGCCTCGACGGCGGCCAACAGGCCCTCGGGCGTCATGCCGTCGTTGAGCGACTCGTAGAGCAGGTCTGCCAGCAGGTAGCCCGGGGCGAGCCGCAGGACGTGGCCGAGCACGACCCGAGCCGTCGCCGTGTCCCCGGCGACCCAGGACGTCCAGGCCAACAGGGTGAGCGGGGCCACCGCGCAGCCCTCGTACGGCGGCACCGCCCGCCGGGCGAGGAAGCGCCAGAGCCGCTCGGCCGGGGCCAGCTCGGCGGGCCGGGCGTACTCGACGCCGCGGTCCCGCACCAGGCGGTCCCGCAGGGCGAGCAGCAGCTGGGCCGTCCGGTCCGCGTCGAGTTCCCTGGCGCCGGCCCGGAACTCGGCGACGGCCTGGTCGAGCAGGGCGATGCGCTGCTCCCTGGCGAGGGCGTCCACGGCCTCGGCCCGGGCGAGCGCCTCGCGCTGGGCGGCGGCCTCCGGCGGACCGATCGGTTCCAGCCCGCCGATGATCGCCTTCCGGCTGCCGCGCGGCACCAGGCCGGCGACCGTCGCGGCGGCCGCCGCCGGACCGGGTTCGGGGCCGCGCCGCACCGGATTGCCCGCCGCGTCGCAGCACCCGTCACCACGGCAGAGGAAGGACCACCAGCGGCCGTCCGAGACGCACAGCGACTCCTTGACGGCCACGCCCCGGCGCCCGAAGGCCGCCCGGAGGGCCTCCGCCAGCGGCCGCAGCCCGTCCACCACCGGCGGGGCGTGGGCCGTGCCGGGATCCTGGCAGAGGTAGAGGAGCACCTGGAGCGGCCGGGCACCGTGCCGCTCGGAGAGGGCGACCAGCAGGGCGGCCGTCTCCTCCGCCGCGGCCGGCCACTGCCCGGGCGACCGCGGCAGGTCCGCCCGGATCACCCCGCCCTGGTGGAGGCCGGGGCCGTGGAGCCCGACCGCGACGATGCTGTCGTCGGGGTAGAAGCCCAGGAAGTACGGAAGCAGTTCGGCCATGTCGGCCGGACCGCGCATGACGACCGACCGGTGGTCGGAGGCCGGACCGAGGGACAGAATGACGTGTTCGTTGTTCATCGCGTTCATGGCCGCAAGACTGGACGCAATCCGCGGACGACGTCGGAACCGAATTTTTTTCTGTGGATAACCCCGCCCCCGAATTTCCCTTCGCTCATTCGGAGCAGGCGACACGCCCTCCCACGGGTTGATTTTGACTGCCGTTCAGCGGACCAGTGGATGAAATACACCCCGCCGTCGCCCGCTTCCCCTCCCCCGCATTCGTCGCTTGTCGGCGGTACGGGGTTACATGGACGCCATGCAGCAGCCCGACATCCACACCACCGCCACCGCCGACCGCGCCGAGGTCCGGGCGCGGGCCGAGGCCGTCCTGCGCGAGCTCGCCGGCCCCGGAGCCACCCTGCGCGAGGACCAGTGGACGGCCATCGAGGCCCTCGTGGTCGACCGCCGCCGTGCCCTGGTCGTCCAGCGCACCGGCTGGGGGAAGTCCGCGGTCTACTTCATCGCCACCGCCCTGCTCCGGGCACGCGGCTCCGGGCCGACGGTGATCGTCTCGCCGCTGCTCGCCCTGATGCGCAACCAGGTCGAGTCGGCCGGCCGCGCCGGCATCCACGCCCGCACCATCAACTCGGCCAACACCGACGAATGGGCGTCGATCCAGGAGGAGGTCGCCGAGGGGAAGGTCGACATCCTCCTGGTCAGTCCCGAGCGGCTGAACAACCCGGACTTCCGCGACCAGGTGCTGCCCGAGCTCGCCGCCTCCACCGGCCTGCTGGTGGTCGACGAGGCCCACTGCATCTCGGACTGGGGGCACGACTTCCGCCCCGACTACCGCCGGCTGCGCACCATGCTCGCGGACCTGCCGGCCGGCGTCCCGGTGCTGGCCACCACCGCCACCGCCAACGCCCGGGTCACCGCGGACGTCGCCGAGCAGCTCGGCACCGGCGCCACCGACGAGCACGCCCTGGTGCTGCGCGGGCCGCTCGACCGGGAGAGCCTCACCCTGGGCGTGCTCTCCCTGCCCGACCCGGCCCACCGCCTCGCCTGGCTGGCCGACCACCTGGAGCGGCTCCCCGGCTCGGGCATCGTCTACACCCTGACGGTGGCCGCCGCCGAGGAGGTGACGGCCTTCCTGCGCGAGCGCGGCTTCCCGGTGGCCTCCTACTCCGGCCGCACCGAGGACGCCGAGCGCCGCACCGCCGAGGCCGACCTGCTGGCCAACCGGGTCAAGGCGCTGGTCGCCACCTCCGCGCTCGGCATGGGCTTCGACAAGCCCGACCTCGGCTTCGTGGTGCACCTCGGCTCGCCCAGCTCGCCGATCGCCTACTACCAGCAGGTCGGCCGCGCCGGGCGCGGGGTGGACCGGGCCGAGGTGCTGCTGCTGCCCGGGCGCGAGGACGAGGCGATCTGGCGCTACTTCGCCTCGCTGGCCTTCCCGCCGGAGGAACAGGTGCGCCGCACCATCGACGCCCTGGCCGAGGCCGGCCGGCCGCTCTCCACCGCCGCCCTGGAGCCCCGGGTGGACCTGCGCCGGGCCCGGCTGGAGACCATGCTCAAGGTGCTCGACGTGGACGGCGCCGTCCGCCGGGTCAAGGGCGGCTGGACGGCCACCGGCCAGAGCTGGACGTACGACAGCGCCCGCTACGCCAAGGTCGCCGCCTCCCGGGAGGCGGAGCAGCGGGCGATGCGCGACTATGCGGCGGGCACCGGCTGCCGGATGGAGTTCCTGCGCCGCCAGCTGGACGACGAGCAGGCCGTCCCGTGCGGGCGGTGCGACAACTGCGCGGGGCCGCTGCACACCCCGGACGTCTCTGCCGAGACGCTGGCGGCCGCCCGGGCCGCGCTCGGCCGCCCCGGCGTCAGCTTCGAGCCGCGCCGGCTGTGGCCGACCGGGATGGACTCGCTGGGGGTGCCGCTCAAGGGCCGGATCCCGGCGGGCGAGCAGGCGGAGACCGGCCGGGCGCTGGGTCGGCTGTCCGACATCGGCTGGGGCACCCGGCTGCGCACCCTGCTCGCCGACCAGGCGCCGGACGTGCCGGTGCCCGGCGAGGCGGTGGACGCGCTGGTGGCGGTGCTCGCCGACTGGGCCCGGGGGCCGGGCGGCTGGGCCGGGCCCGCGACGACGGAGGGCGCCCGGCTGGAGCGTCCGGTCGGCGTGGTGACGATGGCCTCCTCGACCAGGCCGCGGCTGGTCGGCAGCCTGGGCACCCGGATCGCCGAGATCGGGCGGCTTCCGCTGCTCGGCCGGATCGACTACGCCGGCGGGCTGCCCCCGCACGGCGCCCGCAGCAACAGCGCCCAGCGGCTGCACTCGCTGGCCGGCGCGCTGGTCCTGCCCCCGGAGGTGGAGCAGGCGGTGGCGGCCGCCGGTGGGCCGGTACTGCTGGTGGACGACCTCGTCGACTCGGGGTGGACGGTCACCGTGGCCGCCCGGCTGCTGCGCCGGGCGGGGGCGAGCGCGGTGCTGCCGCTGGTGCTGGCCGTGCAGGGGTGACGGGGCGGCGGAGAGCCGTCAAAACAGCCCACCGACTCACCCGAATGGCCTAACGGAAAGGACCGGCCGAAGCGATTTCGATCACACCGGTGGAACAGCCCGAGAAAGGAGTGGTCACCATGCCGGTGACGGTTCACCCTGCCCTCCGGGCGTTGTGGATCAAGGTCCGGAGACTCCTGCTCGGCGCTCGGTCCGCGGTGGAACATATCCGGCAGACCATGGGCTATCGGGTGGCGTTCATCATTTCATCGTTGCCGCTCTGCCCCCGATGCCCCGAGAATTGGGAGGTACCCGAAACCCGGTCCGCTGGACCCACCCTTCGGCGTACCCAGGCACCCGCCTGCCCACGGGCCAGGAAGGAGGATCGTGATCAACGGTATCGACCGAGGTCAGAATCCCTTCTCCAGGACTCCGGAACCCAGACGGGTACTGGACCTGGAGACCTGGACCGCCTCGGGGATCCCGTTGCTGCGCGACCCCCGCGAGTTCGTCCTGGAACTGCACCAGCGCCACCTGCCCCAGCCGGGCACCGTCGTGGTCGCCGTCGTGGACGCGCTCCACCGCCTCGTCGCCTCGGCCTCGTTCACCCCCTGGCCGCACGACACCGACGGCTGGCAGCACCGCAACGCGCTGCTGACGCACCTGCGCCGGATCATTCCGCACGACCTGCGGCTGTCCGAGCCGACCCGCACGGCCGTGCTGCTGCGCTGCCGCGACGGCGCCCCCGGCTGGACGGAACAGGACGGCGCCTGGATGTGGGCACTGCGAGACGCGTCCGTGCTCCACGGACTGCGCTGCGGCGCGTACATCGGGCTCACCCCAGCGGGTTGGCAGGTCCTCGGGGACGGACGGGGCGGACGCAAACCGCACGCGGGCTCGTGGGCCGACGGACCGGTGCACACCGTGACGGAACTGCCGCCGCGCTCGGTGCTGGACGCCCCGCGCGGCCACCGCACCCGCCGGCAGACCGCCGAGCCGGCCACGCGCGGTGAGGACGCGGCACGCTCCCCGAAGTCCGAGGCCCCCTGGGCCCCGGCGCGGGTCGCAGCGGCCGAAGCGACCCGCCGCACCGGCACGCGCTGAGTCCGCACGCCCTGAGTCCGCAAGGGCCACCGGTCCCACCGGCCGTCGACACCGGTCCCCGAGGGACGTGGGACGGACCTCGGGCCCGGCACCGTACGGCGGCACCGGGCCCGAAGTGGACGACTGTGGTCAGGCCTTGACCGGTCGGCGCGGCGCGGCTCCGGCCGTGCCGGCGGCAGCCGGGCCGGCGTCGCCGCAGACCACCAGCAGCGCGGTCGCATGGCCGAGCGCCTTGGTGTACGCCTCGGCGGCCCGGGCGGACGGTCCGCCGTTGACCACCAGGACGACCACCTCGCGGCGGACCGGACGGGTCAGCGCGGCGTCCGCGTAGAACACGTCCCCGCCCTCGGCGAGCTGCGCCCAGTAGCGCTCCTCGCCGAAGGAGAGCTCGTGCTGCTGCCACGGGTGGGCCTCGCCGACCGTCAGCACCAGGATGCCGCCGGGATCGCGGCCGGACTCCAGCAGCTGGTCGACCGCCTCGTCGGCGCGCTCCACCGCCTGCGCCGGGGCGGCGGCGATCAGCTGGACCTCCACCTGCGGTGCGGCGGAGGCCGGGGGGCGCGGTGCCGGCCCGGGCTTGGGGATCAGTCCCGGCGGGCCCGGACGGGCGGCACGCGGCGGGGCCGGGCGCGGGGGCGCCGGGCGGGGGCCGGGTACCGGGGCCGGGGCGGCGACGGTGGTGGGTGCGGTGGCGGGGGCTTGTGCGTCCGACTCGCGGGGGAAGGGAACGCCGGGGCCCGGGAGGCTCTCGTGAATCTCCGGCTCCTCGGGGAAGACAGGCATACCCGGATATCTATCAAATGCCGGTCGGGCGCGCACGGGCGGCCCACCCATTGGGCAGCGGTCTCCTGCCGCCCCCTCCCCGGGCAATTCCAGACGGAACGTCAGAAACCGAGCGTCAACTGTTCGTCGGCGGACCCACGGCCGTCGCCCGCGCCCTCCCGGACACGCTTGAGATGACGCCACTTCGGCAGTGCGTCCAAGTACGCCCAGGAGAGCCGGTGGTGCCCGGTGGGGCCGAACTCCTCCAGTGCGGCACGGTGCACCGGGGACGGGTAGCCGGCATTGTCGGCGAAGCCGTACTCCGGACACTCCTCGCCGAGTTCGGCCATCAGGCCGTCGCGATGGACCTTGGCGAGCACCGAGGCGGCGGACACGCAGATGCAGGACTGGTCGCCCTTGATCACCGTGCGCACCCGCCAGGGCCCACCGAGGTAGTCGTGCTTGCCGTCCAGGATCACCGCGTCGGGTTCGACCGGCAGCGCCTCCAGCGCGCGGACGGCGGCCAGCCGCAGCGCCGCCGTCATACCGAGCTCGTCGCACTCCTGCGGGGAGGCCTGCCCGAGCGCGTACGCGGTGACCCAGTCGGCGAGGACGGGGGCGAGCGCGCGGCGGCGCAGCTCGGTGAGCAGCTTGGAGTCGGTCAGCCCCTCCGGCGCCTTGCGCAGACCGGTGACGGCCGCGCCCACGGTGACCGGCCCGGCCCAGGCGCCGCGCCCGACCTCGTCGAGACCGACGACGATCTTGGCGCCGGCCCGGCGGAGCGAGCGTTCGACGGAGTGCGTCGGGGGGACGATGGGCATGGCGTTTTCCGTTCAGCGGGGGCAGCCTCCAGCCTAAGCCCGGCCCACGACCGCCGAGTCCGCCTCCCCGGCGGGAAGGGGCCGCCGCCGGCCGGGCCACCCCGACCGCCCAGACCACCCGGACCGTCCGGACCCGAGGCTCCCCGCGCCCGGCACCGGCCGCGCGGGCCGGATGTCGGCTGCCCCGGGCCGGATCTCGGCCGCCTCAGGCCCGGATCATCGGTTCCAGCACCTCGTCCACCAGTCGGCCGGCGAAGCCCGGCCCCAGGCTCTCCAGCCCGCGGATCTTGACCTGGTAGAGCAGCACCGCCGGAATGACGTCCGCCACCAGGGGAGTGGCGGCGCCGGGCCGGACGTCGCCGCGCTCGGCACCGCGGCGCAGGATCTCCAGGATGGTCCGCGCGGTCGGCTCGATGACCCGGTCGGTGACGAAGGCCTTGAAGACCTCGGCCCGCTCGTGGTCGATCTCGCCCATCAGCGCATTGAGCGCTGAACCCACCCGGGAGGTCATCGCCTGCGTGAACCCCTCGACGAGCCGGTGGAGTTCGTCCCGCGCGGACCCGAGGTCGGGGGTGTCGTGAGGGCGTGGGAGAGTGGCGTCCAGGGCGTCGATGACGAGTTCGTCCTTGGACGCCCAGCGCCGGTAGAGCGCGGCCTTCCCGGTCCGCGCCGCACTGGCGACCCCTTCCATGGTCAGCCGCGCGTATCCGCCGGAGGTGAGCTGGTCGAGCGCGGCCTCGAAGATCGCGTTCTCCAGCTCCTTCCCCCGGCGCCGCGCCGGCCGCCTCAGCGCCTGATGGGCGGCTCGCACCGGACAGAAGGCCGGTTCCACGTCCGACCCGCCCAACCTGCCTGACCCGCCCGACCTGCCGCCCGGCTCGGCGCCGGCCCCGGCACCCGCCTCCGCGGGTCGACCGGACGCCTCCCCCGACGCCGGACCCGCCGACCCTCCCGGAGAAGCTCCCGGAGAAGCTCCCGGCGAACCTCCCGGCGACCGACCGGACCGGTCCGCCACCAGGCGCCGCACCAACCGCTCCATCGCCACCCTCCTTAAGGAACGCTTGCGTTCACAAACACGGCCAGGCTATCGTCCCGATTAGTGAACGATCCCGTTCCCTCCCGGTCTGCGCAAGAGCGCACGGCCGCACCCGGACCGGCGACTCCGCCGACAGCCGCACCACCGAGCACATAGCCAGCAGGGGGCACATTCATGGCTATATCCGACACGCTCAGCAAGAACGCACCACCACGGACGAGTCAGGGGCGGGGCAAGGGCATCACCCTGACCGTCATCGCGGCCACCCAGCTGATGGTGGTCCTCGACGCGACCATCGTGAACATCGCGCTGCCGCACATCAAGGACGCCCTGGGCTTCTCCACCACCGACCTGTCGTGGGTCATCAACGCCTACACCCTGACCTTCGGCGGACTGCTGCTGCTCGGCGGTCGCGCGGGTGACATCCTCGGCCGCCGCCGGGTGTTCATCTTCGGCACCCTGCTGTTCGGCCTGGCCTCGCTGCTCGGCGGTTTCGCGCAGGACAGCACTCTGCTGCTGGCGGCCCGCGCGCTCCAGGGCATCGGCGGCGCGATCTGTTCCCCGACCGCCTTCGCCCTGATCGCCACCAACTTCGACGAGGGGCCGGAACGCAACCGCGCCTTCGGCGTGTTCTCGGCGGTGGCCGGTTCGGGCGCCGCGATCGGCCTGCTGGCCGGCGGTCTGCTCACCGAGTACCTGAACTGGCGCTGGGTGTTCTTCGTCAACGTGCCGATCGCGATCCTGATCGCGATCGCCGCGCCGCGCCACATCGCCGAGTCCGAGCGCCACCCGGGCCGCTTCGACCTGCCCGGCGCACTCACCTCGACGCTCGGCCTGGTCGGCCTGGTCTACGGATTCATCCGGGCCGCCTCGGACGGCTGGTCGGACGGCATCACGCTCGGCTCCTTCGCGGCCGGCGCGATCCTGCTCGCCGCCTTCCTCGTGGTCGAGAACCGCACCGACCAGCCGATCACCCCGATGCACCTGTTCGCCGACCGCAACCGCACCGGCGGCCTGGTGATGATGCTCTGCCTGGCCGCGGCCATGTTCGGCATCTTCTTCTACGTCGTGCTGTTCGTGCAGGGTCCGCTCGGCTACAGCCCGCTGAAGGCCGGCGTCTCCTTCCTCCCGATCAGCGTCGCGATCATCATCGCCGCGCAGATCGCCTCCAACCTCCAGGCCAAGTACGGCCCGAAGCCCTTCATGGCGGGCGGAGCGCTGCTGGTCACCGTCGGCCTCACCTGGCTGACCCAGATGAGCAAGGACAGCGGCTACGTGGACGGGGTGCTCGGCCCCACGGTGGTGTTCGGCTTCGGCATGGGTCTGATCTTCGTCCCGGTGATGCTGATCTCCGTCGCCGGTGTCCCGGGCGAGGAGACCGGAGCCGCCTCCGGCCTCCTCAACTCGATGCAGCAGATCGGCGGTTCGCTCGGCCTGTCGATCCTGACCACGGTCTTCGCGCACTACGCCACGGCCGAGGCCACCGCGCAGCTGCCGAAGTTCATGGAGAGTGCGAAGCCGGAGCAGCTGGCCTACCTCCAGCAGCACCACGAGTTCCCGCAGGGCACGGACGCCGCCAACACCGTGCTGACCGCGGGCATTTCGCACGGCTTCATCGTGGGTGCCGCGCTCGCGGCGGTCGCCCTGCTCGTCGCGGTCTTCGTGATCAAGGCCAAGGCCAGCGACCTGCCGAGCGGCTCCTCCGCCGTCGCGATGCACTGACACTGCCCGACAACGGACAACGGACGACATCGCCGCGGCGCGCTGACGCCGCCACGACGAACGGCACCGCCACGGCACGGCACCGCCGCAGCCACGAGCCAGGGCCGGCCGGGAGCAGCACGCTCCCGGCCGGCCCTGCCGCCGTCCGCGGGTCCCCCCACCCCGGTCGGCCGCACCCCGGTCGGTCTACCGATCGCGGTACGGCAGCCCCGCCCAATCGCAGGCACTGCGGCCGGATTCCGTCGAGGCCATCAGCGGCCGCTCCGCCAGGATCTCCCGGGCCCTGGCGGCCGCGAGGTTGGTGGCGTACCAGGGCTTCGGCCCGTCGCCCGGGCCCGGGGCGATCAGCTGCAGCGCACAGCTCCGCTGCGGCTCGGGGAGCCGGTCCAGGGCGGGCACCGCGTCCGCCGAGAGGCGGCGGACGTTACGCAGGTCGATCGCCGCGGTGTGCGGGTCGGTCCGCAGCGCCCGCTCGTACCGGGTGACGTTCTGCTCGGCGACGATCGCGTCCGGGCCCATCAGGCCGTAGACCGCGACGGTGAGCATCCCGCTGAGGACGACGACGCGGGGCAGCCAGCCGGTGCGGCGGGTCAGCCCGGCGGCGATCAGCAGCAGGAAGACCGCGCCCAGCCAGACCTCGACCACCAGTACCCAGAGCCGCAGCCGGGTGAGCCCGGAGGCGTCCACGTAGAACCACATCCGGCCGAGCGCCGAGGCGACCACGGCCAGCGCCAGCAGGCAGAGCAGCCCGAGCAGGATCCGCACGATCCGGCGGTCGGCCTCGGTGGTGCGCGGCGCCCACCGCTTGGCGACCGCCACCACGACCAGCGTCAGCACGGTGATCACGCTCAGCTGCCAGAAGCCCTGCCGGGCGTACTCGGAGCGGCTCATCCCGGTGTTGCTCAGTACGGCGTCCGCGCCGCCGAGCACCACCACGGCCTGGATCGCCGCGAAGGCCCCGAACATCAGGTTGAGCGCGACCAGCGGCAGCGCCCACTCCAGCCGGCGCCGTTCCCGGCCCGGCCTGATCACCGTACGGTCCCAGCGGCGCGGGCCGGCGGCCATGTGCGCGAAGCCCAGCGCGACCACCGCGCCGAGCACGAACAGCAGACCGCGCCCCGGGAGTTGGTCGAGGTCGAGGTCCGGGCTGAGGCTGCCCAGCAGGTCCGCCATGGCGGCGTCGGCGCTGGCGAACAGCAGGCCGAAGACGGTCAGCAGGACGGCGGCGACCGCGAGCGCCTTGAGCACCGGGACGACCCGGTTGCGGCCGGGCAGCGGCCGCCGGTCCATGCTCTCCCAGACCCAGACCGCCGAGGGCACCAGCTGCCACAGGATGCCGGGCAGCGGGAAGAGCACGCCCGCCCAGCGGCGGCCGCCGTGCAGCGCCAGCGAGGCCAGCGCGAGCGCGCCGACGGCGGCCAGCGCCGCGGGCCAGGAGGCGTCGCGCCAGGCCGGAACGGCGAGCAGGGCGAGGGCGAGCAGGCTCCACGCCGCCGTCCAGGGCCGGATCCGGCGGCCGGCCGCCCGGGCGGTGATCCCCGCCCCGACGGCGATGACGGCGCCGAGCACCAGCAGGTTGGGCCCCAGGCCGTCGTAGAGCAGCCAGGCCGCCAGCAGGCCGGTGAGCAGGGCCGCCAGGGCGACCTTCGGGGTGGCCGCCGTCCGACGCTCGGGGTTGCTGTGGCGCAGCCACGCGCCGGCCGAGGGCGCGGGCGCGCCGGGAGTCCGGCCGGGGCCCGGCCGCCCCTGCGGGCCATGCGGGCCATGCGGGCCGGGGCCCGTCGCCGCACGGTACGGGTCGTACGGGTCATATGCCTCGTACGGGTTGTGCGGCGCGGTCGAACCCGGCAGCGCGGTCGAACTCGGCGTCCCGGTCGCCCCCGGCGACTCGACCGAACCCACCGAACCGGGTGAACCGGCCGAGGCGGCCGATGCGGCCGATGCGGCCGATGCGGCCGGATCAGGTGAATCGGACGAGGCGGGCATGGACGGACCTGACATGAGTCCCCCTCAGTGGTCGGCAGGCATGCGGAGACCACCCACCCGTCGGGCGGCCCACCGGCGGGCGCTCTCGACGCCCCGGCCGCTGCCGACTGTAGACCATTCTGAACAGGTTCAAAAGTTGACTCTGAACGCGTTCAGAACCCCCTCACCACCAAGGACTCCCCGCTACCCCTTCACCGACCCGGCCAGCAACCCCCGGACGAAGTACCGCTGGAGGCTGAAGAAGACGATCAGCGGAACGACGATCGACAGGAACGCCCCGGCCGTCAGCAGCTCCCAGCGCCCGCCGAGCGAACCGGACAGCTGCGCCAGCCGCACCGTCATCGGCGCCACCTCCGGCGTGCCGCCCGCGAAGGTCAGCGCCACCAGCAGGTCGTTCCAGACCCACAGGAACTGGAAGATCGCGAACGAGGCCAGCGCCGGGGTGCACAGCGGCAGCACGATCGAACGGAAGATCTTGAAGTGCGAGGCGCCGTCCACCACCGCGGCCTCCATCAGGTCGCGCGGCAGCTGGGCGATGAAGTTGTGCAGCAGGAACACCGCCAGCGGCAGCGCGAACATCGTGTGCGCCAGCCAGACCGGCGCGTAGCTGCCCTTCAGGTCCACCGCCGGGATCAGCGTCAGCGAGCCCAGGTGCGCGCCGCCGGCGAACAGCCGCAGCAGCGGGATCAGCGCCATCTGGAGCGGCACCACCTGGAGCGCGAACACCGTGAAGAAGACCGCGTCGCTCCCCCGGAACCGCACCCAGGCCAGCGCGTACGCCGCCATCGCCGCCAGCGCCAGCGGGAAGACCGTCGCCGGGATGCTGATCGCCAGCGAGTTGACCAGGAAGGGCATCAGGCCGGTGGAGACGCCGGATCCGCCCTCGAACAGCACCGAGTGGTAGTTGCCGAGGCCGAGGTCGGGGTGAAGGAAGGCGTTCCACCAGCCACTGGCGGTCACGTCCTGCTTGGGCCGCAGCGAGGTCACCAGCAGGCCCAGCGTCGGGACCGTCCACAGCACCGTCACGGCGATCACGAACACCGAGGCCAGCGGACTGCTGAAGGCCTTCCGCGCCGGACCCGCCGGACCCATCCGAGCCACCCGACCCGCCGACTTCACCCGCTTCGTCGCCTCCGCCGCCCCCTCCCGGTCCTCCGTCCCGGTCACCGGACCTCACGCTCCTTCCGCAGCTGCAGGATGTTGTAGGCCACCAGCGGCAGCACCGCGAGGAAGAGGAGCACCGCGAGGGCGCTGCCCCGCCCGGAGTTGAACTGCACGAAGGACTGCGAGTACATCTCGTTGGCCAGCACCTGGGTGCCGAAGTTGCCGCCGGTCATGGTGCGGACGATGTCGAAGGCCTTCAGGGTGATGATCATGACGGTGGTCAGCACGACCATCACCGTGGTGCGGATCATCGGCACGGTGACGTACCAGAACAGCCGCACCCCGCTCGCGCCGTCCAGCCGAGCCGCCTCCACGACCTCGTCCGGGATCGCCTTGATCGCCGCCGACAGCACCACCATCGCGAAGCCGGTCTGCACCCAGACCATCACCGCCATCAGCAGGAAGGTGTTCAGCGGCTGCGAGAGCAGCCAGTTCGGCGGATCTTCCCAGCCCACCGCGACGGCGAGTTGGCTGAGCAGGCCGATCTGCGGCTGGCCCGGCCCGCGCGACTCGTAGACGAACTTGAAGATGATCGACGCGCCGACCAGCGAGATCGCCATCGGCATGAAGATCAGCGACTTGTACACCGACTGGCCGCGCATCCGGTCCACCAGCAGCGCCAGCACCAGTCCCAGCCCGGTCGCCACCAGCGGCGCGACCACCAGCCAGAGCAGCGTGTTGACCAGCACCTTCTGCACCGAGTCGGAGGTGAAGGCCCAGCCGAAGTTCTCGCCGCCGACGAACCGGGTGCCGTCGTCGTTCTGGAGGCTGAGGTAGACCGTGCGGACCAGCGGCACGACCAATCCGACGGCCAGCAGCAGCACCGCCGGGCCGAGAAACACAGCGACCGCCAGCGGACGGGCCAGGCGCCCCCGGGCGCGGCCGGCGACCAGGAAGACCATCAGCAGGATGCCGAGGAAGCCCGCGACGGCGCCGAAGGTGTTGCCGAACTTGACCGCCGCGTCGGTCCAGGCGCCGGCGCTCAGACTGCCGACGGCCAGCCTTTCGGCGGCCAACTCGGCGACGGTTGACGGGAATCCGGGTACGGACATGGCTGCGCGTCCCTTCGGGCGTGGTGGGAAGGGGGCGGGCGGTGCGGGTGGGTGGCCCCGCACCGCCCTCGACAGGTGGTCCCGGGTGTGCGCCGGCAGCGGCCCGGCGCCGCAGCACCGCAGCACTGCGGCACCGCGGCGCCGCGGCTACTGCGGCCAGGCGGCGTCGATGTCGGCGGCGGTCTTCTGGATCGACTGCCCCTCGGCGAACCAGGCGGTCAGCGACTTCCACTCCTGCCCGGAGCCCACCGCGGCCGGCATCAGGTCGGAGCCGTCGAAGCGGAAGGTCGCCGACGGGTCGGTCAGCGCCTCGGCCGACAGCTTGTCGATCGGGTCGGTGTACAGGCTCTTGTCCACGCCCTGGTTGGCCGAGACCCAGCCGCTCGCGGTCTTCACCCGGCTGCTCGCCCAGTCCGAGCTGGACAGGTAGTTCTGCACCGCCTGCACCTCGGGCCGGCCGGAGAAGGCCGCCAGGAACTCGCCGCCGCCCTCGACCGGATTGGCGATCGACGGGTTCACCGCGGGCAGGTGGAAGGCGAAGACGTCCCCGTCCGGGCCGACCTTGGTGCCCTTGGGCCACTGCGCCTCGTAGAAGGAGGCCTGCTGGAGCATCAGGCACTTGCCGCTCAGGATCGGGGTTCCCGCGTCCTGGAAGGTGGTGGTGGCGATCGACTTCACGTCACCGAAGCCCGCGTTGACCCAGGCCGGGTTCTGCATCCAGTCGGCGACGGTCTTCATCGCGCCGGTGATCTTCTGGTCGGAGAACTTCACCTGGTGGCCGACCCACTGGTCGTACACCTCGCCGCCGTACGAACCGAGCACCACCTCCTCCAGCCAGTCGGTGGCCGGCCAGCCGGTGGCCGTCCCGGAGGCGATGCCGCCGCACCACGGCCTGGCGCCGCCCGCCTTGGCGATCCTGTCGCTGAGCGCCATCAGGTCGGCCCAGGTCTTGGGCACCTCGTAGCCGCCCGCCTTGAAGGCCTTCGGCGAGTACCAGACCAGGGACTTCATGTTGGCGCTCATCGGGGCCGCGTAGAACGTGCCGTTGACCGAGCCGTACGTCCGCCAGATCGGGCTCCACTTCTCCTGGTTGGCGACGGTCTGGGCGGGCGGCTTCACCACCTTGCCGCTCTTCACCATCTGCGCCAGCAGGCCCGGCTGCGGGATGATCGCGAAGTCCGGGGCATTGCCTCCGGAGACCCGGACCGGCAGCTGGGACTCGAAGTCGTTCGAGCCCTCGTAGCTGATCTTGATCCCGGTGCACTTGCTGAACTCGGCCCAGGACTTCTCCAGGCTGTCCGACTCCGGACTCAGGATCGAGGCGAACATCGTCACGGTGGTACCCGCGTGTCCGGCGTACGGCTGGTACGTGGCGCAGTCACCGGACAGCGACGCGGCCGATCCGCCTCCGCCGCCGCCCGAACCGCCGGAGCTGTTGGAGCAGGCCGCGGTCAGCGCCAGCGCGGACACCAGGGCGGACACGGCGGCCAGACGGCGACGGGAACTCGGGTGCTGCGCGGTCGGGTTGAGGGTCAATGCGGTTCTCCTCGCCAGGGCGTGCTGCCGACGGTGGACTGAACGACATTGCGCTGTACCGGAGACGGGCCCGCAAGGGGATCGCGGGCAGGATCACGGACGGAACCACGGGCTGGATCACGGGCTGGATCGCGAACGGAACCACGGACGGAACCACGGGAGAACGGCGGCCGGACTGATCGAAGACGTTAACGCAGCCGCCGCCCCTCGCCAAGGTCCACGTTCGACCTTCACAACCCGGTGTCCCGACCGTGACCCGCGACCGGGCGACTCCCGGGCCGCCACCGCCGGAAGCCGAAGGCCTCGCCCGGAAACCCGGACGAGGCCCACGACATGACGACTGCTCAGATCGAAAGGGACAGGATCAGAACAGCCGGATCGGCAGCTCCAGCAGGCTGTTCACCACCAGCGACGGGCTCGGCCGCAGCTCCTCGTCCGGCACCGCGAGCGACAGCCCCGGGAAGCGCTCGAACAGTGCGGGCAGCGCGATCCCCGCCTCCAGCCGGGCCAGCGGGGAGCCCGGGCAGACGTGCGGGCCGTGGCCGAAGGACAGGTGCCGGGTCGGGTCCCGGGTGATGTCGAAGACCTCGGCCGTCACCCCGTGCTGGAGCGGGTCACGGCCGATCGCGTTGTACGAGACCAGCACCGGCTCACCGGCCGGGATCACCGCGTCGCCGACCGGGATGTCCTGCGCGGCGAACCGGAACAGGAAGTTGCTGGTCGGCGGGGTCCAGCGGAGCGACTCCTCCACCACCGCGTCCCAGGAGACCCGGCCCGAACGCACCAGCTCCAGCTGGTCCGGGTGGGTCAGCAGCGCCCGCACCGCGTTGCCGATCAGGTTCACCGTGGTCTCGTGACCGGCCGCGATGATCACCCGCAGGGTGGCCGCCGCCTCCGCGTCCGTCAGCGCCCCGCCCTCGGTGTCGGCCGCCAGCAGCACGCTCGCCAGGTCCTCGCCGGGAGCCGAACGGCGCTGCGCCACCAGGCCGTTGACGAAGGCGTTCAGTCCGGCCACGGTCGCCTGGATGCCCTCCGGGTTCGGCCTGATGCCGAAGAACCGCTCGTACAGGTCGCGCAGCAGGCCGTGGTCCGACTCCGGAACGCCCAGCAGCGAGCAGATCACCGTCATCGGCAGCGGGAAGGCGAAGGCCGTCTTGAGGTCCACCACCGGCTCGCCCGCCGCCAGGGCGTCCAGCAGCGCGTGGGTGACCTCCTCGACGCGCGGACGCATCAGCTCCACCCGGCGCGGGGTGAAGGCCTGCGCGACCAGCGCCCGCAGCCGGCGGTGCTCGGCGCCGTCCGTGGTCACCATGCTCGGGCCGGGCACCGCCAGACCGATCAGGGGCCAGGTCTTCGGCACCTCGCCGCGCTGATAGGCCGCCCAGTGCGCGGCGTCCTTCACCAGCCGGGCGTCCGTCAGCAGGTCGCGGGCGGCGGCGTGCTGCGTGACCGCCCAGGCGGCGACCCCTCCGGGCAGCTCGACCGGCACCACCGGGCCGGCGGTCCGCAGCAGCGCGCCCTCGGCCGCGTTGTCACGGGCCAGCGGGTCGAGGACTATTCGGGCCGGGGCAGCGGTCATCGACAACTCTCTTTCGAACGGCGGGTGTTGAATGATCAGGCCGGGTAGCCCGGGGTGAACGAGACCGGCAGTGCCACCAGCCCCCGCACCCAGGCCGACGGCCGCCACACCAGCGCGTGCTCGGCCACCGCCAGCCGCAGGTCCGGCAGCCGGTCGAGCAGCACCTCGATCGCGGTGGTGGCGATCACCTCGGCCGCCTCCTGGGCCGGGAAGGGGCAGCCGTGCTCGCCGTACGAGTAGCTCATGTGCGCCCGGTTCCCCTCCGCCGGGCGGCCGTCCGCCTGCCGGACCGACGGGTCGGCGTTGGCCCCGGCGAAGCCGAGCAGGATCATGTCCCCCTCGCCGATCCGCTGGCCACCCAGCTGGGTGTCCCGGACCGCCCAGCGGCCGGCGAAGATCTGGGTCGGGGTGTCCTCCCAGAGCGCCTCGTTCAGCGCCTGGCTGATGCTGCGGCGGCCACCGGCCAGCGAGGCGGCGAACCGCTCGTCGGTGAGCATCAGCCGCAGCGCGTTGGAGATCCAGTACGAGCTGGGCTGGTGGCCGGCGATCAGCAGCACCCGCAGGTCGCGCATCACCTCGTCGTGGGTCAGCCCGGCCGGGTGCGCCAGCATCCGCGAGGCGACGTCGGCACCCGGGTACTCGGCCTTCTCCTCGACCAGCGCGAGCATCAGCTCCAGCAGCCGCTGGGCGCCGGCCGGCGCGTCCGGGCCGCCGTCCAGCATCGCCAGCAGCGCCGCGATCAGCTGCGGCGCCTGTTCCTCGTCCAGGCCGAGCACCCGGCACAGCACCAGCAGCGGCATCCGGTGCGCGTACTCGGCGACCAGGTCCGCCTCACCGCGCCCGGCGAACCCGTCGATCAGCCGGTCGGCGATCTCCTCGGCGTGTTTGCGCAGCTCGTACGGGTCGGTCCCGGCCAGCGCGTCGGTGACCGCGCGGGAGCGCCGGACGTGCTCCTCGCCCTCGGCGTAGAGGATCGAGGGCACGGGCGCCATCATCGGCTTCAGCGGCCAGTCGGCGGGCAGCGTCTCCCAGGCGTGCCAGCGGCTGGAGTCACGGCCGAACAGCTGCGGCTGGCCGGTCACCTGCTGCAGCTCGCGGTAGCCGATGACCAGCCAGGCGGGCACACCGCCGGCCAGCTCGACCGGGGCGACCGGGCCGTGCGCGGCGCGCAGCTCGCGGTAGAGCTGGGACGGGTCGGTCTGGAAGCGCGGCCCGTACAGCGGCGTGGCGCCGGCGTGCGCCGGGCAGCCCGGGGGCGGGGTGGCGGCGGGCTCGGTCACGGGGTGCTCTCCTCGTAGATCGCGGTGCGGGACCCTGCCGGGGCGGTCTCTTCCACGGCGGCGGTGACCTTTGCGACACTGCCGGTCAGGACCTCGCCGGTCAGGGCTCCGTCGGTCAGGGCCTCGCCGGTCGGGGCTCCGTCGGTCAGCGCCCCCTCGCCGGCCCCGGCCAGGGCGGCCAGGTGGTGGACCAGGGCGATCAGCACCTGCTTGCCGGACTCGCGGTCGCGCGCGTCGCAGTCCACCAGCGGTACCTCGGCCGGCAGGTCCAGCGCCTCGCGGACCTGCTCCAGGGTGTGGCTCGGCTCGCCGAAGTTGTTGCGGGCCACGATGAACGGCGTGCCGTGGTGCTCCAGCCGGTCGATCGCGTACCAGGACTCCTCCAGCCGCCGGGTGTCCACCAGGACGACCGCGCCCAGGGCGCCGCTGAACAGCCGGTCCCAGAGGAACCAGAAGCGCTCCTGTCCGGGCGCGCCGAACAGGTACAGCACCTGGCGCTCGGAGAGGGTGATCCGGCCGAAGTCGAAGGCGACCGTGGTGGAGCGCTTGCCCCAGGCGCCGGCCGGGTCGATGCCCTCGCCCGCCTTGGTCATCACCTCTTCGGTGTTCAGCGGGCGGATCTCGCTGACCGAGCCGACCAGGGTGGTCTTGCCCACCCCGAAGCCGCCGACCACGACGATCTTCAGCGCGTTGTCGGCGGTCGCCCGCAGCGGGGTGCGCGCACCGGCGGGCCGGACCCCGGCGCCGGCCGACCGGACCCCGGCGTCGCCGGCGGCATCCCGCGCATCAGAGCTGTTGGAGGCCATGCAGCACCTGCTTCAGCGTGTCGAGGTCGGGCAGCCGGGCCTTGTTCGGCGCGAACCGGGGGTGGCGGGCGGTGACCGCCCCGGACTCCAGCAGGTCGCCGAGGAGGATCTTCACCACCGAGACGGGCAGCGCCAGCTCCGCCGCCACCTCCACGACGGCGGTCGGGGCCTCGCACATCCCCAGGATCCGGGCGTGCTCCGACTGCATCCCGGGCGCCGGCTGCCGCTCGGCGACGATCAGGGTGACCAGGTCGAAGGCGTTCTCCGGAGCCCGGCTGCGGCCCCGGGTGATGGTGTAGAGGCGGTCCGGATCGTCGTCACGGCCCGGCAGCACCGGCCCGGCATTCATATGCCGGCGCTCTCATGCGCGGCGGCCTCGCCTTCCGCCGACCGGGCGGGCGCGCTGAGGTGGACCCCGATCTGCTCGATCAGGCCGTGCATGTTGTGGCCGACCACGCCGACGTCCGCTTCGTCGTCCGTGACCACCGCGAGGTGCGCGCCCTCACCGGCCGCCACGATGCACAGGATGCCGCCGTGGAACTCGGTCATCGACTGCCGCACGCCGCCGCTGCCGTCGCCGAACTCGATCGAGGCGCCGTGCGCCAGGCTCTGCAGGCCGGAGGCGATGGCGGCCAGCTGGTCGGCCTGGTCGGTGCTCAGCCCGGCGGTGTGGCAGAGCTTGAGGCCGTCGGCGGAGAGAACCAGAGCGTGCCGGGTGCCGGGGGTCGCCGCCAGCAGGTTCTCCAACAGCCAGTCGAGGTCGCGGTCGGTGGCACTGCTCATCAGGTGTCCTTCTCGGTGACGGGGGAAGCGTCGGGCATGGTGTCGGGCTCCGTGGTCGGCGCCCCGGCAGGGGGCTGCTCGGCCCCCGCGGGACGGGCGACGGCCCGGCGGAACGCACCGAACCGGGCGGCCGCACCGGCCGCTTCGGTGCTGACGGTCTTCACGGTCCGGGCCGCCGCGGGGGCGGTGGTGGCCAGCGTCTGCCCGCGCCGGCGCTGCGGCAGGCCGCTGTCGGTCATCCGGGCGGGCGCGGGCGTCGTCGCGTGCCCGGGCGTCGTCGCGGGCGCGGGCGTCGTCGCAGACGTGGTCGCGGGCACAGACGTGGTCGCGGGCGCGGCCGGCAGGGCGGGCGCGGTGACGCTCCGCGTCCCGGCCGGGGTCCACTGCGCGGAGGGCACCGGGGGCAGCGAGGCGGGCGCGGGGCGCGCCGAGGCGAGCGCGGGGCGCGCGGTCTCCGCGGCCGGCGCCTGCGCCGGGATGGACGCCCGGACGGGCGCCGGGGTGGCGGCCGGTGCCGGGTGCGTGACGAGCTGCTGCGGGATCAGCATCACCACGCCGGTGCCGCCGCGTGCCGACGGCCGGAAGGAGATCTGCAGCCCGTGCTTGCGCGCCAGCACGCCGACCACCGCGAGCCCCAGCCGGGTGCCGGCGGAGAGCGTGGTGAGGTCCAGCGGCTCGGCGGAGACGGCCCGCTCGGCCCGGCGCAGCCAGCTGTCGCCCAGACCCAGCCCGCTGTCCTCGACGGTGACCACCAGGCCGGCGGGCACCTCCTCGACGTAGACGTGCACCTCGGCCGGCGGGGCGGAGAAGTTGGTGGCGTTGTCCAGCAGTTCGGCCAGCGCGTGCATCACACCCTCGGCCGCGTACCCGGCGACCGCGGCGCTGCTGGCGTTGTGCAGCCGCACCCGCTGGTAGGCGCCGATCCGGCCGAGCGCACCGCGCAGCACCGACTCCACCGCGATCGGCTTGGCCCAACGGCGGCCCGAGCGGGCGCCGGTGAGCACCGCGATGCTGTCGGCCATCCGGCCCGCCTGGGCGGTCGAGTGGTCCAGGCTCAGCAGGTCGCCGAGGACCTCCTCGTCGTGCCGGTGCTGCATCTCGCGCAGCTCGGCGTGCATGCTCGTGGCCAGCGCCTGGACCCGCCCGGCGGCGGTCGCGCAGACGGCCAGCGCGGCGGCCCGCAGCCGCTCGCCACGGCCGATCTCCTCGCCGACGGCACGCAGCAGCGCGTACTGGGGGTGCTTGCGGTGGGCGGCCAGCGCGCTGTCCACGGCGGCGCCGGCCCGCAGCCTGGTCACCACCTCGGGCAGCACGCCCTCGGCGAGCCGGGCCAGCTCGGCGCGCTCCGACTCGGCCCTGGTCCGCTCGGTCTCCGCCCCGGCCCGCTCGGCGTCGAGTTCGGCCCGCAGCCGGGCCAGCTCGGCGTGCGCGGCGGTGACGTCCGCCTCGGCGCGGACCTGCTCGGCGCGGGCGGCGTCCCGCTCGGCGAGCGCGGCGGCCGCGCGGTCGGCGGCGGCCGTCTCGGCCTGCCGGGCCGTGCCCGCGGCGACCAGCGCGGCCCGGGTCTCCTCGTGCTGCGCGGCCAGGTCGTCGGTCAGCGTGCGGGTGCGCTCGACGCCGGACGCCGCGAGCCCGACGGTGATCAGCCAGAGCACCGTGACGGCGCCCACCGCGAGGGCGGTGAGCGGCTGGTGCGCGCCCAACGCCCGGACGACGCCGACCGGCGCGGCGACCAGCGCCAGCAGCACGGCGGCGGCGGTCAGGGCGACGGTGCGCGGCGCGGGCCGGCGGCGCGATCGGCCGTCGGGGCTGGTGGCTTCTCTCATCGGTGCGGTCCTCGGCAACGTCGGCGGGCGGCGGCGCGGGCGGCGGGTCGGCGACGGTTGCGGCCGCCGACAGCCGGGTCGGGCGCATACGGACCGCCCGGCGACGTGAAGAAACGCCTCCGGGCATCTGATCGGTTCACGCTTTCGGCCGATCATATCGATTCAGACATAGGCCTCAAGCGGCCAGTTGACGGCCAATCTCCTTCCTTCACGCCGTCCACACCACGCCACGACCCCGCCGACGCCCACCCGGTCCCCCACTTCGCCCCCGGTCACGATCTCAGTGGCCGCCGAACCGTCGTTCCAGCGCCTCCTCGAAGGTCCCCCGGCCCACCGCCCGATCCGGCGTCAGATTGCCGCCGGCGCGGAACCCGCGGGCGGCCGCACCCGGTAGGCGCAGCGTCAGCAGGAGCCGGCGCTTGCCCGCCGCCCGCAGGTAGGCCTCGGCCAGCTCCCGGTACGAGCGCACCTGCGGGCCGCCCACCTCCGGCGCGAAACCGGCGGGCTCCTCCCCCGCCAGGTCCGCGACGGCCACCGCCACCTCCCGCACGTCCACCGGCTGGCACGCCGTCCCGCTCAGCACCGGGAAGACCGGCAGCTTCACGGAGGCGTCGAAGAACCTCAGCACCAGGTCGTGGAACTGCGTCGCCCGCAGCACCGTCCAGCCCAACCCCGACTCCCGCACCACCTGTTCACAGCCGAGCTTGGTGGTGTAGTACGCGATCGGGATCCGGTCGATCCCGACGATCGACACGTACACCAGGTGCCGCACCCCGGCCTCCCGGGCCCGGGCCACCAGGGTCCGGACCCCGGCCAGGTCCTCCTTCTTCTGCGTGGTCGCGCAGTCCACCACCACCTCGACCCCGGCCATCGCCTCCGCGATCCCGGCGCCGCTCACCAGGTCCCCGACCACCCATGCGACCCCGTCGCCCCCGTCCCGCACCCGCCGGCTCAACCCCCGCACCGCCACCCCGCGCGCCACCAGCAGCCGCACCACCTCCCGCCCGAGCGTGCCCGTCGCCCCCGTCACCAGCACCGTTCCCATCACCACACCACTCCTTCTCGGAAGGCTCGGAAGAACCCGTCCCCCCTACGGACCGGACACCACCCCCCGGACGTGACATCGGCATTCCCGGGAACGCGAAAAAGCGGGGCGAGGACCGGAAAGGTCCTCGCCCCGCTTCAGGGGGTCACCTCAGGAGGCGACCACCGGGGTCGAGCGTGATCAGCTGCAGCCGCTGGTGGAGCCGCAGCCCTCGCAGAGGTAGCAGCTGCCGGCGCGGCGCATCTTGGTGCCGCAGGAGAAGCAGAGCGGGGCGTCGGCGTTGAGGCCGAGCTGGATCTCCATCAACTCCGTGGAGTTGTGGGCCTGCTTCGGGGCCGCCTTGGGCGCCTCGACGGCCGGGGCCGGGGCGGCGGCCGACTTGGCGGCGACGGGGGCGACCGGGGCGGACTGGGCGAGCGACTCGGTGTCGAGCTCCTCGGCCTCCAGCGGCTCGTACGACCCCGTCTCCAGGTGACGCTGGCGCTCCTCGACGGAGTGGATGCCGAGCGCCGAGCGGGTCTCGAACGGCAGGAAGTCGAGCGCCAGGCGGCGGAAGATGTAGTCGACGATCGACTGGGCCATCCGCACGTCCGGGTCGTCGGTCAGACCGGCCGGCTCGAAGCGCATGTTGGTGAACTTCGAGACGTAGGTCTCCAACGGCACGCCGTACTGGAGGCCGACCGAGACGGCGATGGAGAAGGCGTCCATCATGCCCGCGAGGGTCGAGCCCTGCTTGGACATCTTCAGGAAGACCTCACCGAGGCCGTCGTCCGGGTAGGAGTTGGCGGTCATGTAGCCCTCGGCGCCACCGACCGTGAAGGAGGTGGTGATGCCCGGGCGGCCCTTGGGCAGGCGCTTGCGGACCGGGCGGTACTCGACCACCTTCTCGACCGCGACGGGGGCCTCGGCCTGCTTGGCCTTCTCCTCGGAGTCCTTCTTCTTGGCCGAGAGCGGCTGGCCGACCTTGCAGTTGTCACGGTAGATGGCGAGCGCCTTGACGCCCATCTTCCACGCCTCGAAGTAGATCTCCTCGATCTCCTCGACAGTGGCGGACTCGGGCATGTTCACGGTCTTGGAGATGGCGCCGGAGATCCAGGGCTGGATCGCGGCCATCATCCGCACGTGTCCCATGGCCGAGATGACGCGCTCGCCCATCGCGCAGTCGAACACCTCGTAGTGCTCGGTCTTCAGGCCCGGCGCGTCCACGACGTTGCCGTGCTCGGCGATGTGGGCGACGACCGCCTCGATCTGCTCGTCCTGGTAGCCGAGGCGCTTGAGGGCGCGCGGGACGGTGCCGTTGACGATCTGCATCGAGCCGCCGCCGACCAGCTTCTTGAACTTGACCAGGGCGAGGTCGGGCTCGACGCCGGTGGTGTCGCAGTCCATCATCAGGCCGATGGTGCCGGTCGGGGCGAGCACCGAGGCCTGGGCGTTGCGGAAACCGTTCTGCGCGCCGATGCGCAGCACGTCCTGCCAGGTCTTGTTGGCGGTCAGCCAGACCGGGGCGTCCAGGTCGTCGAAGGAGACGGCGTCCAGCGAGGCGTCGGCGTGCTGCTTCATGACCTGCTGGTGCGGGGCCGCGTTGCGGGCGTAGCCGTCGTACGGGCCGACCACGCCGGCGAGTTCGGCGCCGCGGCGGTAGGCGGTGCCGGTCATCAGCGAGGTGATGGCGCCGGCCAGGGCGCGGCCGCCCTCGCTGTCGTAGGCGTGGCCGGTGGCCATCAGCAGGGCGCCGAGGTTGGCGTAGCCGATGCCGAGCTGGCGGTAGGCGCGGGTGGTCTCGCCGATCTTCTCGGTGGGGAAGTCCGCGAAGCAGATGGAGATGTCCATCGCGGTGATGACGAGCTCGACGACCTTGGCGAAGGTCGCCGCGTCGAAGGTGTCGTCGTCGCGCAGGAACTTCATCAGGTTCAGCGAGGCGAGGTTGCAGCTGGAGTTGTCCAGGTGCATGTACTCGGAGCAGGGGTTGGACGCGTTGATGCGGCCGGACTCCGGGCAGGTGTGCCAGTGGTTGATGGTGGTGTCGTACTGGATGCCGGGGTCGGCGCAGGCCCAGGCGGCCTCGGCCATCTTGCGGAACAGCTTCTTCGCGTCGACGGTCTCGATGACCTCGCCGGTCATCCGGGCGCGCAGGCCGAATTCGGTGCCGTTCTCGACGGCGGTCATGAATTCGTCGTTGACGCGGACCGAGTTGTTGGCGTTCTGGTACTGGACGGAGGTGATGTCGTCCCCGCCGAGGTCCATGTCGAAGCCCGCGTCGCGCAGGGCGCGGATCTTCTCCTCCTCCTTCACCTTGGTCTCGATGAAGGCCTCGACGTCCGGGTGGTCCACGTCGAGCACGACCATCTTGGCCGCGCGGCGGGTGGCGCCACCGGACTTGATGGTGCCGGCCGAGGCGTCGGCGCCGCGCATGAAGGAGACCGGGCCGGAGGCGTTGCCGCCGGAGGAGAGCAGCTCCTTGGAGGAGCGGATCCGGGAGAGGTTGAGGCCGGCGCCGGAGCCGCCCTTGAAGATCATGCCCTCTTCCTTGTACCAGTCGAGGATCGACTCCATGGAGTCGTCGACGGACAGGATGAAGCAGGCGCTGACCTGCTGGGGCTGCTTGGTGCCGACGTTGAACCAGACCGGCGAGTTGAAGCTGAACACCTGGTGGAGGAGGGCGTGGGTCAGCTCGTGCTCGAAGATCTCGGCGTCGTCCTTGGAGGCGAAGTAGCCGTGCTTCTCGCCGGCGGCGCGGTAGGTGAGCACCACGCGGTCGATGATCTGCTTCAGGCTCCACTCGCGCTGCGGGGTGCCGACGGCGCCGCGGAAGTACTTGGACGTGACGATGTTGACGGCGTTGACCGACCAGAAGTCGGGGAACTCGACGCCGCGCTGCTCGAAGTTGATGGAGCCGTCGCGCCAGTTGGTCATGACGACATCGCGCCGCTCCCAGCGGACCTCGTCGTACGGGTGCACGCCAGGGGTGGTGTAGATGCGCTCCATCCGGAGACCGCCCTTCGGGGCCTTGGCGCCCTTGGCCGCGGCCTTCTCGGACTTCGACCCGCGCGCGGAACCGCTCGTGGTGTCTGTCACTTCTCGCTCCTCCTCCTGGGCAAACGCCCGAAGTGCCCTGAAAAGTCCGGGCACTGCTGGTTCGTTCTTCCGGTGTGCGGGCAGGCGGAGACCTTGCCTGCTTACGCACGGTTTGTAGTGTTCTGTGCCCCGTTTTCGGGCACGCGTGGGCCCCACGGGGCCGTGGTGGTGCGTAGGGGCCCGCCCGGGGCCCGGTGCCGGAGCCTCCTAGGGCGCGGCGGCGGAGACGGACACGGGGGTGTCGTCCGTCTCGGGGGCGCGGGGCCGCTCGGCGCGGAGTTCCGCGATGGCGGCCTCGAAGTCTTCCAGTCCGTCGTACGCCTGGTACACGGAGGCGAAGCGCAGGTAGGCGACCACGTCGAGTTCCTTGAGCGGGCCGAGTATGGCCAGCCCCACGTCGTGGGTGGTCAGCTCGGCGTTGCCGCTGGCGCGCACGCACTCCTCGACCCGCTGGCCGAGCTGGGCCAGCGCGTCCTCGGTGACGGGGCGGCCCTGGCAGGCCTTGCGAACGCCGGTGATGACCTTCTGCCGGGAGAACGGCTCGGTGACGCCGCTGCGCTTGATGACCATCAGCGCGGCCGTCTCCACCGTGGTGAAGCGGCGGCCGCAGTCCGGGCACTGCCGACGACGGCGGATGCAGCTGCCGTCCTCGGTGGTCCGGCTGTCGACAACACGGCTGTCGGAGTGCCGGCAGAAGGGGCAGTGCACCTGGGGATCCCTCCCTGGCAGAACGTTCGGACCATTCGAGTCTAAGCGATGCGCCCCCGACCTCGGCAAGCTGATCATGCCGGGCGACCACTAGTACTGGGCACGGAGAGGACTGTAGCCACTACATCTAGGACTCTGGGGGAGGTGAGCGCCGTGGCGTGTCGACGCCCGGGCGGCGCCGATTAGACTGCCGGAGTCGAGTTCTGCTCGAACATTTACTCGATGTACAACAAAGCCTTGATCGAGTCAGTCAACTCCCGAATAATTCACTCGAACGTGTGTTTGGCGCAACCTTTCGATAGGAGGCGCGTTGGGCTGGAAAAGGGAGAGGACAGCCGTCGAGAGGGGCCGCCGTGAACACGATCGAAAGCAACACCATCCCGGTGCAGGAACACTCCCAGTTCAAGGTGGGGCAGCGCACCACGAATCAGCAGGGTGTGGACATCAGCATGGACCGTAGCGAAGACCACCGTCTCCCCGGCGCGGCCCTGTCCGGAGCGCCCCGCGTTCCGGACCAGCCGATCGAACACTCCGCCGCCATGGACGACGCCCATCAGTCCCCCGCCCGCGCGACGCCCGGCCGCCCCCCCGGCATCCGCACCGACGAGGCCGGTCTCACCGAGCGCCAGCGCCGGGTGATCGAGGTCATCAGGGATTCCGTCCAGCGCCGCGGCTACCCGCCGTCCATGCGCGAGATCGGCCAGGCCGTCGGCCTGTCCAGCACCTCCTCGGTCGCCCACCAGCTGATGGCCCTGGAGCGCAAGGGCTTCCTGCGCCGGGATCCGCACCGCCCGCGCGCCTACGAGGTCCGCGGTGTCGAGGTGGCCCGCCCGAACACCGCCGAGACGGCCGGCCGGCCGTCCACCTCCTACGTCCCGCTGGTCGGCCGGATCGCCGCCGGCGGGCCGATCCTGGCCGAGCAGACGGTCGAGGACGTCTTCCCGCTGCCCCGCCAGCTGGTCGGCGAGGGCGAGCTGTTCGCGCTCACCGTACGCGGCGACTCGATGATCGAGGCCGCCATCTGCGACGGCGACTGGGTCACCGTGCGCCGTCAGCCGGTCGCCGAGAACGGCGACATCGTCGCCGCGATGATCGACGGCGAGGCCACCGTCAAGCGGCTCAAGCGCGAGGACGGCCGGATCTGGCTGATGCCGCACAACTCGGCGTACGAGCCGATCAACGGCGACAACGCGACCATCCTGGGCAAGGTCGTCGCCGTCCTGCGCCGCCTCTGACTCCTTCCGCGACCGACAGCACCGGGAAGGGGCTCCACCGCTCGTGCGGGGAGCCCCTCCGGCGTTTCGCTCCGAAGGACGCGAACCCGGAGCCCCGGAACCGGGAGGCCCGGAGACCCGGGGCCCGGAGACCCGGGGCCCGGAGCCCCGGAACCCGCAGCCCCGGGGCCCGCGGGCCGGGCCCTCAGCCCCGCTTCACCACCGGCCGCACCGGCGCCGCCGAGGCGTCGATCGCCGCCAGCGAGCGGCGCACCTGGTTGCGGTCGGTGGTGTACCAGAACTCCGGCATCGAGGAGCGGAAGAAGCTCCCGTACCGCTTGGTCTCCACCCGCGGGTCCAGCACCGCGACCACGCCCCGGTCGTCGGCCGCGCGCACCAGCCGGCCCGCGCCCTGCGCCATCAGCAGCGCCGCGTGCGTCGCCGCGACGGCCATGAAGCCGTTCCCGCCGCGCTGTTCGACGTCCTTCTGGCGGGCGCTCATCAGCGGGTCGTCCGGCCGGGGGAAGGGGATCCGGTCCATCACGACCAGCTGGCAGGCCGAGCCCGGCACGTCGACGCCCTGCCAGAGCGAGAGCGTGCCGAACAGGCAGGTTGTGGCGTCGGAGGCGAACTCCCGGATCAACTCGCCCAGGGTGTCCTCGCCCTGGAGCAGGACGCGGTGGTCCAGCCGCTCGCGCATCGCCTCGGCGGCCGTCTGGGCGCCCCGCATCGAGGAGAACAGGCCCAGCGTCCGTCCGCCGGCCGCGCCGATCAGCTCGGCCAACTCGTCCAGCATGTCCGGCCGTTCGGGGTCGCGCCCGGGGTCGGCCAGGTGCTTGGCGACGTACAGGATGCCCTGCTTGGGGTACTTGAACGGCGAGCCGACGTCGATGCCGCGCCAGTACGGCACCGCGTCCTCGCCGAAGGCCGGGCCGGCGTCCTGGTTGTCCCCGGCGGTGCGGACGTCCGGCAGCCGCGTCTCGGAGGGCAGGCCGACGGAGGCGGCGACGCCGTTGAAGTCCCCGCCGAGCTTGAGCGTGGCCGAGGTGAGGACGACCGAGCGCTCCTTGTACAGCCCCTCGCGCAGCAGCCCGGAGACGCTCAGCGGGGCGACCCGCAGCGAGGCGGTGCCCAGCCCGTAGCGGTCGCTGCGCTCGATCCAGACCACGTCGTACTCGGAGTCCTCCAGCAGCCGCTCGGCCGTCTCGTGCAGCGCCTCGGCCGAGGCCATCGCCTGCTTGCGGACGGCGTCCTCGTCGCTGAGCCCCTTGTCCCTGGTCTCGCCCAGCGAGGTGATCACCTGGCGGGAGGCGTCCCGGATCGCGGTGACCGCGTACGCCAGGTACTCGGGCAGTTCCTCGACCCGGCCGGGCTGTGCGGTCTCCATCAGGCCGTGGTAGTTCTCGGCGGCGGCCTGGAGGGCGTCGACCGCCTTCTCGTTGGCCAGCCGCGCGGCCCGCTTCACCGCCCGGTTGACCGCGCCGACGGTCAGCTCGGCGGTGGCCGCGCCGGTGACCCGGTTGACCAGCTCGTGCGCCTCGTCCACGATCAGCAGCCCGTGCTCGGGCAGCACCGGCGCGCCCTCGATCGCGTCGATCGCGAGCATCGCGTGGTTGGTGACCACGACGTCCGCCAGCTTGGCCCGCTCCCGTGCCTTCTCCGCGAAGCACTCCTGCCCGTACGGGCAGCGGGTGGCGCCCAGGCACTCCTTGGAGGTGACCGACAGCTGGGCCCAGGCCTTGTCGGAGACGCCGGGGCTCATGTCGTCCCGGTCACCGGTCTCGGTCTCGTCGGCCCAGTCGCGCAGCCGCAGCACGTCCTTCCCGAGCTTCCCGGTGGGCCCGCCGAGCGCGTCCACCGGGTCGAACAGGCCCTCGCCCTCCTCGCTCGGGGTGCCCTCGTTGGCCCGGTGGAGGCACAGGTAGTTGGAGCGGCCCTTGAGCATCGCGAACAGCGGCCGGCGGCGCAGCACCGGGTGCAGCGCCTCGACGGTGCGCGGCAAGTCCCGCTCCACCAGCTGGCGTTGCAGGGCCAGGGTGGCCGTGGCGACGACCACGCGGTCGCCGTGGGCGAGCGCGGGCACCAGGTAGGCCAGGGACTTCCCGGTGCCGGTGCCGGCCTGGACGAGCAGGTGCTCGCCGTGGTCGACGGCGTCGGCGACGGCCTCGGCCATCCGGACCTGGCCGGGGCGCTCGACGCCGCCGACGGCCGCCACCGCGGCGTGCAGCAGTTCGGGGATCCGCGAGCGCGGGACGGCGACGGCTTCCTCGGCCTCGTCGCCGGGGAGCGCCGCCCGCTGGGATTCGGAGTCGTGGGATTCGGAGTCGTTCGTCATGACCCTCCCACCCTACGGGGCGGGGGTGACAATCCGGTCCCGTCGCGCGGGCAGTCGCACGTCCACCGCGACCAGCGCGTTCGGCACGGTCCCGTACCGGGCGGCGTGCGGGCGGTGCGGGCGGTCCTGGTAGCCGTCCATCAGCAGCCGGTTGCGGTTGAGGCAGAGCCGGTCGATCCGGGGGCGGAACAGGTCGAACAGCTCGAAGCGTGCGCGCAGCTCGGGGAAGCGGGCCTGGTAGCGCAGCACCTCGGCGCGCAGCAGCGCCCAGAACTCGGTCTCGGGCAGCCCGGCCTGCGCCTCCAGCAGCGGGGCGAGGTAGCGGAAGACGCCGATGAACAGCCCGGAGTGGATGAACTGGCAGAGCCCCTGCGGGCTCTCCCGCAGCAGCACCTCGGCCACCTCGGCGGGCAGTCCGTCCAGTTCCGGCAGGTCGTGCGCGCTGAGGTTGACGTCGTCCACGAAGTCCTTGACCGCGAGCCGGACCGGCGCGTCGGTCGGGTCGAAGACCAGGATGGCGTTCTCGCCGTGGGGGGAGAAGACCAGCCCGTAGCGGTAGAGGAAGTGCAGCAGCGGGGGCATCATCGCGGCGAACAGCCGGGCGGTCCAGTCGCCGGGGAGCAGGCCGGAGCGGTCGATCAGCTCGGCGACGAGCGCCCGTCCGTCGGAGCCGGTCTGCAGCAGCGCGGCCAGGGTGCGGGCCCGCTCGCGGCCGTCCAGGAAGGGCCCGAGCGGCTGGCGCCAGATCGCGCCGAGCAGCTCCTTGTACTGGTACGGCGCCTCGGGCAGCTCGCGGTAGAGCGGGTGGTCGACGGTGACGGAGGCGATCTCGCCGAGCAGGATCACCCGGCACTCGTCGCGCAGGTACGGGTCGGCGTCGCGCAGCCCGAGCAGCCAGGCGGTGACGGTCGGCGCGGCCAGCGTGCGCTCGACCGGCAGCCCGCGCCAGACCAGGGTGTTCAGGACGGACAGCGGCAGCTTGACGGTGCAGCGTTCGGGGTGGGCGGTGTTGAAGAAGGAGCGGATGGACTGCTGGGGCAGCCGTGGGTCGCCGTCCGAGGGCAGCGGGACGATCTCCCCGGAGGCGATCCAGGGGGCGAACAGCGGCAGGATCGTCTCGTCCCACTGCCACGGGTGGACGGGCAGTAGCAGGTAGTCCCCCGCGGCCGGGCCGAGCACGGCGCGCAGCGCGTCCACGTCGTCCAGCTCGCGGGCGTACAGCTGTTCGGGCCGTTCCAGGCCGGGCACTCCGCGGTACTCGGCGAGCCGGCGGTGGACGGCGATCCAGGGCAGCGGGCGGGGGCTGCGGGCCTCGGGGGCCCAGCGGGCGGCGTCGGTGCCGGAGAAGCCGATCCGGCCCTTGTTGGGCACGATCCATGGGTGGCCGGTCTGCCGGCCCTCCAGGGCGGCGTGGTCGAGGTCGGCGAGTTCGGCGGCGGTCAGCGCGGTGGCGAGCTGGCGGGCGTCGGCGGTCAGGGTGGCGGAGAGCTCGCGGATCAGGTGGCCGGTGGTCTCGCCGCGCATGCCGAGGGTCTGCCGGGCGTACGGGAGGAAGCGCAGCGGGTCCAGGCCGTCCGGGCGGGTGCAGCGGACGGAGTCCGGGTCGACCTGCCAGCTGTCGTAGGCGCCGCGCCGGGCGGTGAAGCGGTACTCGGCCTCGGGCAGCTCCAGCCGGTACTCGCCGGGTTCCTCGCCGGGGACGGGCCGCAGCAGTTCCTCGTAGGCGAACTCGCCCAGCATCTTGGCCAGCAGGGCGCGGCCGGCCCGCTGCCAGTGCCCGGCGGTGAGGTGCGGGGGCAGGTGGAGCGGCGGTTCAGCGGCCGACGGTTGCGGCACGGGTCAACTCCTGGGGGCGGGGGACGACGGGGGTCTGTTCGCGGTCGTAGGGCGCGGGGTCGGAAGCGGGCGCGGAAGCGGGCACGGGGTCGGAAGCACGCACGGAAGCGGAAGCGGAAGCGGCAGCAGGCACAGGAGCGGGCGCGGGCGGCGCGAAGCCGGTCCAGGCGGTCCGGTCGGGCAGCCGGTGGACGGTGCGCCCGGTGACGGCGTTGAGGATCACCGCGGCCCGGTGGGCCCCGAGTCCGAGGTCGGGGGTGCCGACGCCGTGGGTGTGGAGTTCGGCGTTCTGGACGTACAGCCCGCCGGTGAGTTCGGGCCGGGTGGCGACCCGGTGGTCCAGGTCGACCCGGTAGCGCCCGGCCTCGTCCCAGTCGATCAGTCCGGCGAGCGGTTCGAGCGCGGCCGGGCGGGCCGCCCGGTACCCGGTGGCGAGCACCACGGCGTCGGTGCGCAGCAGGTGTTCGGCGCCGGAGTCGGTGTGCCGGCAGTGCAGTTCGAGGCCGCCGCCGGGGCCCGTCCGGGCGGCGGTGACGGCGGTGCCGGGGGTGATGTCGACCGGGGCGGTGTCGATCGGGCGGCCGATGGTGCGCTCGTAGAGGTGGTCGTGGATCTCGGCGAGGGTCTCGGCGCTGGCGGCCTTGTGCAGCTGCCACTGGGCGGCGACCAGCGCGTCCCGGACGGGTGCGGGCAGGCCGTGGAAGTAGCGGGTGTAGTCGGGGGTGAAGTGCTCCAGGCCGAGCTTGGAGTACTCCATGGGGGCGAGCGCCCTGGTGCGGGTGAGCCAGCGCAGCCGGACGCCGTCGTCCTCGTGGCGCCGGAGCAGGTCGAGGAAGACCTCGGCGCCGGACTGTCCGCTGCCGACCACGGTGATGTCCCGGGCGCCGGCCAGGTCGGCGCGGCGGTCCAGGTACTCGGCGGAGTGGAAGGCCCGCGGGTGGCCGGCCAGTCCGGTGAAGGCCTCGGGACGCACCGGCCGGGTGCCGACGCCGAGGGCGAGGTTGCGGGCCCTGACCTGGGAGCGCCGGCCGGTCGCGGTGTCGGTCAGCTCGGCGCGGTACCAGGGCGCGTCCCAGTGCAGGGCGGTGACCTCGGTGCCGAAGCGGCAGTTGGCCAGCCGTTCGGCGGCCCAGCGGCAGTAGTGGTCGTACTCGCGGCGCGGCAGCTGGAAGCGCTCGGCGAAGTAGAACGGGAAGAGCCGGTCCTGGTCGCGCAGGTAGTTGAGGAAGGACCACGGGCTGGTCGGGTCGACCAGGGAGACCAGGTCGGCGAGGAACGGCACCTGCATCCGGGCCCCGTCCACCAGCATGCCGTGGTGCCAGCGGAACTCCGGGCGCTGGTCGCAGAAGAGCGTGCGCAGGCCGGGGACGGGCGCGGCGAGCGCGGCGAGCGAGAGGTTGAACGGGCCGATGCCGACGCCGAGCAGGTCGTACGCGGGGGGTGTCGAGGTGTCCACAGGGGTGTCCTAGGCGGGGAGTTGGGCCTGCGCGGCGGGTCCGTCGGCCCGGTCGCGGACCATCAGGGCGGCGCGTTTGCCGGGCAGGTCGAGTTCGGCGGCGGCGCGGAATCCGGCCCGTTCGAAGGCCCGGACGGACCGCCGGTTGCGGACGTCCGGCTCGGCCACCACCCGTTCGCAGCGCGGATCGCGGCGAAGAATCAATTCTGCGAGGGAGGCGAGGAGGACGGCGCCCAGCCCCCGGCCGCGGCTGGCGGCGGGGCCGAGCAGCAGGTGCACGCCGGTGTCGTACGGCCGGGCGGGGTAGTGCGCGGCGAGCGGGTCGAGGTCGGCGCGGTAGACCTCCCAGTAGCTCATCGGCTCGCCGTCGAGCAGGCCGAGGCAGGGCAGGCTCCGGCCGTCGCCGTCCTGCTGGGCCCGGACGTGCCGTTCGGTGACCTCCGGCGGCCCGGCGAGCTCCCAGAAGGCGTCGACCTCCGGGTCGTTCATCCAGCCGGCGAGCAGGGCCAGGTCGGCGGGCAGCCGGACCGGGCCGAGCCGGAACTCGCCGGCCGGGGTGGGGACGGCGCCCCACCCGGGCAGGTCGTGCGGCATCAGGCGCCCGCCACCGGGTTGGGGATGTCCACGTACACGGACTGGCTGGCGACCGGGCCGACCAGCTCGTCCATGCCGTTGATCCGGGTGAGCAGGTTGGCCTTGCAGGGCAGCGTGGGCGCGTCCAGCAGCAGCGCGGGCAGCGCCGAGCCGGTGGCGGTGGCCCGCGGCCCGGCCAGGAACCGGCGCAGCGCCGCCAGCAGCACCGTTTCGTCGGCGAGCCGCTGGGAGCCGAAGGCGCCGATCAGGCCGAGCACGTGGTTGATGCCGAGGTAGTAGGCGAAGTGGTGGTCGATCACCGCGTCCGGCAGGAAGGTGTCGCTCTCCGCGCCGAGCCCGGGCAGCCGGGCGGCGAGCCTGCCGGTGGCGCTCTCCCGGTAGTAGTAGCCCTGGTTGTCGCGGTAGCGGCCGCCGCGGGGCCAGCCCTCGGCGTCCAGCAGCACCAGGCTGTTCTGCTGGTGGGCCTCCAGGGCGATGCCGCCCCGGCCGTCCAGCCAGAGGATGGGCAGCACGACCGCGTCCAGGTAGCGCAGGAACCATTCGGCGGCGACGGTCGGCAGCGGGCGGGCGCAGCGCAGGGCCAGCGCCCGCAGGATGTCGCCGAGCCGGGAGGGCACGGTGTCGCCGCTGCCGAGCGGTTGTTCGGCGACCAGCCCGGCGACGCACAGCGCGCGGTCGGTGGGCGCGAAGGGCTGGGCGCGCAGCACGGTGTCCAGGCCGCCCGGGTCGCCGAGGTCGGGGTGGTCGACGCCGATCCAGGCCGGGTCGCGGACGATGTCGAAGCCGGGGTGGGCGGCCCGCCACTCGGCGGCCAGTCCGCTCTCCAGCAGCCGGTGCATCTCCAGGCCGCGGTGCAGTTCCTTGCGCAGGTTCTCCCGGCGGGAGTTGGTGATCCGCAGGCCGAGCGAGAGCTTGAGCATCCACGGGGTGCCGGGCCGGTAGACGGTGCGCACCGAGGAGGTGGGGTACCAGGGTTCGCCGGCCGGGCCGAGGTCGTGCAGCAGCCCGTCGGCGAGCAGTGCGGCGACGGCCGGGCGGTGGGCGAGTTCGCGGGCCTGCCAGGGGTGCAGCGGGAGGGCGGCGGTGCCGGGCGGCAGCGCCGGGCCGCCGTCGAGCAGGCCGGCGGTGAGCTGCTCGGCGCTCTCGGCGACGGCGGAGCCGGCCGCCAGCAGCTCGCGGTCCACCGCGTACCAGTGCAGCTGGAAGGAGCCGTGCAGTTCGGGCGAGTAGGCGGCGCTCTGGGCCGGGCCGAGGCCGTCGCGGCTCTTGGGCGTGGGGTGCAGCGGGTGGCCGAGCAGCAGGGACTGCTCGGTGGCGAGGAAGTGCGAGCGCTCCGGGCCGCCGGGTGCGGCGGCGGTGCGGCGGTGGGCGAGGATATCGGCGGTGCGCACGACCGAGTCGGCGACCCGGCCGGCCAGGTCGGCGACCTGCCCGGGGTCGGGCCGTTCGGCGGCCGCGGCGGCGAGCAGCGCGGCGGCGGTGACGGCGTCCACGGGGGCCTCGGCGCCGCCCTCGCCGGCCGCGAGGGTGGCGGGCCCGAAGCGGTGCCAGCCGCCGGGCGACCAGTAGCGGACCGGGGCGGTGAGCCGGGCGGCCCCGCCGAGGACGGCGATCCGCAGCCGGCCGTCCGGGCCGGGCCGGGCTCCGGTCTCCCGCGTCCAGCAGCGCAGCAGGGCCTCCAGTCCGGCCTGTTCGGCGGCGACGGCCGGGTCGGGGTGCAGCAGCGGGTCGTGCCCGGAGGTCCGCTCCACGGTGGGCGGCGGTACGGGCGGGGCTCCGGTGAGGGCGGTGCTCAAGGCTGCTCCTTGGGGCGCGTGGGGGTGCGGACGCGCACTGTGGTGGAGGGGATCGGCGGGCGCTCTCACCGTCGCGTCAGGTAAGGGTTACCTATCCCTGACGGGTGATCACAAGGACCGCTCACTCGTCCGGGTGAGAATCGGCGATTGTGCACATTCGGGGCCGAATGCCCTGCTTGGACGGTGGACCGGCCGGGCCCGGATCACGGATCGGTGACCTCCGGCCCGCACCGCAACCCGGGGGGCGGGCACCGCCGTCCTCCTCCGCGATGGAAGACTCCAGGACGGCGGTCCGCCGCACCGCGGACCGGCCGGGCACGCACCGTCCCGGCGCGGAGCCACCGGCCGCGGCACCGCCCGGCCACCCGGCACCATCCGGTGACCCGGCGCCACCCGGTGCCCAGGCACCGCCCAGCACCCACCGCCCGAGCACAGGGGGAAGCGCACAGATGCCAACGATCCACCGGTCAGCCCTGGCCGCAGCCCTGGCCGCGGGCACCCTGTTCGCCGTGAGCGCCTGCGGGCCGGACGGCCCGGCGGGCAGCGGCGGGACCGTCGCCGCGCCACCGCCCTCCTCCGCGGCGTCCCCGGCCGCGGGCACGGGCGGAGCGATCGGCGGGATCACCCTCCCGTCCGGCCTGCCGACCGGCCTGCTGGAGGGGCTGCCCAGGACCTGGGACGACCTGAAGAAGTGGAAGTTCGAGGACTGGGACAAGTGGGCGTCCAAGCACGTCTTCAACAACCCGGTGGTGAAGGACTTCTGGGACCCGGACAAGATGGGCGACGCCAAGCCCGCCGACCCGGCCCCGCCCGCCGCCAAGCCCGCCCCCGCCACCCCCGGGCCGGCCACCGACGACGGGGTGACCGACCCCGAGCCCCCGGTGGTCAAGGCCGTGGCGATGCCCCGCCCGTACACCAAGCAGCCCTCCGGCAAGGTGTACTTCTCCGCCCAGGGCGGCCGCGGCAACTGCTCGGCGACGGTGATCACCGACCCGCAGCACCCGGGCAAGAGCAACCTGGTCTGGACGGCCGGCCACTGCGTGCACGAGGGCAAGGGCGGGAACTTCTACAAGGACCTGGTCTTCGTGCCCGCCTACAACAACTCGGGTGCCTCCAGCGGCGGCAAGCGGGCCCCGCTGTCCGAGCTGGCCCCGCTCGGCACCTGGTGGGCCGAGCAGGTCACCGCCTCGCCGCAGTGGATGGTCGAGGGCGGCGGCAGCGGCGACGCCGCCAACCAGTACGACTTCGCGGTCATGCGCGTGCGCAACCAGAACGACACCGGCAAGTCCCTGGAGGAGACGGTCGGTTCGGCCGTCCCGGTCTGGTTCGACGCGCCGCGCGACCAGCTCAAGGTCTCGGCCGTCGGCTACCCGCTCGTCAAGCCGTTCGACGGCCAGGAGCTGTACAAGTGCGACGGCGGCAAGCCGACCCGGCTCTCCTTCGACGCCAAGCGCCCGACGATGCTGACCATCGGCTGCAACATGACCCAGGGCGCCAGTGGCGGCGGCTGGTTCGCCACCATGCCCGACGGCAGGACGGCGCTGGTCAGCAACACCTCGATCGGCACCCAGGACCACACCACGCTGAGCGGCCCCTACCTGGAGGCGGTCGCCCGGCAGGCGCTGGACTGGATCTCCAAGAAGTAGCAGCCGTTCGAAGGAAGCGGCCGCCGGGGGGCGGCCAGGAACCACCAGCACAGCACGGGGGACGAGCCAGCATGCCGACAACCACCAGCAGGCGGCGCCGGGCCGCGACGGCCCGCGCCGCGCTGCTCGCCGCGCTCGCGCTGGGCGCGGCCGGGTGCGGCCCGGACGGCCCGGCCCGGCCCGCCACCGCTCCCCTGGCCCTGCCCCGGTCCGCGCCCACCAGCCTGGGGGACCTGACCGGCTGGAAGGTCGAGGACTGGGACCGCTACGTCGCCGACAGCGCCTTCGCCGGCGACGCGGCGCCCGGCTCCTGGACGGCGGCCCGGATGGACACCGCCAAGCCCCGGCCCACCCCGGAGTACTCGCTGGCCGCCCCCGCGGCGGCCGGCGTCGAACGGGACGCCCCGCCCGCCGCCGTCCCGGCCGAGCCGCAGCCGCACCCGTACGGCCGGGCCGGCGCGGTGGTCGGCCGGCTGTTCATGACCACGCCGCAGGGCGACGCGGCCTGCTCCGCCACCGTGGTCTCCGACCCGGTCAACCCCGGCCGCAGCAACCTCGTGTACACCGCCGCCCACTGCCTGCACGACGGCAAGGGCGGCGGCTGGCTGAAGAACCTGGTCTTCGTGCCCGGCTTCAACCGGGACGGCCGGATGGTCCACGGCAAGCCGAACCCGGACCAGCAGGCCGCCGCCCCGTACGGCCGGTGGACGGCGGTGCGCGCGCTGGTCTCGCCGACCTGGCTCCAGGAGGGCGGCGTCGGCGCCCGCAACCAGTACGACTACGGCGTGCTGCGGGTGCGCGGCGAGGACGGCTCCGGCAGGTCCCTGGAGGAGACGGTCGGCGGCTCGGTGCCGATCTGGTTCAACGCCCCGCGCGAGCAGATCACCGCGGCCGCCGCCCTCGGCTTCCCCGCCGAGCGGCCGTTCGACGGCCTGGAGCTGGAACAGTGCGGCTCCCCGGTCGCGCCCGGGCGGCTCTCCTTCGACCGGACCCGCCCGCCGATGTACGTGATCGGCTGCTCCATGACGGCCGGCGCCTCCGGCGGCGGCTGGTTCGTCACCAGGGACGGCAAGCCCAACCTGATCAGCGTCGGCGCGGTGGGCGACCGCAACCCGGCCGGCTACCAGGCCGGGCCCTCCCTGCACGACCAGGCCAAGCAGGCCTTCGACTACTTCGCCAAGAACGTCAGGTAGCCCCGCGGGCACGAACGTCGGGCAGCCCCGCGGGCAGGTACGTCAGGCAGCCCCGCGGGGGCACGGGAAAGGGCCCCGGGACGGACTCGACGTTCCGTCCCGGGGCCCTGCGCGTACCGCGGCCTCAGCCCTGCAGGGCCACCGCGAAATACTCCAGCTCGGCGGCCAGCTCGGCCTGCACCTTGGCGTGCAGCAGGGTGCCCTCGCCGGTGTGCTCGGTGGAGATCAGCTCCCCCTCGGCGTGCACCCGGGAGACCAGCGCGCCCTGGGTGTAGGGCACCAGGACCCGCACCTCGACCGCCGGACGCGGCAGCTCGTCGTCGATGAGCCGCAGCAGCTCCTCGATGCCCGCGCCGCTGCGGGCCGACACCACGATGGCGTGCGGCTCGCGGCGCAGCAGGCGCTGGAGCACGTGCGGATCGGCGGCGTCCGCCTTGTTGATCACCACGATCTCCGGCACGTTCTGCGCGTCGACCGAGACGATGACCTCGCGGACGGCGGCCAGCTGCGTCTCCGGCTCGGGGTGCGAGCCGTCCACCACGTGCAGGATGAGGTCGGCGTCGGCGACCTCCTCCATGGTCGAGCGGAAGGCCTCGACCAGGTGGTGCGGCAGGTGCCGGACGAAGCCGACGGTGTCGGCCAGGGTGTAGAGCCGCCCGCTCGGGGTCTCGGCCCGGCGCACGGTCGGGTCCAGGGTGGCGAACAGCGCGTTCTCCACCAGGACGCCCGCGCCGGTGAGCCGGTTGAGCAGCGAGGACTTGCCGGCGTTGGTGTACCCGGCGATGGCCACGGACGGCACCTGGTGGCGCTTGCGCTCCTGGCGCTTGGTGTCGCGGCCCTTCTTCATGTCGGCGATCTCCTTGCGGAGCTTCGCCATCTTCTCGCGGATCCGGCGCCGGTCGGTCTCGATCTTGGTCTCACCGGGACCACGGGTGGCCATGCCGCCGCCCGAGGTGCCGGAGCCACCGCCACCCATCTGCCGGGACAGCGACTGACCCCAGCCGCGCAGGCGCGGCAGCATGTACTGCATCTGCGCGAGCGAGACCTGCGCCTTGCCCTCCCGGGACTTGGCGTGCTGGGCGAAGATGTCCAGGATCAGGGCCGTCCGGTCGACGACCTTGACCTTGACCACGTCCTCCAGGTGGATCAGCTGCCCGGGCGTGAGCTCACCGTCGCAGACCACGGTGTCGGCGCCGCTGGCGGCGACGATGTCGCGCAGCTCCTTCGCCTTGCCGGAGCCGATGTAGGTGGCCGCGTCGGGCTTGTCGCGGCGCTGGATGACGCCGTCCAGCACCTGGGAGCCGGCCGTCTCGGCGAGCGCGGCGAGCTCGGCCATCGAGTTCTCCGCCTCCTCCAGCGTGCCGTCGGTCCAGACGCCGACGAGCACCACGCGCTCCAGGCGGAGCTGGCGGTACTCGACCTCGGTGACGTCTTCGAGTTCGGTGGAGAGACCGGCGACGCGGCGCAGGGCGGCTCGCTCGCTGCGGTCGTACTGGTCGCCGTCGTAGTGGTGGCCGAGGTCCTCGTCGATGGCCGCGAGGTCCTCGTCCATGAGGGCTTCCGCCCGCAGACCGTCGAGGCGGCGCGGAGCGTCGGCGTGGTCGCGGGTGTCGAACGTGGAGGTCATTCTGTCCTTTGGCTCGCTGGTACGGGTGGCCTTCGGGGACCGCGGTGGCGGTCCCGTACGGAGTCTGCCCAGCTGCCGCCCCGGCTACCGTCCGGGCGGGGTGAGCTACCCCTCGGGTCCTCGGGCTGCCGCCCGGGCTCCTGTGCCCGGACAACGCCGTGGACCGGCCGTGAATTCCCCATGATGGTCGCACGCCCCGCGCGGGCCGGTCATCCCCATTTCCCCCGGGCGGCCGGGCCGAGCGGCCGCTCCCCCGGTTCCCGGCCGCCCTCCGGGGCCTGCGGGCGGCTCACGTCGTACACCCCGGAGACCTTGAGCATCGCCCGCATCAGTCCGGGCAGGGCGGCCGGCTCGGGCAGTTCGACGGTGTAGGTGTGCCGGACCCGGGACTCCTGCGGCGGCTCGACCTCGGCCGAGACGATGCCGACGCCTGCGCCGGAGATCGCCGCGGTGAGGTCGGCGAGCAGCCGGGGCCGGTTCAGCGCCTCGGCCCGCAGGGTGACCCGGTGCCCGGCCGCCGGGGCGCCCTGCGGCTGCCAGCGGACCTCCAGCTCGGCCCGCCCGTCCGCGCGCATCCGCTCCCCCGCCGGGCAGCCGGTGCGGTGCACCGCGACCGCACCGCCGCGGATCGGGTAGCCGGCCACCTCGTCCGGCGGGACGGGGGTGCAGCAGCGCGCCAGCCGGACCGGGGCGCCGGGCCGCCCGGCCACCGCGACCGGGGCGGCCCGCCGTTCGGCGGCCGGACGCCCGGGCGGGGCGGGCTGGCCGCCGGCCGGGCCGGTGCGGACCACCGGCTGCCGGGCCGGGTGGTCCGCCAGCCAGCGCTCGATGGCCAGCCGGGCGGCCGGGGTGCGGGCGTGCGCCAGCCACTCGGGGGCGGGGCCGGAGGGCGGTCCGCCGCAGGCCGGGAGGGACTCGGTGAGCACCGCGATCTGGTCGCCGTCCTCCAGCACGGTGGAGAGCGCGGTGAGCCGCCCGTTGACCCGCGCGCCGATACATCGGTGGCCGGTCTCCTCGCCGAGCAGGTAGGCCGCGTCCACGCAGGTGGCGCCGGCCCTCAGCTGAAGCGTTTCGCCGCCCTCCGTCACCACGGTGATCTCGCGGTCGCCGGCCAGGTCGGCGGTGAGCGCGGACCAGAAGGCGTCCGGGTCGGGCGTCTCCTGCTGCCACTCCAGCAGCCGACTGAGCCAGCCCGGGCGGGCCGGGTCGGTGCGGTCCAGCTCGTCGGCGTCCTGCACGGCGCCGGCCGGGGAGGGGTCCCCGAGCGCGACCACCCCGGTCTCGGCCACCTCGTGCATCCGCCGGGTGCGGACCAGCACCTCGACCACCGCGCCGCCGCTGAGCGCCACGGCGGTGTGCAGCGACTGGTAGAGGTTGAACTTGGGCGCGGCCACGAAGTCCTTGAACTCCCCGGGCAGCGGCGTCCAGCAGGTGTGCAGCTCGCCGAGCACGGCGTAGCAGTCGGCGTTCTCCTCGACCACCACCAGCAGCCGCCCGAAGTCGGCCGGCCGCGGCCCCTGCGGCCGGCCGTCCGGCCCGGGCACGGCGGCCCGGCGCAGCAGCACCCGGTGCAGCGAGACGCAGTGCCGGGGCCGGACGGTCACCTCGGCGGCCACCCCCGCCTCGGCCAGCTGGCGGGCCAGCTGCCGGGCGAAGGGCTCCAGCAGGCCGTCCGGCTCGGCCTCGTGACCGGTCATCAGGGCGCGGGTGCGGGCGTGCTCCTCGGGGTGCAGGGTGGCGAAGACGATGTCCTCCAGCTCCGCCTTGAGCACCTGGATGCCGAGCCGCTCGGCCAGCGGGATCAGCACGTCCCGGGTGACCTTGGCGATCCGCGCCTGGCTGGCCGGCTTCATGTGCCGGATGGTGCGCATGTTGTGCAGCCGGTCGGCCAGCTTGATCACCATCACCCGGACGTCGTCCCCGGTGGCGACCAGCATCTTGCGGAAGGTCTCGGCCTCGGCGGCGGCGCCGAAGTCGACCTTCTCCAGCTTCGTCACCCCGTCGACCAGGTAGGCGACTTCGGGCCCGAACCCGGCCCCCACCTGGTCCAGCGTCAACTCGGTGTCCTCGACCGTGTCGTGGAGCAGCGAGGCGACCAGGGTCGTGGTCCCGGCGCCGAGTTGGGCCAGGATCATGGTGACGGCCAGCGGGTGGGTGATGTACGGCTCGCCGCTCTTGCGCTTCTGGCCCCGGTGGCTGGCCTCGGCGAGCCGGTACGCCCGGGCGAGCAGGCCGAGGTCGGCCTGCGGGTGGTGGCGGCGGTGGACCCGGACGAGCGGTTCCAGGGCGTCCGGCACGGGTGGCCGGCCGGTCGCGAGCAGCGCCGCCCGCCCGGCCCGGCCGAGGGCGGCCAGGCCGAGCTCTCCGAGGGGCCGTCTGGCCCCGGCCTGCCGTACGGTCGTCGGCTGCCCCGTCAGGGACTGCCCGGCTTCCATGGTCATCGGCACCTCCGGCAACGGTCGCCGGGCGCCGCCCCGTCCGAGGGGGTGATCTCGACACCCCTCCCCATGGGGTGATCGACCCGGTGGTCCATGCTACCGAGCAGAGCACGTTCCGCGACGCCCTGATTCCCGTCCGCGACCGGTATCACCCGATCGGGGGGATTCGTCACCGCACGAATTGGGCAAACCGGGCTCCCCGCCCTGGGGCCCGTCGTCAAACTCCCGTCGTCCGCCCCGCGGACGGGAGTTCGCGGGGCGGACGACGGGAGTCGCGGGACGGGAGTCCGCGGACCGGCCCTACCGCACCGACTCCCACCAGCGCCCGTCCAGCCGCCCCTCGGCCACGATCACCGCCGGCCCGGTCATCTCCACTCGGCCGTCCGGGTGCTCGGTGATGACCAGCCGGCCGCCCAGCACGTCCACGGTGTACGCGACCGCCTCACCGGTGACCGCCGGGTCGGCGCCGTCCCGGCGGATGGCCGCCACCGCCACCGCGCAGGCACCGGTGCCGCAGGAGCGGGTCTCGCCCGAGCCGCGCTCGTGCACCCGCATCGCGACGTGCCGCGGCCCGCGGTCCACCACGAACTCGACGTTGACGCCCTCCGGATAGGCGCCCGCGGGGCTGGTGAGCGGCGCGGCGAACAGGTCTCCGGCGTGGTCCAGGCTCTCCACGAAGGCCACCGCGTGCGGGTTGCCCATGTTGACGTTCAGGGCCGGCCAGCGCCGCTCGCCGACCGCGACCTCGATGCCGTCCGGCCCGGGCAGCCGGGCCCGGCCCATGTCGATGGTGACGTCGCCGGGCGTGCCGTCCTCGGCGGCCTCGGCGACCTTCGCGGTGAGCACCCCGGAGCGGGTGGCGACGGCCAGCTCGCCCGGCTCGGCCAGGCCGGCCTCGACCAGGAAGCGGGCGAAGACCCGCAGGCCGTTGCCGCACATCTCGGCGACGCTGCCGTCGGAGTTGCGGTAGTCCATGAACCACTCGGCCCGGTCGGCCATCCCGGCGGCCGCCGGGTCGGCGGCGGCGCGCACGACGCGCAGCAGCCCGTCCCCGCCGAGGCCGGCCCGCCGGTCGCACAGCGCGGCGACGGTCTCGGGACCGATCTCCAGCGTGCCGTCCGGGTCCGGGACGATGACGAAGTCGTTCTGGGTGCCGTGCCCCTTGAAGAAGGGGATGCCGCCCTGCCGGGGAGAGGATGCGCTCACCCCTCCGATGGTACCGAGCGGCGATCCGCCCGCCCGGGCCGGGAGCGGCTCAGCGCGGAAGCGGCTCAGCGGGGAACGGCTCAGCGCGGAAGCGGCTCAGCACGGGACCGGCTCAGCGCAGGTAGGCGACCCGCCAGACCGCGAGCGCGCAGGCGGCCACCGCGATCAGGGTGTAGACCACGATCGCCTTCCAGCCGGCCCGCTGCCCGGAGCCCCGGCGCGGCAGCCCGGGCCACTTGTAGCCGGCGTGCCGGGCGGCCATCGCGCCCCAGCCCATCGAGGCGGCGGTGAACAGCAGCCCGAGCATCCCGACCATGGTGGCGCGCGCCCCGGCCGAGCCGAAGGCGAGCGGGAAGGCGAACATCAGCGAGCCGAGGGTGCCCAGCAGGGCGATCGGCAGCGTCTGCCACCAGCGCAGCCGGCGCAGCGGGCGGATCTCCCGCTCGTGCACCGCGGCGTCGGGCGGGGTGCGGGTGTCCAGGGCGGGCACCGCGGCCGCGTAGGAGGTCGGCGCCTCCAGTCCGGTCAGCACCGGGAGGTCGCCCATCGTCGACTCGTCGAACTCCTCGGCCGGTGCGGTGACGCTGCCGCTCTGGCCGGATTCGGGGCCGGTACCCGTCGACACACGGCCTCCCCTGACAGTTCGACACGAGCGGACTCGCGGCCTGGCACGGTCGGCCCGTTCGGCCGACCCCTACGGCATCGATGATGGCATGTCCAGAGAGGCGTTCCGGGCCTGACCGGGGTCGACGGGTGATCCGTGGCCATCACGTGATCGGGCCGTGACCGCCGGTTCGTCCTGCACGGTCTCCTGCGCGCGCAGGTGCACTGCCCGATTGGCCGAAAACCCGTCCTACGCGGCCGGAACTCCCTGACGGCCGATCAGTTCGAGGGATCGTTCCAGCAGCTCGACGGGGTCGGTGCCGGCTGGCCGGGAGAGCCAGTCGATGCGGTCGTCGCGGCGGAACCAGGACTCCTGACGCCGCGCGAAGCGCTTGGTGGCCCGGACGGTCTCGGCCCGGGCCTCGTCCTCGGTGCACTCGCCGGCGAAGTGGTCGAGCACCTGCTGGTAGCCGAGCGCCCGGGAGGCCGTCCTGCCCTCGCGCAGCCCGGCCTTCTCCAGCTCCCGCACCTCGTCCAGCAGTCCGGCCTCCCACATCCGGTCGACCCGCAGCGTGATCCGCTCGTCCAGCTCCGGGCGCGGCACGGCGACACCGATCTGCGCCGTCTCGTACACGGCGGTGTTGCTCGGCAGGTTGGCGGTGAACGGCTGCCCGGTGATCTCGATGACCTCCAGGGCGCGGACGATCCGCCGACCGTTGCTCGTGAGGATCGCCTCGGCGGCCGCCGGGTCCAGCTCGGCCAGCCGCCGGTGCAGCGCGTACGGGCCGGCCTCGTCGAGCTCGGCCTCCAGCCGGGCCCGCACCGCCGGGTCGGTGCCCGGGAACTCCATCTCGTCGATCGCCGCGCGGACGTACAGCCCGGAGCCGCCGACCAGGACGGGCGTGCGGCCGGCGGCGAGCAGCCGGTCGATCTCGGCGCGGGCCAGCCGCTGGTACTCGGCGACGCTGGCGGCCTCGGTGACGTCCCAGATGTCCAGCAGGTGGTGCGGCACTCCCCCGCGCTCGGCCGTGGTGAGCTTGGCGGTGCCGATGTCCATGCCCCGGTACAGCTGCATCGAGTCGGTGTTGATCACCTCGCCGTCGAGGCTGCGGGCGATGGCGACGGCCAGGTCGGACTTGCCGGCGGCGGTCGCGCCGACGACGCAGACCACACGGGGAGGGGCGACACGCGGGGTACGGGAGCTGCTCACCGTTCCAGTCTCCCAAAATCGCCGGGTGGCCGGAGACCGGGCTGCCGCCCGCCCGCGGCTGCGCGACGATATGACTGTTTCCCGGACATTTTCCGGCTGTTTCCCCGGTTCCCGGTTGGGCCCGGTTTGCGAACTCTTCGCCGGGCCCGGTCGTTGAGCGGGAAACAGCCGACGAAGGAGATCGCCATGGGCCTGATGGACAACCTCAAGGGCAAGGCCGAGGAGCTCAAGGACAAGGCCAGCGAGTTCGCGGGCAAGCACAGCGACCAGATCGAGAAGGCCGTGGACAAGGCCGGTGGCGCGATCGACAAGGCGACCAAGGGCAAGTACAGCGACAAGATCGAGCACGGCGCCGGCAAGGCCAAGGGCGCGGTCGGCGACTTCGCCCACAAGCCGAAGCCGGGCGACGAGGGGCAGCCCCCGCAGGCCTGATGACCTGATGACCTGATGGCCTGGTGGCCTGGTGGCCTGCTCCCGCGGCCCCGCTCCGGCGGATCCGGCCCGGAAGTCCCGCCCGGCCCGGCCCGGCCCGGCCCGGCCTGGTCCGGTCCTAGGACCAGGACGCCACGAAGTACCCGACCCCGTACGGCGCGTCCTGGTAGCCCAGCCGCCCGCTGAGGCCGGCGCCCTCCGCGGCGCCGGCCAGCACCTGCCAGGGCGCCCGGCCGTCGGCCTTGAGCTCGGCGGCCAGGCCCGGGTCCAGCGCGGCCAGGGCGGGCAGGTCGGCCGTGCCCAGGGCGGCGGCCAGGGCGGTGTCGAAGCCCTCGGCCCGCTCGTCCAGGTAGCCGGGGGCCTTCACCGAACGGCAGGCGCTGCCGTCGCCGAGCACCAGCAGGGCGACCCGGTCGGCGAGGCCGGCCAGGCCCTGGCCGAGACCGAGCATCCGGTCGGCGGGGGCGTCGGCGGGCACCGCGCAGGCGTGCGTCGGCAGGGTCACCCCGGCGCGCTCCAGCAGCCAGGCGCCGACGGTCAGCGAGGGGGCCAGCTCCGGCCCCTCGACCCGGCCGCCGGGCAGCTTGGCGACCAGCGGCACCCCGTAGCGGTGGAAGGAGCCGGCTCCGCCCTCGGTCCAGACCTCGGCCGCCGGCCCGGTGCCGACCACCACGACCAGCTGCGGCCCGGCCGCGACCAGCGCCGCCAGCGCCTCGTCGCAGGCCGCGCGCAGGGCGTCCAGCTCGGGCGCGGCCCCGGCGGCGACCTCGGGGACGAGCAGCGGCGGACAGGGGCACACGGCGGCGGCTACCAGCATGTGGATCACTCTAGCCGGGAAGCCGAACGGCCCGGCGGGAGCCGCGAAGCTCCCACCGGGCCGCCCGGAACACCCGTACGTCAGTCGCCGCAGCAGGCCCCGCCCGCCGGAGCGGCCAGCGGCAGGTCGGCCGGGGCGCCGATCTTCGGCAGGCCGAGCATCACGCCGGCCGGCTTGGCGGCGGGCGCGGCCTGGCGCTTCTCCCAGGCGTCGCCAGCGCGGGTGCGGCGCACCGCGAGCGCCGGGCCCTCGGCGAGCAGGTGGTGCGGGGCGGCGTAGGTGATCTCGACGGTCACCATGTCGCCCGGGCGCACCGGCTCCTCGGGCTTGGCGAAGTGCACCAGTCGGTTGTCGGGGGCGCGCCCGGAGAGCCGCCGGGTCTGGTCGTCCTTCTTGCCCTCGCCCTCGGCGACCAGGACCTCCAGGGTGCGGCCGACCTGCTTCTTGTTCTCCTCCCAGGAGATCTCCTCCTGGAGGGCGATCAGCCGGTCGTAGCGGGCCTGCACGACCTCCTTCGGCACCTGGTCCTCCATCTCCGCGGCGGGGGTGCCCGGGCGCTTGGAGTACTGGAAGGTGAAGGCGTTGGTGAAGCGGGCCTCGCGGACGACGTGCATCGTCTCCTCGAAGTCCTCCTCGGTCTCGCCGGGGAAGCCCACGATGATGTCGGTGGAGATGGCCGCGTCCGGCATCGCCTCGCGGACCTTGCGGATGATCCCGAGGAAACGCTCCTGCCGGTAGGAGCGGCGCATCGCCTTGAGGACGCGGTCCGAGCCGGACTGCAGCGGCATGTGCAGCTGGTGCATCACGTTCGGGGTCTCGGCCATCGCGGCGATCACGTCGTCGGTGAAGTCACGGGGGTGCGGCGAGGTGAAGCGGATCCGCTCCAGGCCCTCGATCTGGCCGGCGGCGCGCAGCAGCTTGGAGAAGGCCTCGCGGTCGCCCAGGTCGGAGCCGTAGGCGTTGACGTTCTGGCCGAGCAGGGTCACCTCGATGACGCCCTCGTCCACCAGCGCCTCGATCTCGGCGAGGACGTCGCCGGGGCGGCGGTCCTCCTCCTTGCCGCGCAGCGCGGGGACGATGCAGAAGGTGCAGGTGTTGTTGCAGCCGACCGAGATGGCGACCCAGGCGGCGTACGCGGACTCGCGGCGGGTCGGCAGGGTGGAGGGGAAGGTCTCCAGCGACTCCAGGATCTCGACCTGGGCCCTGCGCTCGACCGCGGCCCGCTCCAGCAGCGCCGGCAGGTGGCCGATGTTGTGGGTGCCGAAGACCACGTCGACCCAGGGGGCGCGCTTGACGATGGTCTCGCGGTCCTTCTGCGCCAGGCAGCCGCCGACGGCGATCTGCATGCCCTTGTGACGGGTCTTGACCGGCGCGAGCTGGCCGAGGTTGCCGTACAGCTTGTTGTCGGCGTTCTCGCGCACCGCGCAGGTGTTGAACACCACCAGGTCCGGGTCGCCCTCGGGCCCGGCCTTGACGTACCCCGCGTCCTCCAGCAGGCCGGACAGCCGCTCGGAGTCGTGGACGTTCATCTGACAGCCGTGCGTGACGACCTTGTAGCTCTTCAATCCGCTCTCACCGCTCACCAGACCAGGGTACGGGCAGCGGCGAAGGGCTTTTTCCGGAGCTTCCACCACCCGTTCCACTCCCGTTCGGCCGGAGCGCCTGGCAGTATCCCTGCATGGCCCCCACCACCCCGTCCCGTCTCGGCGCCGCCGTCCGCACCGCGGCCCGCAGCCCGCTGTGGCGCACGGTGCTGGTGCTGGTGCTCCTGGTGGCCGGCTTCGGCGGCTGGTGGCTGTCGGCGGGCCGCTCGCCCGGGTACCCGCGCGGCGAGGTCCGCTTCGCCACCGGGGTGCAGCGCGGCGTCTACGACCGGTACGGGCAGCTGCTCCAGGCCCACGTCTCCCGGGCCATGCCCGGGGTGCGGCTGGCCCTGGACAACTCCGAGGGCTCGATCGACAACCTCACCCGGGTGCTCAACGGCCGGGACACCTTCGCGATAGCCACCGCCGACGCGGTCGCCGAGTACCAGGACCCCGGCAAGGAGAAGCTGCGGGCCATCGCCCGGCTGTACGACGACTACCTGCAGCTGATCGTCCCGGCCTCCTCCCCGGTGCGCCGCACCGCCGACCTCAAGGGCCTGCGGGTCGGCGTCGGCCTGCCGCAGTCCGGGGTGAACCTGGTGACCAAGCGGCTGCTGGGCGCGGCCGGGCTGGACCCGGACCACGACATCGTCCCGGTGCCGAAGGGGATCGGCGAGGCCACCGACGACCTGCGCGCGGGCAGGCTGGACGCCTTCTTCTGGTCCGGCGGCCTGCCCACCAGCGCGCTCACCGACCTCTCCGACCACTTCCCGATCCGGGTCGTGCCGCTGAGCGACCTCTCCGAGGCCCTGCACAAGGCCGAGGGCGGCGGCACCGACGCCTACCGGGCGGCCACCATGCCCAAGGGCACCTACCCGAACGCCGAGCCCAAGGACGCCGTCGCCACGGTGGCCGTGCCCAACCTGCTGATCACCCGGGACGACGCGGACCCGGGCCTGGTCGAGGGCATGACCCGCGCGGTGATCGACAGCCGGGACCAGATCGGGGCCCAGGTGCACGCGGCCCAGCTGGTCGATCTGCGCACCGCCGTCTACACCGACCCGCTCCCGCTGCACACCGGCGCCGCGCGCTACTACCGCTCGGTGAAGCCGTAGGGCGCTCTCCGAGGCCGTGGGGCGCTCGGTGGAACCCCGCGACCAGCGGCGCCCGGCGGCTACTTCTCCGGCCGCGGCACCGCCAGCGTCACCGCGAGCCCGGTCGGCTTGACCGGCGCGAAGCCGAGCGTGCCGCCGCCGGCCGCCAGCAGGGTGCGGGCGATGGACAGCCCGAGCCCCGAACCGTCCACGTTCTGGTGCCGCGTGCTGCGCCAGAACCGGTCTCCGGCCCGGGACAGCTCGTCCTCGGTGAGGCCGGGCCCGGTGTCGCTGACGGTCACCGCGACCTCGTCCCGGCGCACCGCCACCCGCAGCCGCACCTCGCTGCCGGCCGGGCTGAACTTGAGCGCGTTGTCCAGCACGGCGTCCAGGGCGGAGCCGAAGCCGATCGGGTCGGCCATCCCGATCGCCAGCGCCGGGCCGTCCCAGCGCAGCCCGATCCCGCGCTGCTCGGCCACCGGCCGCCAGGCGTCCACCCGGGACAGCGTGAGCTCGGCGAGGTCGGTGCGCTCCGGTTCGGGGCGGGCGTGCTCCGCGGTGGCCAGGCCGAGCAGGTCGTCCAGCACCCGGGCCAGCCGCACGCCCTCCTCCCGTACCCCGCTGAGCTCCTCCTCGTGGCCCTCGGGCAGTTCCAGACCGAGCAGCTCGACCCGCAGCAGCAGCGCCGACAGCGGGTTGCGCAGCTGGTGCGAGGCGTCCGCGACGAAGGCCTTCTGCTGGTCCATGGCGAGCACCACGTGGTCCGCCATCTCGTTGAACGAGCGGGCCAGTCGCTGGAGTTCGGGCGGCCCGCCGCCGGGGGCGACCCGGGCGGCCATCCGGCCGGTGGCGATGTCGTGGGTGGCCCGGTCCAGGGTGCGCACCGGGCGCAGCACCCACTCGGTGAGCCGGACGGCGAGCAGCACGGCGACGATCATCGCGGCGGCCTCGCCCGCGCCGATCACCAGCCACTGGTGCACCACCCGGGTGCGCAGCGCCTGGGTCGGGGACTCGCTGAGCACCACCGCGACCACGTCGCCGTCGCGCACCACCGGGGCGGCGACGGTGATCGTCCGGTCCGGCGTCCACGGCCAGACCTGCGGCGGGTTGTGGCTGCGCCGCCCGTCCAGTGCCTCCTGGAAGGCCTGGGCCCCCCAGCCTCCGGAGGGCACCCGCCAGCCGTCCGGGGCGGCCGAGATCGCCTGGCCGTCGCGCTGGAAGATGCCCAGGCGCACGCCGTACAGGTCGTGGTAGCGGCGGACCTCGGCGTCGATCGCGCGCTGCCGGCTGACGTCGCCGGGGGCGGGTTCCGGGTCGCCCTTGCGGGCGGAGTCGGCGGCGCCGGAGGTGGGCAGGTCCTGGGCCAGGCGGGCGGCGTCGTCGAGCCGGTCGACGACCACCTTGGTCTGTTCGGCCGCCGCGACCGCCGCCGCGAGCGGCAGCCCCAGGGCGGCCAGGACGCAGAGCATGAGGGCGATCAGGATGCCGAGCAGGCGGGTGCGCACGTGCGGTCAGTGCTCCGCGGGGGCGGACGAGGCGGAGGCGGACGAGGCGGGGGCCGGCGAGGCGGGGACGGGCGAGGCCGAGGCGGGCGAGCCGGACGGCGCCGGGGCGGGTTCGGCCGCGGCGGGCGTCGGACAGTCGGGGATCAGCCGGTAGCCGACCCCGCGCACGGCCTCGACCAGGCCGGGCAGCGCCAGCTTGTTGCGCAGCGAGCCGATGTGCACCTCCAGGGTGCGCCCGTTGCCCTCCCAGCCGCTGCGCCAGACCTCGCTGAAGATCTGCTCGCGCCGGTAGACCACGCCGGGGCTCTGGGCGAGCAGCGCGAGCAGGTCGAACTCCTTGCGGGTGAGCGGCACGTCGCGGCCGTCCACGCTGACCCGGCGGCGCTCCCGGTCGATCCGGATGCCGCGGGACTCCAGCGGGCCGCGCTGCTGCGGCACGGTGTCGGGCGCGGGCACCGACACCGCCGCGGGGGCGGCGCCGCGGCGGGCCACGGCGTGGATGCGGGCGAGCAGTTCGCCCATGTCGTACGGCTTGGTGACGTAGTCGTCGGCGCCCAGGTTGAGGCCGTGGATCCGGGAGCGGACGTCGGCGCGGGCGGTGACCATGATCACCGGAACGCCGCTGCCGGCCCTGATCCGGCTGCACACCTCGAAGCCGTCGCGGTCGGGCAGCCCGAGGTCGAGCAGCACCACGCGGTACGGCTCGTTGCCGTCCGGCACCAGGGCGTCCAGCGCCTCGTGGCCGCTGCGGGCGTGCCGGACCTGGAAGCCGTGCCGGCCCAGCACCGCGACCAGCGCGGCGGCCACGCGTTCGTCGTCCTCGACGAGCAGTAGTCGCATCCTGTTCTCCTCCTTCCCCCACCTGATCACCGATGATCACCGGGCCGATCGTTCAGGGCCCGGTCCTGCGCAGTATGGGCCAGTGAACGGCCCGGCGCCAGGTTCGACCGCCCACCGGGCCCGGGGGGAACGGGGAGCACCAGAGCGGATTCCCGCTGTGACATGCCCCGTCGGCGCCCGCGCGAACAGCGCATGGGCGCCGTGTGGCCGTTTCGTGATCCTCAAGTTCCGCTCAGATCGGCTGACGGGGCGCGCTCGCGGCTCCTAAGGTCGGCCCACCGGGGGCTGCGGCTCCGCCGGCCGCGGCCCCCGGATTCGTACCACCACTGCCGCCCAAGGGAGTTGAGACCCTCTCGGGCAGGCTTGATTCGACGACAGAGGGAGCAGGCGCGATGACCGAGAGCCCGGTCGAGGACTCCACCCCCGCAGCCGCCCCGCTGGTCGTGCTGAGCAACGTCAACAAGCACTACGGCGCGCTGCACGTACTGCAGGACATCGACCTGGAGATCGCCCAGGGCGAGGTGGTCGTGCTGATCGGCCCGTCCGGCTCGGGCAAGTCGACGCTCTGCCGGACGATCAACCGGCTGGAGACGATCGACTCCGGCGCGATCACCATCGACGGCCGGCCACTGCCCGACGAGGGCAGGGAACTGGCCCGGCTGCGCGCCGAGGTCGGCATGGTGTTCCAGAGCTTCAACCTGTTCGCGCACAAGACCGTGCTGGAGAACGTGGTCATCGGCCAGGTGAAGGTGCGCAAGGTGCCCCGCCCGGAGGCCGAGAAGACCGCCCGGGGCCTGCTCGAGCGGGTCGGCGTCGGCGCGCAGGCGGACAAGTACCCGGCCCAGCTCTCCGGCGGCCAGCAGCAGCGCGTGGCGATCGCCCGCGCGCTGGCCATGAAGCCCAAGGTGATGCTCTTCGACGAGCCCACCTCGGCGCTGGACCCGGAGATGGTCAACGAGGTGCTGGAGGTCATGCGCCAGCTGGCCGCGGACGGCATGACGATGGTCGTCGTCACCCACGAGATGGGCTTCGCCCGCTCCGCCGCCAACCGGGTGCTGTTCATGGCCGACGGGAAGATCGTCGAGCAGAACACCCCCGACGCCTTCTTCACCGCGCCGCGCTCCGAGCGCGCCAAGGACTTCCTCTCGAAGATCCTCCACCACTGACGCTTCGAGACCCGCGGGCCCGGCCCCGGCCACCGCGCCGACCGGCCCTGCCCGTGCACGCCTTCCAGACGCCAGAGCCCGGTTGACACCGCGGCCCAGCCCCAGGAGAACCCTCATGAGGACTTCCCGCACCCTCGCCGTCGCGCTCTGTGCCGTCGCGCTCACCGCCACCGCCGCCTGCGGCAAGGACGGCACCCCCGGTGCCACCGCCGCGAGCAGCGGCGCCGGCGCCCCGGCGCTGCCGACCTACACGGTCAAGACCGACGTCAAGGTCGACTCCGCGGTCCTCGCCGAGGCCAAGAAGCGCGGCCAGCTGATCATCGGCGCCAAGGCCGACCAGCCGAACCTCGGCTGGGAGGACGTCGCCAGCGGCGACCGCAGCGGCTTCGACATCGAGATCGCCAAGATGATCGCCGCCGACCTCGGCTTCACCCCGCAGCAGATCAAGTGGCAGACCCTGGTCTCCTCGCAGCGCGAGCCGGCCATCGCCAAGGGCCAGATCGACTTCTACGTCGGCACCTACAGCATCAACGACGAGCGCAAGAAGAGCGTCTCCTTCGCCGGCCCGTACTACATCGCCGGCCAGGACCTGCTGGTGAAGGCCGACAACACCTCGATCACCGGCCCGGAGAGCACCGGCGGCAAGAACGTCTGCACCGCCACCGGCTCGACCTCGATCAAGAACATCCAGCAGTACAACCCGAAGGTCACCCAGTTCGACACCTACTCGGCCTGCGTCGAGAAGCTGATGTCCGGCGAGGTCGACGCGGTCACCACCGACGACGCGATCCTCAAGGGCTACGCCTCCAAGTACGCCCCCAAGCTCAAGGTGGTCGGCAAGCCGTTCACCAAGGAGAACTACGGCGTCGGCCTCAACAAGGACGACAAGGCGCTGCGCGACGCGATCAGCGACGCCCTCAAGGCCCACGAGGACAACGGCGACTGGAAGAAGGCCTACGACGCGACCCTGGGCGCCTCCGGCTCCGCGGCGCCGGACGTCCCGGCCCTCGACCGCTACTGATCCGCCCGCCGTACGTCGAATCCCGACCATGAACTGAGAGGAGGGCCGCCGGATGGGGTTCCTGTTCGAGGACGACAACTTCGCGTTGTTCCGCGACGGCTTCCTACAGACGATCGAGGTGAGCGCGCTCAGCGCTCTGCTCGCCCTGCTGCTGGGCACCCTGCTGGCGGCCTTCCGGGTCTCCCCGGTGCCGGTCCTGCGCGCCTTCGGCACCGCCTGGGTGACGCTCTTCCGCAACACCCCGCTGACCCTGCTGTTCTTCGCCGTCACCTTCGGCCTGCCGCCGCTGGGCGTGCACTTCAGCCACCTGGCGTTCGCGGTGCTGGCGCTCGGCGGGTACACCGCCTCGTTCGTCTGCGAGGTGATCCGCTCCGGCATCAACACCGTGCCGCTCGGCCAGGCGGAGGCCGCCCGCAGCCTCGGCATGAACTTCGGCCAGACCCTCACCCTGGTCGTCCTGCCGCAGGCCGCCCGGACCGTCCTGGGCCCGATGAGCAGCGTGTTCATCGCCCTGCCCAGGAACTCGGCGATCGCCGGCGCCTTCAGCGTCGCCGAGCTGTACAGCGCCCAGCAGACCTTCTCCGAACGCGGCTACTCGATCTTCGCCATCTTCTTCTGGGTGGCCTGCGCCTACCTGCTGATCAGCGCGACGGTCGCCACGTTCTTCCGGTTCCTGGAATCCCGACTGGCGGTGGCCCGATGAGCTTGTTGAACCGCCAGGCCTCGGCGAGTGTCCTCTACGACACCCCCGGCCCGAAGGCCCGCACCCGGTACCGCGCGTTCGGCGTGCTCTCGGTGCTCGCCATCGCCGGTCTCCTCTGGTACGTCTTCAGCGCGCTGAACGACAACGGCCAGTTCGACGCCGGTCTCTGGGACGCCTTCCAGTACACCTACGTCCAGCAGCAGATCGTGGACGGCCTGCTGTCCACCCTGGAGGCCTTCGGGCTCGCGGCGGCCTTCTCGCTCACCCTGGGCGCACTGCTGGCGGCCGGTCAGCTCTCCGACCACCGGCCGGTCCGCTGGTTCTGCACGGCCTTCACCCAGTTCTTCCGGGCGATGCCGCTGCTGATCCTGATCGTCGGGCTCTACTACGCCTTCTTCGCCAAGCAGCCGATGTGGGCGCTGGTGCTCGGCCTCACCCTCTACAACGGGGCGGTCCAGGCCGAGATCATCCGCAGCGGCGTCAACGCCGTCCCGCGCGGCCAGGGCGAGGCGGCGTACGGGCTCGGCATGCGCAAGACCCAGGTGATGACGTCGATCCTGGTGCCGCAGGCCGTCCGCTCGATGCTGCCCTCGATGATCGGCCAGCTGGTCGTCACCCTCAAGGACACCTCGCTCGGCTTCATCATCACCTACCACGAGCTGCTGTTCGTCGGTAAGAAGATCGCCAGCCAGCCGTTGAACGCCGCGGGCTTCCCCTACATCCCCGTGGTGCTCGTGATCGGCCCGATCTACATCGCGATGTGCCTGTTGTTGACCGCGCTCGCACGCTGGATCGAAGCACGCGGCCGTCGCGGCGCGAACCGGCGCACTTCAGCTTCTGCTTGACGGACACGCAGGTGAACTGTTGCATTGCTCTTCGTGACACCTCCCGGGAGCATCCACGCGGCATATGCGGCAGCGGTAACTGACCCCGGCCGATCGGCCGGTTCGTGCCCGGAGGTTCCCTCATGGACCCGGTGATCGTGGTCGGGGCCGGACCGGTCGGTCTGGCCCTGGCCCTCGCCCTGGCGCGGCACGAGGTGCCCACCGTCGTCCTGGACGAGGGCTCCGGACTCTGCCCCGAGGGCCCGCGCAGCCTCGTGCTCGGCGCCGACACCGCCGCCTTCCTGACCCGGATCGGCTACCCGCGGGCCGTCTCGGACTCCGCGCTGTGGGACTCCTTCGCCATCTGGCGCCGCCGCCAGGAGGTGCTGCGGATCGACCTCACCGACTCGCCCACCTTCCACCTCCCCCAGCACCGCCTCCAGCGCGGGCTGCGCGACGCGCTGACCGGCACCCCGTTGATCAGGCTGGTCCCGCTCAACCGGGTCGTCGAGCTCGAACAGGACCGGGACGGCGTCAGCGTCCGCACCACGGGCACCCAGGACGGCTCCGCCACCTGGTGGCGCGGCAGCCACCTGGTCGGCTGCGACGGCGCCAGATCCACCGTCCGCAAGCTCCTGAAGATCCGTTTCCCCGGCCGCCCGGCGGTCGACCGCAACGCCATCGCCACCGTCCGGGTCGACCTGCCCTTCGACGGCGCCCGGCTGCACCGCGAGCCCCCGTGGCGGGGCGACCGCGAGGCCTCCGCCCGTCCGCTTCCGGACGGCGTCTGGCGGCTCGACTGGCGGCTGCCCCCCGGCCGCCCCGCCGCCGAGACGGTCGACCCGCACGCCACCTGGCCCGGCATCGTCACCGGCGACACCCTGCTCACCCGGGTCACCTCCACCCTCACCGGCTGGTGCGGCGAGCTGCCCCGGTTCGAACTGCTGGCCGCCGCCGACCACACCGCCCAGCAGCGGCTCGCCGCCCGCTTCCGGTTCGGCCGCTGCTTCCTGGCCGGCGACGCCGCTCACCTGCACGGCGCGCTCGGCATGCAGAACCTCACGGACGGGCTGCGCGACGCCGACAACCTCGCCTGGCGGCTCGCCCTCGCCTGGCACCTCCACTCCGGCGGACCGCAGCCAGGCGGATCGCTGCTCGACGGCTACGAGGCCGAGCGGCGCGGGGCGGTCGGCGCCCGGCTGCGCGCCGTCGACCAGTCCATGCCGCTGCTGCGCCCGCTGCGCGGCTGGCAGCAGACCCGGCGCTCGCTGCTGGTCGGCGGCTTCCGCAAGCACGCCCCGCTGCTCGCCGACGGCCAGCTCGGCACCGGCCGGTTCGGCGGCGCGCCCGCCTACCCGGCGGCGCCCTCCGGCGTCCCCGGCCGGGTCCCGGTGCAGCGCGGCACGCGCGGCACCACCTCGCTCAGCGAGCTGCTGCCCGCCACCGCCCCCGGCGTGCTCGTCCCGGACCTGCCGGTGCTCGCCGACGACGGCACCCCGGACCACCTGCACGCCCGGCTCGGCACCACCTTCCTGCTGCTGCTGGTCGCCCCCGGCACCGCCGTCTGGTCCTCCGAGCACTGGCTCGGCGCCGGTCTGATGCCCCGCCTCGCCGAGGTCGCCGCCGCCCTGCCCGTCCCCGCCGAGGTGCTGGTCACCGAGGACTACCCGGGCGCCGGGCCGCACACCGTTCTGCTGATCCGCCCGGACGGCCACCTCGTCGGCGTCACCCAGGGCGCCGTCGCCGAGGACCTCCTCGCCCTCGCCGACCGCGCCCGCGGCGGCCCGGCCACGCTCACCCCGGCCGCCGACCCGGCCGCCGACCGGGCCGAGCAGCCCGCGTCCCGGCAGGTGGACTCCCCGAGCCAGGGCGTGTCCTAGGGCCTAGGGCGCGCCGGACGCGCCGGCGCCCGTCGGACGTCCTGAAGCCTGTGCCCTAGCCGGCCACCGCCGTGGCCCGGCTCTCGCGGACCACCGTCACCCGGATCCGGCCCGGGTAGGTCAGCTCGGTGGAGACCTGGCGGGCGACCTCACGGGCGATCAGTTCCGCCCCCAGGTCGTCCACCGCGTCCGGGCGGACCATCACCCGCACCTCGCGGCCGGCCTGCATCGCGTACACCTCGGCCACGCCCTCGTACGAGCGCGCGATCTCCTCCAGCCGCGCCAGCCGCCGGACGTACAGCTCCAGCGACTCCTTGCGCGCGCCCGGCCGGCCGCCCGAGCAGCCGTCCGCGGCCTGGGTCAGCACGGCCGTCACGGTGCGGGGATCGACCTCGTTGTGGTGGGCGGCGATCGCGTGCACCACCTCGGCGGACTCGCCGTGGCGCCGGGCGAGCTCCGCGCCCACCGCGGCGTGGCTGCCCTCGGACTCGTGGGTGAGCGCCTTGCCGATGTCGTGCAGCAGTGCCGCGCGCCGCACCGGTTCCGGGTCCACCCCGAGTTCGGCGGCCATCATCCCGGCCAGGTGGGCGGACTCCAGCAGGTGCCCCAGCACGTTCTGCCCGTACGACGCCCGGTACCGCAACGAGCCCAGGGTGCGGACGAGTTCGGGGTGCATCCCGCCGACCCGCGCCTCCAGCAGGGCGTCCTCACCGGCCCGGACACAGCGCTGCCCGACCTCCTCGCGGCTGCGCTCGTGCAGGTGCTCGATCCGGGCCGGGTGGATCCGGCCGTCCTCGACCAGCTGCTCCAGGGTGAGCCGGGCGGCCTCCCGGCGGACCGGGTCGAAGCAGGACAGCTGCACCGACTCGGGGGTGTCGTCGACGATCAGGTTCACGCCGGTGACCGCCTCGAAGGCGCGGATGTTGCGGCCCTCCCGGCCGATGATCCGGCCCTTGATGTCCTCGTTCGGCAGCCGCAGGACGGTGACGGCGCTCTCCGCGGTCTGCTCCGTCGCCAGCCGCTGGATCGCCCCGGCGACGATGTCCCGGGCCCGGCGCTCGCCCTCCTCCTTGGCCTCGCGCTCGATCTCCCGGACGGTGACGGCGGCCTCCCGCCGGACCGATTCCTCGGCCTCCCGCAGGAGTTCGGAGCGGGCCTGCTCGGCGGAGAGCCCGGCGGCCCGTTCCAGCGCCGCCACCCGGTGGGCGACCAGCGCCTCGGACTCGCTCCGGGACCGCTCCAACTCGGCCGATCGCTCGGTCAGTTCGTCCTCGCGGCGGCGCAACCTGCGCAGTTCCTCGAGCACGTCCCGCTCGCGCCGGGCGAGTTCGGCCCGCTGCCCGGCGCTCTGCTCCTCGGCCCGCAGGCGGAGCTGTTCGGCCTCGGCCAGCGCGCGGTGCCGGGCCGCCCGGAGCCGTCCGACCGCCAGCCCGGCGGCCACCAGGAACACCAGCAGGAGGAACACGGCCGTTCCGGCGACCGCCACCAGCGAGCCGCTCGGGCCGGTGCCCGCCGAGATCCCCATTGCCGCCCACTCCCCCGTCGCCACGCGGGCCGCCGTCGGAGGCGCCCCGGGAACTGAAGGCGAGGCTAGGTCGGGGTCACGAAACGGTCAAGAGTTGACCAGGTTCACTCCAGGACGCCTACAGAACTGCCACTACTCCCGACCCGGCAGTTCACTCTGCTCCTCCTCCAGCGCACTGCGCACCACCCGGAACGCCAGCCCCTCGGAGTAGCCGCGCCGGGCCAGCATCCCGACCAGCCGCCGGGTGCGCACCTGGGTGTCCAGCCCGCGGGTGGACCGCAGCTTGCGCTCGACCAGTGCCCGGGCCGCGTCCGTCTCGTCGTCGTGGTCGAGCTGGGCGACGGCCTGTTCGATCAGGTCGGCGGCGACGCCCTTGGTGCGCAGCTCCTGGGTCAGCGCCCGCCGGGACAGGCCCCGGACGGCGTGCCGGGACTCCACCCAGGCCGCGGCGAAGGCCGCGTCGTCGATCAGCCCGACCTCTTCGAGCCGGGTGAGCACCTCGTCGGCGACCTCGTCCGGGATCTCCCGCTTGCGCAGGGCGTCGGCGAGCTGCCTGCGGGTCTTGGCGGCGCCGGTCAGCAGCCGCAGGCAGATGTCCCGCGCGCGGGACTCCGGATCGACCGACTCCTCGGCCTGCTTCCGGGAGGTACGGCCGGCGCCCTCCTGCCCGGACGCACCGGACGCACCGGACGCACCGGACGCACCAGCCGACCCGAACGCACCGGACGGCCCGGACAGCCCGGCCGCGGAACGGCCCCGACGCGCGCCGCGCCGGGAGGCCGAGGCGGCCGCACCCCCGTGACCGGCCGCCTCGCCTCCGCCCCGCCCGCTCCCCAGGGCCGCCGGTGTCGAAGCGGGCCCGTCCAGGTCGGGTTCCTCGGCCGCCAGGGCCGAGCGCCGCCGTCGGCGGCCGGTGGGCAGCTCGGAGGCGGAGACCAGGCCGAGCGCCTCGACCGAGGCCTCCGCCGACTCCGGCCTGGGTGCCGCGCCGCGCCGCGCCCGGGCCGGAGCCAGGTCGAACTCCGGCTCGGAGCCGGATGCCCACTGCGTGGTGGACGGGCGGTCGCGCCGGGAGAGCCGCCCCCCGGGCCTCTCGGCCACCGGCTCCGGTTCCTCCGCGACCGCGGCGAACCAGTCCGGCGGCCCGTAGTCGTCGTCCTCCGGGCCCGCCGGGCCGCCGCCCACCGTGTCGTACTGCGTCAACGGCTCAGGCCTTGGCCGCCGCCGTCTTCTTCGCCGCGGCCGTCTTGGTGGCGGTCGCGGTGATCGGCTTGGCGGCGCCGTCGGCGGCGGCGGCAGCAGCAGCAGCCTCGGCCCCGCCCTCGGCCGGCTCCTCCACCTTCGGGCCGATGCCGAGCTTGCCCTTGATCTTCCGCTCGATCTCGTCGGCGAGCTGCGGGTTGTCCCGCAGGAAGTTGCGGGCGTTCTCCTTGCCCTGGCCGAGCTGGTCGCCCTCGTAGGTGTACCAGGCGCCCGACTTGCGGATGAAGCCGTGCTCCACGCCCATGTCGATCAGGCCGCCCTCGCGGCTGATGCCCACGCCGTAGAGGATGTCGAACTCGGCCTGCTTGAACGGCGCGGCGACCTTGTTCTTGACCACCTTGACGCGGGTGCGGTTGCCGACCGCCTCGGTGCCGTCCTTCAGGGTCTCGATCCGGCGGATGTCGAGGCGGACCGAGGCGTAGAACTTCAGCGCCCGGCCACCCGTCGTGGTCTCCGGCGAACCGAACATCACGCCGATCTTCTCGCGCAGCTGGTTGATGAAGATCGCGGTGGTGTTCGACTGGTTCAGCGCACCGGCGATCTTGCGCAGCGCCTGGCTCATCAGCCGGGCCTGCAGACCGACGTGCGAGTCGCCCATCTCGCCCTCGATCTCGGCGCGCGGCACGAGCGCCGCGACCGAGTCGATGATCACCAGGTCGATCGCGCCGGAGCGGATCAGCATGTCGGTGATCTCCAGCGCCTGCTCACCGGTGTCCGGCTGGCTGACCAGCAGGGCGTCGGTGTCCACGCCGAGCTTCTTGGCGTACTCCGGGTCGAGCGCGTGCTCCGCGTCGACGAACGCGACCGTGCCGCCGGCCTTCTGGGCGTTGGCGGCCAGGTGCAGGGTCAGGGTGGTCTTACCGGAGGACTCGGGGCCGTAGATCTCGACCACGCGGCCGCGCGGGATGCCGCCGACCCCGAGGGCGACGTCCAGGGCGGTGGATCCGGTGGAGATCACCTCGACCGGCTCGTTGGCCTTCTCGCCGAGGCGCATCACCGAGCCCTTGCCGAACTGCCGCTCGATCTGGGCGAGAGCGGTCTCCAGGGCCTTCTCGCGGTCCGTACCTGCCATGGCTTTTTCCCTCGGGTTCTGTGCTGTGCGCTTCATCGTCCTCGACGCTAGCGCGTCCCACTGACAAACGGGCCCGACCGGGCTCCGCCTGTGGAAAACTCCTCGCCGGAGAGTACAAAGAACATCTGTTCGATTCAAGCCTCGCACGTCCGGGCCGCGCCGCTCCCGAGGACGCCCCCGGGAGCGGCGTCCCGGGTCACTCCCCGCGTCCCGGCCCCTCCCCGCGGACCATCCGGCGCAGCCGCCGGGCCGCCTCCCGGCGCAGCTCCCGCCGGGCCCGCTGCTGCTCTCCCCGGTCGATCCGCGGATCGGTGGCCACCTCGTACCGCCGCACGTACGTCCCGACGAAGCCCTGGAGCGTCGCCGCCGCCGGGATCGCGATCACCGCGCCCACCGCGCCGAGCAGCGCCGCCCCCGCGATCACCGAGCCGAAGGCCAGCGCCGGGTGCACGTCCACCGTCCGCGCGGTGATCCGCGGTTGCAGCAGGTAGTTCTCGATCTGCTGGTAGACCACCACGAAGCCCAGCACCCACAGCGCGTCCACCGGATCCACCGTCAGCGCCACCAGCACCGGCAGCGCCCCGGCCAGGTACGTCCCGATGGTCGGCACGAACTGCGACATGACGCCCACCCAGACCGCGAGCGCCGCCGCGTACGGCAGGTCCAGCACCGTGAACATCACCCAGTGCCCGACGGACGACACCACCGCGAGCAGTGCCCGGGAGTACAGGTAGCCGCCGGTCTTGGCGAGCGCGATCTCCCAGGCCCGCAGCACCTCGGCCTGCTTGGCGGGCGGCAGCATCGAACAGACCGTCCGGCGCACCCGCGGGCCCTCGGCGGTGAAGTAGAAGGTGAACAGTCCGACCGTGAAGGCCTGGAAGAGCCCGCCGATCAGGGTGGAGGAGACGCCCCAGACGTTGTCGGCGGCCTGCTGGACGTAGGTCTCGATGGTGCCGGAGTCCTTGAGCAATCGTTTCTGCAACTCACCCAGCGAGAGGTCCTGGTGGAAGGTCCGGTTGATCCAGCCGATCAGGTTGTCGACCAGGTGCGGCAGGTCCCCGGCGATCTTCGCCACCTGGTCGACCAGCAGCGTGCCGAGCGCGGCGAGGAAGCCCACCACCGCCACCCCGACCGCCACGAACACCAGGAAGGTCCCCACGCCCCGGCGCACCCCCCGCGCCGCCATCCGGTCCACGGCCGGCTCCAGCGCCAACGACAGGAAGAACGACACCAGCAGCATCACGAACAGGTCGATCAGCTGCCGGAACGCCCAGTCGGCGAGCTGGAACAGCCCCACCAGCACCAGGAACAGCACCATCGCCCGCGGCAGCCAGCGCGGCATCCCGCCGCCCCAGAGCCCCCCGCCCGCGGGGGCGTCCTCGGTGCCCCGGTCCGAATTCTTCTGCTCCGCGCTATTTGTCACCCGGACAGTCTGTCCCATGCCGCCCGGAGGTCCGACAGTTTTATCGCTAGCGCAGCACCCCGGAGACGCCCTGGGTGTCGCAGACCACGCGCCAGACGTCCTTGGCCTCCCAGCCCGCCTCCAGCGCCTGCCGCACGGTCCGCCCGCCCAGCTCGCTCATCACGTGGTCGGTCGCGAACGACTCCGCGTACCCCTCCCCGAAGTGCGCGTACATCCGTCGCCAGAACTCCGTCAGCCTCATGCCTCGAGTATCCAGGACCGCGCCCGCCGCACGCCGCCCCCTCAGTGCGGCAGCACCACCAGGCCCGCCCCGAAGTACTGCCGGTCCCCGCACCCGAACGCCCCCGCGGGACACCCCGGGGCCGCCGTCCCCGCCAGCGCCCCGGCCAGGCCGTCCGCCCCCAGTTCCGGATGCAGCGCCGCCACCACCGCCACCGCCCCGGTCACGTGCGCGGCCGCCATCGAGGTCCCGGCCAGCGCCGCGAACCGCCCGTCCGGCCAGTCGGAGACGATCGCCCCCTGCGGTCCGCCGTCCGGGTCGCCCCCGGGCGCGGCCAGCGAGACCCGTCCGCGTCCGTAGTTGGAGTAGCCCGCCGGGTGCCCGTCCCGGTTGACCGCGGTGACGGTGACCACCCCGGGCAGCTCGCCGGGCAGCCGCACGCACTCGGTGCCCAGGTGCCGGACGGGCGCCGGCCCCGACACCCGGTCGTTGGGGCTCCGTTCGTCGGTCCGCCCGGCACCGAGGTCCTGCCCGTCGTTGCCCGCCGAGGCGACCACCACCGCCCCGGCCCGCCGGGCGTACCCGGCGGCCCGCCCGACGGCCGCGATCAGTGCGGCCTGGTCCCGGTCCTCGGGGCAGTTGTACTTCCACGGGTCGGCGAAGTAGCTGTTGTTGATCGCCCTGGCCCCGTGGTCGGCGGCCCAGAGCAGGCCGCAGACGATGTTCTCGACGTAGTACTGCCCGAGCGGCCCGAGCAGCCGGACGGCGGCGATCCGTACGCCCGGGGCGACCCCGGTGACGCCGCGGCCGTCCCGGGTGGCGCCCACGATCCCGGCGACGTGCGTGCCGTGCCCGCTCTCGACCACCCCGGGGTCGGGCCGCCAGGCGCCGGTGCGGGCATCGGGCCGGCCGTCCGCGCAGGAGGCGGAGGCCTTCGGATCGACGGCGGCGCGCAGGTCCGGGTGGGTGTCGTCGACGCCGGAGTCCAGCACGGCGACCAGCACCCTGCGCAGCGCGTCGGCGGCCGGCACCGCACCGCCGGACACCGCCGGGGCACCGCCCGCCCGGACGCCGGCGCCCCCGACCATGGCGAGGTTCCAGGCGCCCGCCTCCGCCGGATCGGGCACCGTCACCGTCCCCGAGTCCGCCCGGTCGCCCCCGGGCCGGAGCCCGTCCCCGCTCCGGCCCGCCCCCCGCCCCGCCGCCCCCGCACGCGCACCCGTCGCCGTCGCCGTACCCGCACCCGTCGAGAAGTCCCCGGTCCCCACCACCGCCCGCGGCGGCGCGACCACCGGCGCGGTCCTGGTCGCCCCGGCGGCGGCGATCCCGGGCCGGGCCCGCACCCGGTCGGCGAACGAACCGGTGGCGTACACGAGCACAGCCCCGATCTGCGGGTACTCCTGGACCACCTGCCCGCCGGCCGCCCGGCTCTCCGCCCCGGCCCGGGCGGCGCCGGCGGCGTCCTCGCCCTCGGCCAGCACCAGGTAGCTGAGGTACGCCCGCCCCGCCCCGGACACGTACGGGACGGCGCCACCCACCACGAGCGCCGTGAGCAGCATCGCGAGCAGCGCCCGGGCGGGCCCGCCGACCCGGCGGCGCCGGGCGGTCCTGCCCCGCGCGTGCACCTGCGCCATCGCACGGTCTCCGCTCGTCGGTCCGGTGGGTCACGGCTGGATCAAGCCCCGGTTCATCACCATATGAGCGGATCGTCCTTTCTGCTCCCCGGCTTGCACCCCTCCTGATCCGCACCCCACGCACCGCCCCGGCACCGCCCCCGCGCCCGCCCCCGTGCCCCGCCCGCGCCCCACGCCCGGATGTCAGTCCCACCCGGCACCATGGGGGCATGGCGCCCCAGACCCCGACCCCTCCCCGCCACGACCCGCTGGCCGGCTTCGCCCCCGCCACCCGGGCCTGGTTCACCGGTGCCTTCTCCGCCCCCACCGCCGCCCAGTCCGAGGCCTGGCGGGCCATCCAGCGGGACACGGACGTCCTGGTGGTCGCCCCCACCGGTTCCGGCAAGACGCTGGCCGCCTTCCTCTCCGCCCTCGACCACCTCAGCAGCACCCCTCCCCCCGCCGAGCCCAAGCGCCGCTGCCGGGTCCTCTACGTCTCGCCGCTCAAGGCCCTCGCGGTGGACGTCGAACGGAACCTGCGCGCCCCGCTGGCCGGCCTGCGCCAGGCCGCCGTCCGGCTCGGCCTGCCCGAGCCCGAGGTCCAGGTCGCCATCCGCTCCGGCGACACCCCGGCCGCCGACCGCCGCCGCTTCGCGACCCACCCGCCGGACATCCTGATCACCACCCCCGAGTCGCTGTTCCTGCTGCTCACCTCCGCCTCCCGGGAGGCCCTGCGCGGCGTGGACACGGTGATCCTGGACGAGGTTCACGCCGTCGCCGGCACCAAGCGCGGCGCCCACCTCGCGCTCAGCCTGGAGCGGCTGGACGAGCTGCTGGACCACCCGGCCCGCCGGATCGGCCTGTCCGCGACGGTCCGCCCGGTCGAGGAGGTGGCCCGCTTCCTGAGCCCCGGGCGCGGCGCCACCGTGGTGCAGCCCGCCTCCGCCAAGGACTTCGACCTCTCGGTGGTCGTCCCCGTCCCCGACCTCGACGACCTGCCCGCCGCCCCGGCCACCGGCGGCGCCGCCGGCAGCGACCCGCAGCGGCAGTCCTCGATCTGGCCGCACGTCGAGGAGCGGATCGTCGACCTGGTCGAGGCCCACCGCTCGACCATCGTCTTCGCCAACTCCCGCCGACTGGCCGAGCGGCTGTGCAACCGGCTGAACGAGATCGCCCACGAGCGCGCCACCGGCACCGCCGTCCCCGAGGCGCACGCCCCGGCCCAGCTGATGGGCGGCTCGGGCGCGGCCAAGGGCGCGCCCCCGGTGATCGCCCGGGCCCACCACGGCTCCGTCTCCAAGGAGCAGCGCTCGCTCGTCGAGGAGGAGTTGAAGGCCGGCCGGCTGCCCGCCGTGGTCGCCACCTCCAGCCTGGAGCTGGGCATCGACATGGGCGCCGTCGAGCTGGTCGTCCAGGTCGAGTCCCCGCCCTCGGTCGCCTCCGGCCTCCAGCGGGTCGGCCGGGCCGGCCACCAGGTCGGCGCCGTCTCCACCGGCGTCTTCTTCCCCAAGTACCGGGGGGACCTCGTGCAGTCGGCCGTGGTCACCGAGCGGATGCGGGCCGGCCGGATCGAGGCGCTGCGCATCCCGCGCAACCCGCTGGACGTGCTCGCCCAGCAGCTGGTCGCGATGACGGCCCTGGACACCTGGCCGGTGGACGAGCTGCTCGCCGTGGTCCGCCGCGCCGCCCCCTTCGCCACCCTCCCCCGGTCCGCTTTCGACGCCGTGCTCGACATGCTGGCCGGCCGCTACCCCTCGGACGCCTTCGCCGAGCTGCGCCCCCGCCTGGTGTGGGACCGGGTGGCCGGCACGGTGACCGGCCGCCCCGGCGCCCAGCGGCTGGCCGTCACCTCCGGCGGCACCATCCCGGACCGCGGCCTGTTCGGCGTCTTCATCGCCGGATCGGCCGCAGCCGATGCGAAGGCGGGGAAGAAGGGCGGCGGAAGGGTCGGAGAGCTCGACGAGGAGATGGTCTACGAGTCCCGCGTCGGCGACGTGTTCACCCTCGGCACCACGTCCTGGCGGATCGAGGAGATCACCCACGACAAGGTGCTGGTCACCCCGGCCCCCGGCGTCCCCGGCCGGCTCCCGTTCTGGAAGGGCGACACCCTCGGCCGCCCGCTCGAACTCGGCCGCGCCCTCGGCGCCTTCACCCGCGAACTGGGCGCCCTGCGACCGGAGGCCGCCACCGAGCGCCTCAAACGGGCCGGCCTGGACGACTGGGCCGCCGCCAACCTGCTGGACTACCTGGCGGAGCAGCGCGCCGCCTGCGGACACCTCCCGGACGACCGCACCATCGTGGTCGAGCGCTTCCGGGACGAGCTCGGCGACTGGCGGATCGTCATCCACTCCCCCTTCGGCGCCCAGGTGCACGCCCCCTGGGCGCTCGCCCTCGGCGCCCGGCTGCGCGAGAAGCACGGCCTGGACCCCCAGGTCATGCACGCCGACGACGGCATCGTGCTCCGCCTGCCCGACGCCGATCTGCTCGCCCCCGACTTCGACTTCAGCACCCCGTCGGAACACGCCGCGTCGGACGAGGCCCCGGTCGGCGCCGACGCCGCCCTGTTCGATCCCGGCGAGATCGAGCAGCTGGTCACCGACCAGGTCGGCGGCTCCGCCCTGTTCGCCTCCCGCTTCCGGGAGTGCGCCGGCCGCGCCCTGCTGCTCCCCCGCCGCAACCCCGGCCGCCGCACCCCGCTCTGGCAGCAGCGCCAGCGCGCCGCCCAGCTGCTCGAAGTCGCCTCCGAGTACGGCTCGTTCCCGATCGTCCTGGAAGCCGTCCGGGAGTGCCTGCAGGACGTCTTCGACGTCCCCGGCCTGGTCGAGCTGATGGGCGATCTGGAGTCCCGCGCCGTCCGCCTGGTCGAGGTCACCACCCCGGAGCCCTCGCCGTTCGCCCGCTCGCTGCTGTTCGGCTACGTCGCCCAGTTCCTCTACGAGGGCGACTCCCCGCTCGCCGAGCGCCGCGCCGCCGCCCTCTCGCTCGACTCCCGGCTGCTGTCCGAACTCCTCGGCCAGGCCGAGCTGAGCGAACTGCTCGACCCGCAGGTGCTCGCCGAGCTGGAGGCCGAGCTCCAGCGCCTCACCCCCGAGCGCCGGATCAGGGACGCCGAGGGTGTCGCCGACGCCCTGCGCCTGCTCGGCCCGCTCAGCGAGGCCGAGTTGACGCTCCGCGGCGCCGAGCCGCTGTGGGCCCTGGAGCTGGAGGCGGCCCGCCGGGTGATCCAGGTCCGGATCGCCGGCGAGCAGCGCTGGGCCGCGATCGAGGACGCCGGACGGCTGCGCGACGCGCTGGGCACGCCGCTGCCGGTCGGCGTCCCGGAGGCCTTCACCGAGCCGGTCAAGGACCCGCTGGGCGATCTGATCGCCCGCCACGCCCGGACCCACGGCCCGTTCACCGCCGCCGAGGCCGCCGCCCGCTACGGCCTGGGCACCGCCGTGGTCACCGGCACCCTGCACCGTCTGACCGCCGCCGGCCGCCTGGTCCAGGGCCACTACCTCCCACCCGCCGAGCACCACACCGCCGCCGCCGAATGGTGCGACGCCGAGGTGCTGCGCCGGCTGCGCCGCCGTTCGCTGGCCGCCCTGCGCCAGGAGGTCGAGCCGGTCCCGCCGCGCGCCCTGGCCGCCTTCCTCCCGCAGTGGCAGCACCTGTCCGGCCACCGGCTGCGCGGCCCGGACGGCCTGCTGCGGGTGGTCGAGCAGCTCCAGGGCACCGCCCTGCCCGCCTCCGCGCTGGAGAAGCTGATCCTCCCGGCCCGGCTCACCGACTACTCCCCCGGCCTGCTGGACGAGCTGACGGCGGCCGGCGAGGTCGGCTGGTGCGGGGCCGGCGCCCTGCCCGGCAAGGACGGCTGGCTCACCCTGCACCTCGCCGAGAACGCCCACCTGCTGCGCCCCGAGCCCGTCCCGCCCGCGCTCACCCCGGTGCACAGCGCCCTGATGTCCGCGCTGGCCGGCGGCTACGGCCTGTTCTTCCGCCAACTCGTCCAGCAGCTCCCGGAGGAGACCGCCGAGCCGGAGGTCGTCGAGGCGCTCTGGGACCTGGTCTGGGCCGGTTACGTCACCAACGACACCCTCGCCCCGCTGCGCGCCCTGCTCGGCTCCGGCCGGACGGCGGGCGCCACCGCCCACCGCGCACCGCGGTCCACCCCGCGCGGCCGCTACGGCGGCGCCGGCCGCGCCTTCGGCCGGGTCGGCGGCGCCCCGCGCAGCGGCCCGCCGACGGTGGCCGGCCGCTGGTCGCTGCTGCCCGCCTTCGCCGCCGACCCGACGGTCCGGGCCACCGCCCAGGCGCAGAGCCTGCTGGACCGGCACGGCCTGCTCACCCGGGGCGCGGTGGCGGCCGAACGGGTGCCCGGCGGCTTCGCCGGGGTCTACCGGGTGCTCGCCGCGATGGAGGAGCGCGGCCGGGCCCGCCGGGGCTACTTCGTCGAGGGCCTGGGCGGCGCCCAGTTCGCCATGGAGGGCGCGGCCGACCGGCTGCGCTCGGTGAACGGCCGGCTGGAGCGGGCCCGGGCCGCCGAGTGGCCGGCCGCCCCGGCCGGCGAACCGCCGCAGACCCTGGTGCTGGCCGCCGCCGATCCGGCCAACGCCTACGGCGCCGCCCTGCCCTGGCCCGAACCGCCCACCGCCCCGGGAGGCAAGGAGTCCACCGCCCACCGTCCGGGTCGCAAGGCGGGCGCCCTGGTGGTCCTGGTGGACGGCGAGCTGGCGCTGTACGTCGAGCGCGGCGGCAAGTCCCTGCTGGCCTGGCCGGAGGACGAGGCCACCCGGGCACTGGCGGCCGGGGCGCTCGCGGCCGCCGTCCGGGAGGGCGCGCTCGGCGGCGTCACGGTCGAGCGGGCCAACGGCGTGCCCGCCCTCGGCTCGGACCTGGGCCGCGCCCTGGAGGAGGCAGGCTTCCACGCCACCCCGCGCGGGCTGCGGCTGCGTCCCTGACCGCGCCTTCCGATCCCCGGCGCGGGAACCGACCCCGGCGCGGGAACCGCGCGGGGGCGGCGGAACGCCGGAGGCCGCGGGGTCGACGACCCCGCGGCCTCCGGCCACGTCGAATCACCCGATCGGCGGCGGCGGTGCGTCCACCGGGTCCGCCGGGCCCAGCGGCTCCGCGCGCGGGCGCCGGGCCGGGCCGGTGGCGTTCCGGTCGGCGTGGACCGGGATGAGACCGAGCCCCCAGCCGCCGGCCGCGAGCAGCCCCAGCACCGCACCGTCGGTCAGCTGTCCGCGGACCACCAGGAGCCACCAGAGGAACCCGGCCACCGAGACCGCCAGCAGCCACCGCACCGGACGCCGTACCCGCGGGAACAGCCGCGCCCGGGCCCGTATTCGGACCATCGGGCGCGTCTGCGCGTCTGTTCGCACGACCGCCCTCCCTTCGCTCGCCCCGGGCAGGGACGCCCGGGAGTCGAGGCCGGGATCAGGCGGCGACCACGTCCATCGCGGCGGCCTTGGGCGACATGTTCGCCCGGTCGGTGCCGGGGGCGGGCAGCGGAACCGGTTCGAGTACCGGCCTCAGCAGATCACCTTCGGAGAGGGTGGCCATCGCCGCAAGTTCGGCGAGCGACAGCTCGTCGCTGACCTCGCGCATGACTTCGGACATCCGGACGTCGAGTGCGTCGCAGATGGCGGAGAGCAGCTCCGACGAGGCTTCCTTCTGGCCCCGCTCGACCTCGGAGAGGTATCCGAGCGAAACCCTGGCGGCCGCCGACACCTCGCGGAGTGTGCGGCCCTGGCGCTGGCGCTGCCGACGCAGTACATCGCCCAGTAGGCGACGGAGCAGGATCATCGGTGCCTCCCTCCTCGGACTGCGGATCGAGATGTCACGTCCCCACCGTACCGCCTTGCCCGCTTCGCGTGCGGGGACCCTGGTCGTGTTCACTCTGGGCTGCAAGGCCGTCCCCCTCCTCGTTCCGGTGTCCTGCCCGGGTTCGCGGGCCCGTCGTGGTACCCGTAGCGGCTCACCCGGCCACCGTCACGCAACTCGTTCGCCACCTGGTTTCTGCCCAACCAGGCTGTTGGATGTAACACGATCCTCCAGCTGTCCCATACCCGCGCGCCAGATCGCCGGATCTCGGTTCGGTGGAGATCCCCTCCAGCCGGGCCCCTACCGGGCGAAACGACCGACCAGCAGCTCCAGCGCGGCGGTCACCGCCCCGTGACGGATTGTGGCACGACCGCCCGACAGCCGGGGAGAACTGACCAGAGTTCCCCCCGGGCCGGCGACCGCCAGGTGTACGGTGCCCACCGGCTGCCCGTCCTGCGGGTCCGGCCCGGCCACCCCGGTGGTCGCGAGCCCGTACGTGGCCCCCAGCAACCCGCGCACGCCCTCGGCCATCTGCCGGGCCACCACCGGGTGGACCGGTCCGTACACGTCCAGCAGGCCCTCGTCCACCCCGAGCACCGAAGCCTTCAGTTCGGTCGCGTACGCGGTGACCGAACCCCGGAAGGTCGTGGACGCCCCGGGGACGTCCACCAGGGCGGCGGCCAGCAGACCCCCGGTCAGCGACTCGGCGACGGCCAGCGTGCCGCCCTCGGCCCGCAGCGCGGCGTGCGCCCGCTCGGCCAGCTCGTAGTCCCGCGCCACCGCGTCCGGCGCCGCCACGTCCCGCTCCGCCACCAGGTTTCCCCCGTCGCTCAGCGGCCCGCCCGGGCCGCGGCCTGTCCCTCGCGGCGCAGTCGCAGCGCCTGTCCGATGTAGTCCAGCGCGGTGCCGACGGTCAGCAGCACCGCCAGGCCCATCAGCACGGCCCGCCCGGTGGCCAGCCAGCCGGTCAGGGCCAGGACGTACATGCCGACCGCGGTGCCCTGGGTCAGCGTCTTGAGCTTGCCGCCGCGGCTGGCCGGGATGACCCCGTAGCGGATCACCCAGAACCGCATCAGCGTGATGCCGAGCTCGCGGGCCAGGATCACCACGGTGACCCACCAGGGCAGGTCGCCGAGCAGCGAGAGGCCGATCAGCGCCGAGCCCATGATCGCCTTGTCGGCGATCGGGTCGGCGATCTTCCCGAAGTCGGTGACCAGGCCCTTGCGCCGGGCCAGTTCACCGTCGAACAGGTCGGTGATCATCGCGATCGCGAACGCGGCCCAGGCGACCGAGCGCCACTTGGGGTCGTGCCCGCCGCCGGCGAACAGCAGCGCCACGAAGACCGGTACCAGCAGCACCCGGACCATCGTGAGCACGTTGGCGATGTTCCAGACCCCCGGGGCGGACGGCGCCGCGGCCACCGGTCTGCCCGGGTGGGCCGCGGCCGGGGCGCCCGGCCCCTTGGTCATTCCCCGGCTCCCGAGGCCTCGACCCCCGCGGTCCCGGGCAGTCGCACCTGCTCCAGCGCCTCGGCGATCAGGTCCACGCCCTCGCTGGCGACCACCTTGGCCCGCCAGAACTGGCCGACCTCGGGGGCGTCGACGCCCTCCAGGGTGGTCAGGCCGTCGGTCTCCGGGGCCTGGTGGGCGGCGCGGCCCTCGACCACACCGTCCTCGATCGACTCGATCAGCACCTCGACCTCGGTGCCGATCCGCTGCTCGGCCCGCTGGGCGGTCATCTCCTCGGCCAGCCGGCTCAGCCGGTCCAGGCGGTCGGCGATCACGTCCTCGGCGAGCTTGCCGTCGTAGGTCGCGGCCTCGGTGCCGTCCTCGTCCGAGTAGCCGAAGACGCCGATCGCGTCCAGGCCGGCGTGCGTGACGAAGCGCTCCAGCTCGGCGAAGTCCTCCTCGGTCTCGCCGGGGAAGCCCACGATGAAGTTGGACCGGGCGCCGGCCTGCGGGGCCTTGCCGCGGATGGTCCCCAGCAGTTCCAGGAACTGGTCGGTGGAGCCGAAGCGGCGCATCCGGCGCAGCACCGCGGGCGCCGAGTGCTGGAAGGACAGGTCGAAGTAGGGCACCACGTCGGCGGTCCCGGTCATCGAGTCGATCAGGCCCGGGCGCATCTCGGCCGGCTGGAGGTAGGAGACCCGGACCCGCTCGACGCCCTCGATCGCGGCGATCTCGCCGAGCAGCGTCTCCAGCAGCCGGATGTCGCCGAGGTCCTTGCCGTACGAGGTGTTGTTCTCGCTCACCAGGACGATCTCGCGCACGCCCTGCCCGGCCAGCCACTGGGCCTCGTTCAGCACGTCGGAGGGGCGGCGGGAGATGAAGGAGCCGCGGAAGGCCGGGATGGCGCAGAAGGAGCAGCGGCGGTCGCAGCCGGAGGCGAGCTTGACCGAGGCCACCGGGTTGTCGTCCAGCCGCTTGCGCAGGGTGCGCGGGCCGGAGGCGGGGGCGAGGCCGTCGGGCAGGTCGGCGATCGGCTCGGCGGGGGCCTCGGCGCCGTGGCCGGGCAGCGCCACGGACTCGGCGGCGGACTGCCGCTCGGCCGGGCTGATCGGCAGCAGCTTGCGGCGGTCGCGCGGCAGGTGCGGCGCGTGGTGGCCGCCGGAGAGGATGGTCTGCAGGCGGTCGGAGATGTTGGTGTAGTCGTCGAAGCCGAGCACGCCGTCCGCCTCGGGCAGCGCGTCGGCGAGCTCCTTGCCGTACCGCTCGGCCATGCAGCCGACCGCGACGACGGCCTGGGTGCGGCCGTGTCCCTTGAGGTCGTTGGCCTCCAGCAGGGCGTCCACGGAGTCCTTCTTGGCGGCCTCGACGAAGCCGCAGGTGTTGACCACGGCGACGTCCGCTTCGGCGGCGTCGTCGACGAGCAACCAGCCGTCGGCTTCCAGTCGCCCGGCGAGTTCCTCGGAGTCCACCTCGTTGCGGGCGCATCCGAGCGTGACAAGGGCGACAGTGCGGCGTTCAGGCATAGGGCCAAGATTAACGCGCGGGCTCCGGTGCCGTTCGCCCCGGAGGCCGCGCGCCTCGGATCAGCTGATCATCAGCGGGCCTCGCGCCCCCTGTGGTCAGCCCGCCTGCGGGTCTCCGGGGGTGTACGTGACGTGCACCACCTGGCCGTCCTTGCCGAGGAGGCCGAGGTCCTTCCCGTTGACGTACGCGTGCACGGCCCCGCCGTTGCCGAGCACCAGCTTGATCTGCTTGGGGTCGGTGAAGGTCTGGTCCTGGCCGTTGCCGATGTTGTTCTGGAACAGCGACTTGCCGTTGCCGTCCATCGCCGAGACCCAGCTGGTGCCCTCGGCGACCAGCTTCACGGTGACCTTGTCGGCCGGGACGGCGGCGATCGCGGCGGCGCTCGGCGCGGGCGCCGGCGGCTGGACGGCGGGCGTGGCGGCGGGGGCCACCGAGCCGGTCCCGGAACCGCTGGGCAGCGGCGCGCTGGCCGAGCCGGCGGTCCCGCGCCCGCCGTTGCCGCTCACCAGGTTGAAGCCGATCAGCGCGACCACGGCGACGATCGCGGCGACCATGGCGGCCGCCCAGTTCGGCCGGCCGCGGCGGGGCACCTTGATCGGGCCGCTGTCGATCAGCTGGGTCGCCGGGCGCCTGGCGGCGGGCGGGCCGCCGTGCGCGGCGTCGTACCGGGCCACCAGGGCCTCGCCGTCCAGGCCGATCGCCCGGGCGATCAGGCGGATGTGCCCGCGGGCGTAGAAGTCGCCGCCGCAGCGGGCGAAGTCGTCCGCCTCGATGGCATGGACGATCGGCACCCGCACCCGGGTGGCGGTGCTCACCTGGTCCACCGTGAGCCCCGCGTCGATCCGGGCGGTGGACAGCACCCGGCCGATGCTCGGGGCATCGGCCGCCTGCGTCAGGTCGTCGGTCGGCTCGACGGACGACGTGGCGTTCTCGCGGTCGGAGGACTTGCCGATGGTCACGGGGCACGCCTTTCGAGCGGATGGCCACCTGCTGGGGAACAGTCTAGGGGCGCTGGCGGATCGTTTCTCAAGCGGAACGGGCCCGAATGCGCGCACCCGATCCGACCGGGGTCCGGCACCGCGCTGACGGGTCGTCAGCGCGGCCGCGCGGGGAGCCCGGGGTTCGCTTTCCGCCGTGTGACGCGGTGTACGTACGTTCGGTTCCCCACACGGCGCCTACCCTCCTCCGAACGAGTGACACCCGGGTCAGGACACGGGCCAGCCCCCGACCGGACCCGTCCGTCAGCCCCGAAGGGTGATCAGCACCCCGTCCAGCTCGTCCGGCTTCACCAGCACGTCGCGGGCCTTGGAGCCCTCGCTCGGGCCGACGATCCCCCGCGACTCCATCAGGTCCATCAGCCGGCCCGCCTTCGCGAAGCCGACCCGGAGCTTGCGCTGGAGCATCGAGGTCGAGCCGAACTGGGTGGAGACCACCAGCTCGGCCGCCTGGATCAGCAGGTCCAGGTCGTCGCCGATCTCCTCGTCGATCTCCTTCTTCGGCCCGGCACCGGCCATCACGTCGTCCCGGTAGACGGCGGTCAGCTGGTCCTTGCAGTGCTGCACCACCCTGGCGATCTCCGCCTCGGTGACGAACGCGCCCTGCATGCGGACCGGCTTGCTGGCCCCCATCGGCAGGAAGAGCGCGTCGCCCTTGCCGATCAGCTTCTCCGCGCCGGGCTGGTCCAGGATGACCCGGGAGTCGGCCATCGCGGAGGTCGCGAAGGCCAGCCGGGACGGCACGTTGGCCTTGATCAGGCCGGTGACCACGTCCACCGAGGGCCGCTGGGTGGCGAGCACCAGGTGGATGCCGGCCGCGCGGGCCAGCTGGGTGATCCGGACCACCGAGTCCTCGACGTCGCGCGGCGCGACCATCATCAGGTCGGCCAGCTCGTCGACGATCACCAGCAGGTACGGGTACGGCGTCAGCTCGCGCTCGCTGCCCAGCGGCGGGGTGACCTTGCCCGCCCGCACCGCCGCGTTGAAGTCGTCCACGTGCCGGAAGCCGAACGCCGCGAGGTCGTCGTAGCGCATGTCCATCTCGCGCACCACCCACTGGAGGGCCTCGGCGGCCTTCTTGGGGTTGGTGATGATCGGCGTGATCAGGTGCGGGATGCCCTCGTACGCGGTCAGCTCGACCCGCTTGGGGTCGACCAGCACCATCCGCACCTCGTCCGGGGTGGCCCGGGCGAGGATCGAGGTGATCAGGCAGTTGATGCAGGAGGACTTGCCCGCGCCGGTCGCGCCGGCCACCAGGATGTGCGGCATCTTGGCGAGGTTGGCCATCACGGTGTGGCCCTCGACGTCCTTGCCCATGCCGACGACCATCGGGTGGGTGTCCTCGGCGGCCGTGCGCGAGCGCAGCAGGTCGCCGAGGTTGACCATCTCGCGGTCCCGGTTGGGGATCTCGATCCCGACCGCGGACTTCCCGGGGATCGGGCTGATGATCCGCACGTCCGGGCTGGCCACCGCGTACGCGATGTTCTTGGCGAGCGCGGTGATCCGCTCCACCTTGACCGCCGGGCCGAGCTCGACCTCGTAGCGGGTGACCGTCGGCCCCCGGGTGAAGCCGGTGACCTTGGCGTCCACCTTGAACTCGGCGAAGGTGCCGGTGAGCTGGGCGACCACCTCGTCGTTGAGGGCGCTGCGGGCCTTGGCCGGGCCGCCGCGCTCCAGCAGGTCGAGCGAGGGCAGGGCGTAGGTGATGCCCTCGCCGAACTGCAACTGCTCCATCCGCACCGGTGCCGCGCCGTGCTCCTCGGGGGCGCCCGGGCGGCCGCCGCGGGCGGCCGGGACGGCGGGCTCCTCCGGCGGGGCGGTGCGGTCCTGCACCTGGTGCATCATGTCCGCCACCGCGGAGGAGGCGGGCACGCCGTAGACCAGGGCGCCGTCCAGGTCCGCGGCGGCGCCGGCGGCGAGGTCGCGGGTGGCGTACGGGTCCAGCGGCTCCTTGTCCAGGGAGATCCGCTCGGCGTCCTCCGGCTCCTCGGTCTGCTTGCGCCGGCGGCGGCGCCGGCGGGCGGCCACCTCGTCCGAGGGGTCGTCACCGTCGGTCTCCACGGTGAACGGCAGCGCGTCGGGGTCGGCGTCCTCCGGCGGGTCGGTGGACAGCTCGCGCTCCGGCGTGCGCCCCCAATGGAGCTCGTCCTCGGGCCTGGGCTCGACCACGCCCAGCCGTATGCCGATCCCCCGCACCCGCTCGCCGATCCGGTTGATCGGGGTGGCGGTGACCACCAGCAGGCCGAAGAAGGCCAGCAGCAGGAGCAGCGGCACGGCGAGCGCCGGCCCGGCGGCGGCCATCATCGGGGTGGACGCGGCCCAGCCGATGATTCCGCCGGCCGCCCTTATCCGGGAGGCGCCGCTGCCCATCATGGGCGCGCCGCAGCCGATGTGGACCAGGCCCAGGACGCCGACCAGCAGCGCGCTCAGCCCGATCATGATCCGCCCGTTGGCCTCCGGCAGCTCCGGATGGCGCCAGAGCCGGATCGCCATCGCGGCCAGCAGGAACGGCACCAGCACGTCGAGCCGGCCGAACAGCCCGGACACCACGGCGGTGGCCCCCTCGCCCAGCCAGCCCTGGGGGCTGAACCAGGTGCCGGCCGCGGTCACCAGCGCGAGCGCGAACAGCAGCAGGCCCACGCCGTCCTTGCGGTGGTCCGGATGCAGGTTCTTGGCACCGTCGCCGAAGCCCCGGAAGATCGCGGCGATCGGGCTCCCCAGGGCGTTGAGCGCGCCCATCAGCACCGACCTGGACGGCTTCGGCGCGGGCGGGGCCGCCTTCGCCGCCGTCTTCTTCGCGGGAGCCGCCTTCTTCGCCGCCGCCTTCTTCGCGGGCGGCTTGCCCGGGGCCTTCGCCGCGGCCTTCTTGGACGGTCCCGGACTCGTCTTACGTGCTGCGTTCCCGGGCGTGCGAGTGGCCATGGGTCAGCAGCCTACCGGGGCGGACGACCACTGCACATGCGCCCGAGCCCGGGCGCCCGGACGTGTCGCAGACACACCGTCACCCTGACCGGGATTCACCCGGTCGCCACACCGGACCACCCGGACGGGTGAACCACCGCGTGGGGATCAGGACGGGATCAGGAACTGCCCGGGCGCATCGCGTCCAGGGCCCGGCGCAGCCCGGCGAGCTTGCGCTCCAGGTGCGCGGTGGTGGCGGCCACCCCGGCGTCCTCGCCCCCGTCCAGCTGCTTGCCGAGCGCCTCCGCCTGCTCCTCGACCGCCGCCAGCCGCGCGGACAGCTCGCCCAGCAGCGCCCCGCCGAGGGCCTGGTCGTCGCCGCCCTCCTCCAGTTGCAGGCGCAGCAGCGCGGCCTGCTCCTTCAGCTGGCAGTTCTTCGCGTACAGGTCGACGAAGACGGAGACCTTGGCGCGCAGCACCCACGGGTCGAAGGGCTTGGAGATGTAGTCCACCGCACCGGCCGCGTAGCCGCGGAAGGTGTGGTGGGGGCCGTGGTTGATCGCGGTCAGGAAGATGATCGGGATGTCCCGGGTGCGCTCGCGGCGCTTGATGTGGGCGGCGGTCTCGAAGCCGTCCATCCCCGGCATCTGGACGTCCAGCAGGATCACCGCGAAGTCGTCGGTGAGCAGCGCCTTCAGCGCCTCCTCACCGGAGGCCGCGCGGACCAGTGTCTGGTCCAGGGCCGAGAGGATCGCCTCCAGCGCCAGCAGGTTCTCCGGTCGGTCGTCGACCAGGAGGATCTTGGCCTTCTGCATCAGGGCTCGCCCTCCTGTCGCCTGCCTGCCGCCCGGTGCAGGCACCCGCGTACTGCCCACCGCTACCCCGGTCATGCTAGCCGCACCCCCTCGCCCGGCACATCGCCCCGTCGTGACCCGATCCGGAGCGGCGCGCAGTCCGTGCTCCGGCGCACGCTCACCAGCGTGTCGCCGTCCGGTCACTGTTCGCAACGATCGGTGACCCTACCCGGTTCCCGGGCCCGACCGCCAGCAAACCGACCGCCCGGACGGCGTGAACCCCGGGGCCCGGTCCGGGGTTCACGCCTCCCGGCGCGGTCACGCGCGGCCGCCGTTCAGCCACTCGCGCATCACCGTCAGCAGGTGGTCGGTCTCCACCGGCTTGGTGATGTGGTCGGTGGCGCCCGCCTGCAACGACTTCTCCTTGTCGCCCTTCATCGCCTTGGCGGTCAGCGCGATGATCGGCAGGCCGGCGAACTGGGGCATCCGGCGGATCGCCTCGGTGGTCGCGTAACCGTCCATCTCCGGCATCATGATGTCCATCAGGACCAGCGCCACGTTCTCGTGCTGCTCCAGCATCTCGATGCCCTCGCGGCCGTTCTCCGCGTACAGGACGGTCAGGCCGTGCTGCTCCAGCACGCTGGTGAGGGCGAACACGTTGCGGACGTCGTCGTCCACGATCAGCACCTGCTGGCCGTCGAAGCGCCGGTCGCCGTTGACCGGGCGGGGCTGGACGTGCTCCACCGTCCGCGGCCCGGCGGCGCTCTCCAGGGCGGCGCTGCGCCGGCGCTCCACGGCGCCGCGGCGGCGCTCCTCGGCCAGCTCGCGGACCTCCTGGGCCCAGTGGTCGGCCGGGTTCTCGCCGACCGGCACCGGCAGGCCCACCGGGGTCACCCCGACCGAGGCGCGCGGCGCCAGGCCGCTCGGCACGATCTGGCGGGGCTCGCCGACGGCCTCCGGGGCCTCGGTGCGCAGCGGCAGGTAGAGCGTGAAGGTGGAGCCCTTGCCCAGCTCGCTCTCGGCGTGGATCTCGCCGCCGAGCAGCCGGGCGATCTCCCGGCTGATGGACAGTCCGAGGCCGGTGCCGCCGTACTTGCGGCTGGTGGTGCCGTCGGCCTGCTTGAACGCCTCGAAGATCTCCCGCAGCTTGTTGCCGGGGATGCCGATGCCGGTGTCGGAGACCGCGAAGGCGATCAGCTCGTCGTCCGGCCCCTTGATCGAGCCGGACTCCAGCAGCCGCTCGCGCACGTGCTGCGGGACCTCCGCGCCTGCCGGACGGATCGAGAAGTCGACGGCTCCGGCGTCGGTGAACTTCACCGCGTTGGAGATCAGGTTGCGCAACACCTGCTGGAGCCGCTGCTCGTCGGTGTGCAGGGTGACCGGCAGGGCGGGCGAGACCCGGACGGCGAAGTCCAGGTTCTTGTCCAGCGCGACCGGCTGGAAGGTGGCCTCGACGTAGTCGACCAGCTGGACCAGCGCGATCCGGGCCGGGCGGACGTCCATCTTGCCGGCCTCGACCTTGGACAGGTCGAGGATGTCGTTGATCAGCTGGAGCAGGTCGGAGCCCGCGCCGTGGATGGTGTCGGCGAACTCGACCTGCTTCGGCGAGAGGTTGCCCTCGTTGTTGTCGGAGAGCAGCTTGGCCAGGATCAGCAGCGAGTTGAGCGGGGTGCGCAGCTCGTGCGACATGTTGGCGAGGAACTCGCTCTTGTACCGGGAGGCCAGGGCGAGCTGTTCGGCCCGCTCCTCCAGGACCTGCCGGGCCTCCTCGATCTCGCTGTTCTTGATCTCGATGTCGCGGTTCTGCTGGGCGAGTTGCTCGGCCTTCTCCTGCAACTCCTCGTTGGTGCGCTCCAGTTCCTCCTGACGCGCCTCCAACTCGGCGGAACGCATGGAGAGTTCGGCGGTGAGGCGCTGGGACTCCAGCAGCAGGCCCTCGGTCTTGGTGTTGACGCTGATGGTGTTGACGGTGACGCCGATCAGGTCGGCGATCTGGTTCAGGAAGTCCAGCGCGACGGTGGTGAAGGAGCTGAAGGTGGCCAGCTCGATCACGCCCAGCAGCCGGCCCTCGAACAGCACCGGCAGCACCACGATGTGGGCCGGGGAGGCCTCGCCGAGCCCGGAGGCGATCTTCAGGTAGCCGGGCGGCGCCTCCTTGAGGATGATCGCCCGCTTCTCCACCGCCGCCTGGCCGATCAGCGACTCGCCCGGGCGGAAGGTGGTCGGCATCGCCCGCCGCTGGTAGCCGTAGCTGCCGATCAGGCGCAGCACGGTGTCGTTCTCGTCGTCGTCCTCGGTGATCAGCTCGGCGGTGCGGCCGGCCGGCTGGGCGAGGAAGAAGGCGCCGTGCTGGGCGGAGACCACCGGGGTCAGCTCGGTCATGATCAGCGAGGCGACCGCCTCCAGGTCCCGGCGGCCCTGGAGCAGACCGGAGATCCGGGCCAGGTTGGTCTTGAGCCAGTCCTGCTCCTGGTTGGTGCGGGTGGTCTCGCGCAGGTTGGCGATCATCTGGTTGATGTTGTCCTTGAGCTCGTCGAGCTCGCCCGCGGCGTCCACGTCGATCCGCAGGCTCAGGTCGCCCCTGGTGACCGCGGTGGCGACCTGGGCGATCGCGCGCACCTGCCGGGTCAGGTTGTTGGCCAGTTCGTTCACCGACTCGGTGAGGTCCTGCCAGGTGCCGTCCACCCCGGGCACCCGGGCCTGGCCGCCGAGCCGCCCGTCGGTGCCGACCTCGCGGGCCACCCGGGTGACCTCGTCGGCGAACGCCGAGAGCTGGTCGACCATGGTGTTGATGTTGGTCTTGAGCTGGAGGATCTCGCCGCGCGCGTCGACGTCGATCTTCTGCGAGAGGTCGCCGCGGGCGACCGCCGTGATCACCAGCGCGATGTTCCGCACCTGTCCGGTGAGGTTGTTGGCCATCTGGTTGACGTTGTCGGTCAGGTCCTTCCAGATGCCGGCCACGCCCGGCACGCTCGCCTGGCCGCCCAGGGTGCCGTCGGTGCCGACCTCGCGGGCCACCCGGGTGACCTCCACCGCGAAGGAGGACAGCTGGTCGACCATGGTGTTCAGGGTCGCGGCGAGCGCCGCCACCTCGCCCTGGGCGTCGATGGCGATCTTCTTGGAGAGGTCGCCACGGGCCACCGCGCCGGCGACCTCGGCGATGTTGCGCACCTGTCCGGTCAGGTTCGACGCCATGAAGTTGACGTTGTCGGTCAGGTCCTTCCAGATGCCCGACACCCCGCGCACCCGGGCCTGGCCGCCGAGGATGCCCTCGGTGCCCACCTCGCGGGCCACCCGCGTCACCTCGTCGGCGAACGCCGACAGCTGGTCGACCATGGTGTTGACGGTCGTCACCAGCTCCAGGATCTCGCCCCGGGCGTCGACGGTGATCTTCTTGGAGACGTCGCCGCGCGCCACCGCCGTGGTCACCTCGGCGATGTTCCGGACCTGGCTGGTCAGGTTGTTGGCCATCAGGTTGACGGAGTTGGTCAGGTCCTTCCAGATCCCGGCCACGCCGGGCACGCTGGCCTGGCCGCCGAGGATGCCCTCGGTGCCGACGTCCCGGGCGACCCGGGTCACCTCGTCCGCGAAGGCGCCCAGCTGGTCCACCATCGTGTTGATGGTGTTCTTCAGCTCCAGGATCTCCCCGCGCGCGTCGACCTGGATCTTCTGCGACAGGTCTCCCTTGGCGACCGCGGTCGTCACCTGGGCGATGTTCCGCACCTGATCGGTGAGGTTGTTCGCCATGAAGTTGACGTTGTCGGTCAGGTCCCGCCAGACCCCGGCCGCCCAGGGCACCTGCGCCTGGCCGCCGAGCCGTCCCTCGGTGCCCACCTGGCGGGCCACCCGGGTCACCTGCTCGGCGAAGCCGGAGAGCTGGTCGACCATCGTGTTGATGGTGTTCTTCAGCTCCAGCATCTCGCCGCGCGCGTCCACCTCGATCTTCTGCGAGAGGTCCCCGCGCGCCACCGCCGTGGTCACCTGGGCGATGTTGCGGACCTGGCCGGTCAGGTTGTCGGCCATGAAGTTCACCGAGTCGGTGAGGTCCCGCCAGACCCCGGCCACGCCCGGTACCTGGGCCTGCCCGCCGAGCCGGCCCTCCGTCCCCACGTCCCGGGCCACCGCGGTGACCTGGGCGGCGAACCCGTTGAGCTGGTCCACCATCGTGTTGACGGTGTTCTTCAGCTCCAGCATCTCACCGGCCACCTCGACGGTGACCTTGCGGGACAGGTCGCCCTTGGCCACCGCCGTCGTCACCTGGGCGATGTTGCGCACCTGGGCGGTCAGCCGGCCCGCCATGGTGTTGACCGAGTCCGCCAGGTCCTTCCAACTGCCGGACACGCTGCGGACCTTGGCCTGACCGCCGAGCTTGCCCTCGGTGCCGACCTCGCGGGCCACCCGGGTCACCTCGTCGGTGAACTCGGAGAGCTGGTCCACCAGCCCGTTCACGGTCCGCCCGATCTTCAGGTACTCGCCGCGCAGCGGGTGGCTCACCCCGTTGCTGTGCAGCGAGCGCAGCTCCATCTTCTGGTCCAGGTCGCCCTCGGCGATCGAGGTGAGCACCCGGCCCACCTCGGCCATCGGACGGGCCAGGTCGTCGATCAGCGCGTTGCAGTTGTCGACCGCCGCCATCCAGGCGCCCTCGCCCGCACCGGTCTCCAGCCGCTCGTTCAGCCGGCCCTCGCGGCCCACCGCGCGCCGGACCCTCGCCAGTTCACCCGTCAGGTGCTGGTTGCGCTCGGCGACCTCGTTGAACACCGCGGCGATCTCGGCCAGCGGCCCGTCCCCCGGGACGGTCAGCCGGCGGCGGAAGTTGCCGTCCCTCATCGCGGTCAGCGCCGACAGCAGCTTGCGCAGCTCGGCGGGCTCCGCGCCACGACCGTGGCCCGGGGCCCGCCGGCCGGCCGCGTTCCGCGGCACGGCCCCGGGGCGCCCACCGCGCGTGGCGGGCGGCGTCGTTCCGGTTGCGTCCTTGGTGGCCGAACTCAACGGGCCCCTCCCACATCGTGAACTGTCCGGTGACCGACCGTGCCGGTGCGGCACGCACCCGGGCACCGGCCCGGCTGGGCTGCGTGCCGACGGTCCTCGACGCGCCGGCACCCACACGACCGTACTGCTCGCACCGGCCGTCGCGGACCCCCCAGTCTGGCAGCACCGGCACCGGGTGCACGGCCGGTTGCGCTCGGTTCGTACCGCACCGTCCGAAACAGGTGGGCAGAATCACTCTCTGGTGCCTGTTTCGACTCCCCGCCCCCACGGGGAACCAACCGGAAAGTAGGGTGGAGCGCTGCACCGGGCCACGACCCGACCCAGCGCCGCCGCTCACCCCGACGGCGCGCACGGGGAGTCGGCGCCGCACCCCGGACAGCCAGGGCAAGAGCAGCAGAGGAGAAGTGGCAACGTGGTCACCGCGCGCGCAGCCGCCACCTTCGACCCCGACGGCCGGTCCGCGGCCGCCGCGCGGGGTTTCGTCCGGGACGCGCTGCTCGGCTGGGGCCTGCCCGAGGTCGTCGACGACGCGGTCGTGCTGGTCAGCGAGCTCGTCACCAACGCCGTCGTGCACGCCGGCACCGACGCGGAGGTCTGCTGCCTGCGCGAGGAGGAGAGCGTCCGGATCGAGGTCACCGACCACCACCCCGAGCGCGGACTGCCCTCGCTCGGCGGCGGTCCGGTCACCGGCTCCGACCGGTACGCCGACCCGGACGGCGAGGGCGGTCGCGGCCTGCTGATGTGCTCCGCCCTCGCCGAGCGGTGGGGCGTCGAGTACGCGGCCGGGCGCAAGACCGTCTGGTTCCGCCTCGCGCTGCCCGCACAGGTGCTCGGCACCCGCTACGCCGTTCCCGCGACGCCCGGCAGCGATCTGCCCAGCGGCCCCGGCCCGGTGCACGTCGCCGTCGTCCAACTCGACGAGGACGGCCGGGTGCTGGCCTGGAACCCGGACGCCGAGGCGCTCTTCCAGTACCCCGCCGCGGCCGTCCTCGGCCGCCCCTGGGCCGACCTCGCGGTCTGGCCCGAGTCCCCCGGCACCCGCGGCCCCGGCCTGACCGACACCCTGCGGATGGCCCGCTGGGAGGGCGGCTACGGCATCCGCCGCCGGGACGGCCACGAGGTCGAGGTGTACGGCGCCCAGGTCCGGCTGCGCGACACCGAGGGCGTCCCCTCCACCCTCTGCCTGCTCGTCCTCGAACCCGACCGCGCGGTGCTGCGCTCCCCCGCCCGGGCCCTGCCCGGCGAGCGCCCCGACCCGGCCGGGCCCCGGCTCGACCTGCTGGCCGGCCCGGTCGCCACCGACGACCTCGACACCCTGCTCCAGCGCACCGTCGAACGCGCCCGCGACCTGCTCGACGGCGACGCCGCGTACCTGCTGCTCACCACCGACGACGAGGCCGAGTTCGAGGTCCGCGCCGCCACCGGCCTCACCGCCGGACACCGCAGACACACCCGCTTCCCGGTCGGCACCGGCAACCGCTACGACTCCGCCCGGCTGCCCTCCGTCCACGAGGACCTCTCCACCCGGCCCACCGGCCTGCCCCTGCTCTCCGACAGCGGCATGCGCTCCCTGATCACCGTCCCGCTCAAGGTCGAGGGCCGGCTGATCGGGTCGCTCGGCATCGCCGCCGCCGTGCCCGGCCGCTACGACAACGAGGACGCGCTGCGCCTCCAGTTCGCCGCCGACCGGGTCGCCCTCGCCGTCGAGAGCACCCGGCTGACCGAGCTCGAACAGCTGCGCCGCGGCTCGCTCTCCTTCCTGGTCGAGGCCTCCGACCTGCTGGCCGGCACCCTCGAACACGAGCAGACCCTCGCGCTGATGGCCCAGATGGCCGTCCCCACCCTCGCCTCCTGGTGCGCCGTCTACACCACCGCCGACCACTCCTCCCCGGCCAGGCTCGCCTTCGTCCTGCACGAGGACGAGGACCGCATCGACCCGCTGCGCGACCTCCTCGACAAGACCCCCGTGCCGGAGGCCGGCCCCGCCCACGGCGTCCGCTTCTGGACGGCCCCCGCCGAAGCCGCCGAGGCGGGCGGCCTCACCGACGGCCCGGAACTCGCCGGCCTGCTCGGCGAGACCGTCGTGCTCGCGCTGACCGCCCGCAACCGCGTCATCGGCCTGCTGGTGCTCGGCGTCCCGGCCGGCGTCAGGTTCCGCCAGGAGATCCTCGAACTCGCCGAGGACCTCTCCCGCCGGGCCGCCCTCGCCCTGGACAACTCCCGCCTCTACTCCGAGCGCACCGCCACCAGCCAGGCCCTCCAGCGCAGCCTGCTCCCGCCGGACCTGCCGGAGATCCCCGGCGTCGAGGTGGACGTGTACTACCAGGCGGCCGGCGAGGGCAACGAGGTCGGCGGCGACTTCTACGACCTGTTCACCATCCGCGAGGGCACCTACGGCTTCGCCATCGGCGACGTCTGCGGCACCGGCCCCGAGGCCGCCTCGGTCACCGGCCTGGCCCGGCACTCGCTGCGGCTCCTCGCCCGCGAGGGCCTGGACGCGCCGCAGGTGCTGCGCCGGCTCAACGCGGCCATCCTGGACGAGGGTTCGCGCAGCCGCTTCCTCACCCTGCTCTACGGCGAGCTGACGCCCCGCCCGGACGGCAGCACCGAGCTCTCCCTGGTCTGTGCCGGCCATCCGCTGCCGCTGCGGCTGCGCACCGACGGCCAGGTCGACCGCGCCGCCACCCCGCAGCCGCTGCTCGGCGTCATGGACGACCTCGACCTCACCGCCGAGCACCTGGTGCTCGCCCCCGGCGAGGTCCTGCTCTGCGTCACCGACGGGGTCACCGAACGCCGCGAGGGCCGGCGGATGCTGGGCGACGACGGCCTCGCCGAGGTGCTCACCGGCTGCACCGGCCTGACCGCCGGCGCGGTCGCGGCGAGGGTGCAGCGCGCGGTCGAGCGCTTCGCCCCGGAGCCGCCGTCCGACGACATGGCGATCCTGACCCTGCGGGTGCCCACCCAGCGCAAGGCCTGAGCGCTCCGCGGCCGACCCGCGGCGCAGTACGGACGCGGTGTCGGCGCGGTGCTGACGCAGTCACAAATTGTTATATTCACAATGGTGCAATCGGGGAGGGGTCGGGTAGACCGATCCCACCGGAGATTCCCTCCGGCGGGGACGCGACCAGCGGCTCTCCGCTGGCCCATCACTTCCGATGGCCCACCTCCTTCGACCGCGGCCCGCGCACACTCTCAGCCGTGCGCCCTCGGCGCGGTCGCGCGCATCCACTCATCGAGACGACACCACAGCGTCACTGCGCCCTGCGCGCGCCCAGAGTGAAAGGAGCCTCCGGTGAGCAACGACGCTACCGGGGCAACGAACGCCCGCTCCACCGGAGCCGACGCGGGTAACCTCGGCTACCTCGCGCTCGGTCTCACACTGCTCGCCTACGGCCTGCTCTCCACCGGCATCCTGCACGACGCCGGAGTCGGGAACGCGGCCCACCTCGCCCATCTCCTCGGCGGCGTCACCCTCTTCATCGCGGGCCTCTGGCAGCTCCGCGGCGGCGAGGGCTTCACCGGAACCGCCTTCACCACCCTCGGCGCCTTCTGGGCGACCTGGTCGGCGGCCGGCGGCGCGGGCAAGAACGCCGCCGGACTCTTCCTGCTGCTGTGGGCCCTGCTCGCCCTCACCCTCACCGCCGCCGGCTGGGGCGCGGGCCTGCTCAGCCGCGCCGTCTACGGCCTGCTGACGGTCTCCCTGCTGCTCTCCGCCATCGCCAGCTTCGGCGGCTACGGCGGCCTGGCCAAGACCGCCGGCTGGATCGCGGCCGCCTCCGGGCTCGCCGCCTGGTACGGGGCCGCCTCCGCGCTGAGCAACGGCTCCTGGGGGAAGATCAGCCTGCCGGTCAAGTAACCGGCCGGGACCGGCCTCGGTCAACCGACCTGCTCCAACCGCTCCTCCGCGGTGCCGCGGGGCCCGACCTCCGTCCGGGCGGAGGCCCGGCCCCGTCGGCGTGCCGCCAACGCCAGCACGGCGTAGGCGAGGAGCAGGATCGCCACGGCCACGATGCCGTCCGACCAGAAGTGATTGGCCGTCACCACCACCACGGCCACCGTCAACAACGGATGCAGCACCATCACCCAACGCAGCGAACTGCGCGACACCCGGATCACCGCGACCGCTGCCAGCACGCACCAGGCGACGTGCACCGAGGGCATCGCCGACAGCTGATCGGCCACCACCACACCGCCGACCGCGCCGCCGTAGACCGACTGCCCGTACTGGGCGGCCACGTCGACGAAGCCGCTCTCCGGCAGCATCCGCGGCGGCGCCACCGGGATGAACTGCACCAGCAGGCAGACCGCGGTCGTGATCACCACCGTGTTGCGCACCCACGCGTAGCGCTCGCGGTGCCGCACGAACACCCAGAGCAGGACGCCCAGCATCACGGCGAAGTGCATGACCGCGTAGTAGTAGTTCGCCAGTCGCACCAGCACCGGGTACGGCGTGACCGCCTTCTGCCAGGAGGCCTCGTCCGGCAGCCCGACCACCTGCTCGGTGTGGTGGATCCAGCTCGCGCGGTCCAGCGCGTGGTCCGTGCTCATCACCGAGAGGTGCCCGACCAGCTGCCAGAGCGCGAACAGCGCCAGCAACGTGCCGGCCTCCCGCAGCAGCGCGGACAGCGCCGGCTTCCGGCCCTTCACCGCGGCGTACGCGCCCGCATGGAGACCGATGGCGGCGGCCCCGGCCGACTGCCAGGTCAGGGTCAGGTTCTGCATTGGCAGAGGGTAACGCAAAAAACCCCTGATCCGAATGGATCAGGGGTTTTTTGGAATGATTGTTCGGCGGCGTCCTACTCTCCCACAGGGTCCCCCCTGCAGTACCATCGGCGCTGTGAGGCTTAGCTTCCGGGTTCGGAATGTAACCGGGCG